>NZ_JBHIPX010000018.1:10669-37171 GCF_042196245.1 Bartonella sp. AP19HLJMH
TGGAACTTCAGCAACCATTGCTTCTGTTGTGATCAGAAGGCTCGCAATTGAAGCCGCATTCTGAAGAGCAGAACGCACAACTTTCACAGGATCAACAATTCCCAAAGCAATCAAATCACCGAATTCACCAGTTGCGGTATTGTAACCATAAGTGTCAGCATTATTTTCCAGCACTTTGCCCACAATAATAGCGGCTTCTTCACCAGCATTGCTTGCAATCTGGCGCGCTGGTGCTTGTAGAGCACGACGAACGATACTAATACCAGCTTCTTGGTCAGGATTACTTCCCTTAACGGTCAACGCATTTGCTGCACGCAACAATGCGGTACCACCACCAGCAACAATACCTTCTTCAACAGCAGCACGTGTTGCATTCAAAGCATCATCAACACGGTCTTTCTTTTCTTTCACTTCAACTTCTGTTGCACCACCCACACGGATAACAGCAACACCACCAGCGAGTTTAGCAAGTCTTTCTTGCAATTTTTCACGGTCATAGTCAGAAGTTGTTTCTTCAATCTGAGCCTTGATTTGATTGACGCGAGCAGTAATTTCGCTCTTTTGTCCAGCACCATCAATAATGGTGGTGTTTTCTTTAGAAATATTCACTTTCTTTGCACGTCCAAGCATATCCAAAGTGACATTTTCAAGTTTAATGCCCACATCTTCAGAAATAACCTGTCCGGATGTCAAGATAGCGATATCCTCTAACATTGCTTTACGACGGTCACCAAATCCAGGAGCTTTTACAGCAGCAATTTTCAAACCACCACGCAATTTGTTGACAACGAGCGTTGCCAAAGCTTCACCTTCCACATCTTCAGCGATAATGAGAAGTGGTTTTCCAGACTGAACAACAGCTTCAAGCACAGGAAGAAGAGATTGCAAATTAGACAATTTCTTTTCGTGAATGAGAATGTAAGGATCATCAAGATCAGCGACCATTTTCTCAGCATTTGTGACAAAATAAGGGGAAAGATACCCACGGTCAAATTGCATTCCTTCAACGACTTCTAATTCCGTTTCAGCGGTTTTAGCTTCTTCCACGGTAATGACGCCTTCATTGCCCACTTTTTCCATAGCATCAGCGATCATTTTACCGATTTCAGCAGCGCCATTAGCGGAAATTGTTCCCACCTGTGCAATTTCTGCTGAAGTTTGGATTTTTTTTGCTTTTTTGAAGAGGTTTGCCACCACTTCTTCAACAGCAGCATCAATCCCACGTTTAAGATCCATTGGGTTCATGCCCGCAGCAACAGCTTTAACACCTTCTTGCACAATAGCTTGTCCTAAAACAGTTGCTGTTGTTGTTCCATCACCAGCGATATCATTGGTTTTAGAAGCAACTTCGCGCAACATTTGTGCACCCATATTTTCGAACTTATCTTCCAGTTCGATTTCCTTTGCAACGGATACACCATCTTTTGTGATACGAGGCGCACCGAATGATTTATCAATCACCACATTGCGACCTTTAGGGCCGAGTGTCACCTTAACAGCATTAGCAAGGATGTCGACACCGCGCAACAAACGCTCACGCGCTTCACGGCCAAATTTGACTTCTTTAGCAGCCATTTAATTTCTCCTTGGAGTTTTCTCAAAATAGTACACAATGAAAAACTAAGTGCTTCAATTAGCCCATAATTCCCATAATGTCAGATTCTTTCATGATGAGGAGGTCTTCCCCATTAATCTTGACTTCAGTTCCAGACCATTTTCCAAACAAAATACGGTCTCCTGTTTTGACTTCTAAAGGCACGCGCTTTCCGTTATCATCGAGAGCGCCATTGCCAACAGCAATCACTTCGCCTTCTTGGGGTTTTTCTTTTGCTGTATCAGGGATGATAATCCCACCAGCCGTTTTATTTTCAGATTCAACCCGACGGACAACGACACGGTCGTGAAGTGGGCGGAATTGTATATTAGCCATGTTTTAAATCCTTAAAACTGAACATAATTGAATTAATCTTAAAAGTTCTTGCTAGCACTCTCAAATTACGAGTGCTAGCATGTGTTAGATATAAAATCGGCATCTCTCAATGTCAAGAATAGCCATAAAAATAATTTCTCTAAATGAAGCTTCAAAGTCTTGCCTCTTATTGCACTTTCGCGTTATCTATCTTTTTTGAGAACCCGTGAACAAAAAAGGATCTTATCATGGTTGAAACACGTCAGGAAACGGATAGCTTTGGAACGATTTCGGTACGTCAAGATCGTTATTGGGGCGCACAAACTGAACGTTCTCTGCATAATTTTAATATTGGCAGTGAAAAGCAGCCTCTTGCCATCATCTATGCCTTAGTCCTTGTCAAAAAAGCAGCAGCGATTGTAAATATGGGCAAAGGAAAACTACCAGAAAATATTGGAAAAGCAATTATTGCCGCCGCTGATGAAGTGCTTGCTGGCGATTTTGATACGCATTTTCCACTGTCCGTCTGGCAAACAGGTTCTGGCACACAAAGCAATATGAATGTCAATGAAGTCATTGCTAATCGTGCTAGTAAGATTTTGGGAGGAAAACTTGGAAGCAAAAAACCAGTTCATCCCAATGACCATGTCAACATGAGCCAATCATCGAACGATTCCTTTCCCACGGCGCTTCACATTGCCACCACGTTGCAAACACGCCAACACTTACTGCCAATCCTTGAAGCTCTTATTGCGACATTAAAACAAAAAGAGCAAGAATTTGCAGATATCATTAAAATCGGCCGCACCCATACGCAAGATGCAACCCCTTTAACCTTAGGGCAAGAATTTTCAGGCTATCGTGCCGCATTAGAAGCCAATTTTCAGCGTATTGAAAATGCTCTAACCGATGTCCAAATGCTTGCTCAAGGTGGTACGGCTGTTGGCACAGGGCTGAATGCGCCAAAAGGTTTTGACGTTGCTTTTGCGCAAACAGTGAGCACTCTCACAGAAATAACGTTCCAAACTGCCAGCAATAAATTTGAAGCACTTGCCCATCATGGCGCCCTTGCGCATTTCCACGGGAGCTTGAATGCTCTCGCTGCTGATCTGTTTAAAATTGCCAATGACATTCGGTTTTTAGGCTCTGGTCCACGTTCCGGTTTAGGGGAACTCAGTCTTCCTGAAAATGAACCCGGATCTTCTATTATGCCCGGCAAAGTCAACCCCACGCAATGTGAAGCCTTAACCATGGTCGCATGCCAAGTTTTTGGTAATCACACCAGCGTAACCTTTGCCGCAAGCCAAGGACATTTTGAACTCAACGTTTATAAACCTGTTATTGGCTATAACGTTTTACAATCAATTACCCTTCTTGGTGATTGCATGCGTTCTTTTGATATGCATTGCATTCAAGGATTACGAGCCAATCGTGTTCATATTCACTCACTCATGGAGCGCTCACTCATGTTAGTCACAGCTCTTGCACCAGAAATTGGCTATGAAAAAGCTGCTGAAATTGCCAAAGCAGCGCATAAAAATGATACAACTTTGCGCACCGAAGCATTAAAAGCAGGGGTTTTTGTAGAGGATTATGACCGATTAGTTGATCCTAAAAAGATGATTGCTCCCCAATAAACAACCCACTAAAAAAGATGCAAACATCTTAAAACAAATCTTTCTGTCAAAAGATCGGGGTGTTTACACCCCGATGATGACCGATAACAATTACCCACAGCGTTCATTTTAGGCTCTGAGCCGCATTTATGCTATGGGTGGTTTTGTTGCTTATATTGTACTTAAAAGGCACAACGGTTTTGCAAAGGCATGGATAGTCATAGCTCAACACCCAATAGCTATACTGGCAGAAAGTGATTTAAATGGATATGACCTTAAGGTGTTTTTCATTCTAGCTTCGCGTCTTGATTTTGAAAATCTATTAGCTATCAACCAAACAGAATTAGCTCAAAAAAATCGGTATTATCGGTATTAATAGACATAATTTCAATCGAAGTATAAAAAGATTAATGAATTCATCGTAGTTACGCTTTACAATGTTATCATTATTGATAACATTGGGTAGATAACTCTTATCTCAATGAGATAATGTGTTTATTTATAATGATAATCTAGCGTTATCCATATTGAACGAGAATCCTAAAGACCGTAAGATTTTCTCATTTTAAATCGGTCCCATGTTGCATCAATCAAAATCACTGACTTGCACATCACAAACGCAATGAATGTATGAATAGAAATTGTATCCGATAAGGACTACAAACGCCTCTAATGAACCACCTCAAGTGCCAAGGACTGTCACAACGGACAAAAGGGGCCTCTTGTCACAACATTGTGGAGAGGACTGTCACAACAACCCCACGAACTAGCAAATATAGTAATGGTACCGGCGTGCTCCTTTATGAAGCGTAAAAGAGATGCTCAATAGATTTATTATTATACCATTCACAATCGCTGTCATGAAATGGATTTAGGAACATTGAGAAATGTCTCCTTTATGAAGCGTGAAGATGGGAGTGCTCAATAGAGGAACAGCTGTTGGAACAAAATTCAATGCACCGAAAGGTTTTGACCTTTGCTGAAACAATCAGCTCTCTAACGGGGATATCCTTGACAGCTCGCAAGAAATTGGAGGCATTTGCCCATTATAGCGCCCTCACCCATTTCCACAAAAACCTGAATGGCACGCGCTAATCTCTTTAAAATCGCCAACGACATTCAGTTTTTAGGCTCTCATCCACGTTCCGTCTTTAAGCGAACGGAACGGAGAGTTTATCCGTTTTACATGACGTATAAGAAACCTCATGAGACTTGAGATTCTCGCACTTTACTCCTTCTTATTCTTCGTATTCCATTCAATCAATCAAAACTATTCGCTTGGATTATCATAAGCAAAAGTGGCATATAGATAAAAAAGAAATAAAGTCGCTCATCCCCTCAAGTGCTCAAAAGGCTATCGCAATACAAAGCTATGCAATATCAGAAACGAGCAAAGAATATGATGGTGCCAATATGCATTTTTTACGATCAATTGAATATGTAAGCACATTGATGTCAATCATAATGGATAATACATTTAATAACAAAAAGTGTTTTAATATATATAAAATAATGTTTTTTAATAAGTAAAAAGCTTATTTACTATACTATAATTTTTTCTAAAACACAGAGAACACTGAAGGCGTATAAAAAAATCCTGAAAAATCAATATAAACCCGGCATAATAGCATGAAAACAAGTTTTAAGAACGCTTAAATATGGATAATTATAGAGTTTTTGAGTGTTTTAGTTTTCATAATGATATTAATTATAGATTTTTTTAACCAATTTGTATATAATACGATTTGTATCTGAAATAAATTGGGGACGTTTTTATGAAAACAAAATGTTTAGTTGCACTATCTATTTTCACCTTCATTACCGCTTCAACAGCGCAAGCAGCAGATACGGTAATCTTTAAGCAATCAGAACCGAAGGTTTCATTGCAAGATGTTTCATCGTCACGTATTTCACCGGTTACTGTTTCTGCACCTTTTTCTTGGTCTGGTTTTTATTTTGGAGGACAAATTGGATATTTTTCCAATAAAAATACTCTAAATTACGCACAAGAAGCTAGGGGCGGAAAATGGGCTTGGGTTGATAGAGATTTATCACCGAAACTATCAGGATTGAGAGCAGGTTTGTATGCAGGTTCTAATATTGATCTGGGAGATCTTGTTTTCGGTTTTGATACCGATATGGTCTGGTCTGGAAGGAAAAGCACCCAAACAGACAATGGAAAGAAAATTCTAGATGAATCAAACTCCATTAACATTGCCTTTAAAAAAGCTGGGATTCCTATCATAAAACCTGCAGCTCAGGGTGAAACGATATCCAACTATGGTGACATTGTTGTTAGCAGTGTAACATTGAAAGAAACGTGGTCTGGTGCCACGCGCGCGCGTATTGGTTTTGCTTCCCATCGTCTTATGCCTTATATTGCAGGGGGTATAGCCTATAGACAGATGCAATATATCATGTCACTTTTATCAAAATCGCAAGAAGATTCGACAATTTTTGCTTCTGGCAATGTGTTAGATGAGACAAAAACAATGTTTGGTTACACTGTTGGTGGTGGTTTTGATCTTGCAATGACAGATAATATCATTATGCGGACAGAATATCGTTATTCAGATTTTTTTAAAAAGAAATTTGCAAACGATAACCTTAAAATCTCTTCTCAAACGCATGATGTTCGCTTTGGTATCGCTTATAAATTCTAAGTTTTGTAGAAAAATTGAACGATTAAAAAACCCTGTTAAAAACGGGGTTTTTTAATGCCCCTTTCCCCCTAAAAAGACGTAGATTCTAAAAACCTGTACTAAACTGTAAACAAATAGTCACGAAACAATAAAGCCTCTCCCTCTCTTAAAGCAAGCTCCTATCCTCTCAGCCTTTCATGTAATGCCTTTGGAATATAAAAGCTTTACCATCATACCACTGGGTGCCATCGTAAAATAAATGAGAGCCGTTATTTAAGAGATATTTCTTTAAAATAAATATAGATATTGTGCATCAATTGCAGTTTTATAAGATGATGTTGACTTGGCCTCCCCGCTCTTAAAGGATAAAGATTCTAAACACCCATTTTTAAACACCCATTTTTAAACACCATGTCCGTTTATAAAAGCACAAAAACCCTTGGAGACTCTTGGGAGATATTGGGGGATCTTGGGCGGGCTTCTTTGGGTTCCTCCTCATGGAATGCCCTTAAATCTCAAGCAAGATAAACACTGAAGAATATCCAACACACACCGAAAAAAATACTGTAACGTTTCAAGGAAGTATGCCCTATATGACCACACTTCAAACAACAGTATTTTACCGCTATTATATGCCAAGAGTGGAGAGAGAATATTGCGGTTCTCTGTTTATGTAATTTCTGTAACGAGAAGACAGCTTCATTTGGAGAGAACATGAAGTTGTCAAGGTAAAAAACCAATTTCCAACCTTACCATTTCCCTCTGCTTTACGACTTTCGAAAGCCTCTAAAGCATAATCTTTTAAGCCTCTCATGCTCCTGTCTTTTAAAGAGAGGAGATTACACATTGCCCCATGTTTTTGTTGCTCACATATCTTTTTGGCGATCACGCCCCTCATGTCATACGACAACGCTTCAAACCAAACACACTCAAATTCAAGACACTTTGGTTGCCAATTCACATGCGTGTTTTAAAGAACCAGCTCTCAAAACCCTCAAGCCCATTTTGCGAAAGCACCTACAAGAATATAAAATCTATAAAGCCTCTAAAGCACTATTTTTTAAGCCTCTAAAGCTCCTGTCTTTTAAAGAGTGGAGATTACGCACTACCCCATGCTTTTGTTGCTCACATATCTTTTTGGCGATCACGCCCCTCATGTCATACGACAACGCTTCAAACCAAACACACTCAAATCCAAGACACTTTGGTTGCCAATTCACATGCGTGTTTTAAAGAAACATCTCTCAAAACCCTCAAGCCCATTTTGCGACAGCACCTACAAGAATATAAAATCTATAGAGCACCATCTCTACACTTCATAAAAATGCAAGCTGGCACCATCCATCATATACTTTACCTCCAATGATGCCCTTGAAACGGCATAAGAGGCATTTTTATTCATTTTTTGTAAAATTTCACTCCACGCGAGAGCTCATCTAGCTTGTAACGTACGAGCGACATGATTTTGGTTGATTTACTATAAGCAGACTTGAAATGAGAGAATCCTACGGTATTCGAGGTTTTTCATTCAACATGCAAAACATTGAACACGGTCTATAAATCCCATGTTTTATAAATCCCCCTATGTTTTATACCCCCCATGTTTTATAAATCAAAGCGATGCGCCATAACAGGATAAAGGAAAATATTTATGAAGTGGTGCGGGTGGTCGGACTCGAACCGACACTCCTCTCGGAACCAGATTTTGAGTCTGGCGCGTCTACCAGTTCCACCACACCCGCACACTGCTATAAAAGACAGGACTATAAAAGACAGACTTGTCGATTATTCCTTTGCACTATATGAAGAAGAACAGATTCGTCAACAGAAGACTTCTCATTTTTTAAGAATTCATATCATTTTCTTATCTATTTTATGAAATACTTTCTTTATTGGATTTCTCTACCGGATTTATAGCAATCTCATTTGTAAAGTCTTTACCTCTTAAACTTATAAAAGCCTCATGATATTAAACAAATTAAAGCTTTGGACGATTTCTTTAGCAAATCGGCGTACAGCACCACACTGGCTTGGTTTCATTGCCTTTATTGAAAGTTCTGTTTTTCCAATTCCCATAGATGTTTTATATATTCCGATGCTTCTTATCCATCAAAAACGGGTTTATCGCTATGCTTTGATTGCGACAATCTGTTCTGTATTAGGAGGCATTGCCGGTTGGTTTATCGGACATTTTGCCTATGATACCCTTGCCAAACCCATTTTAGAAATTTATGGTAAGGTTGAAAGTTTTGAATCACTGAAAAATAGTGCAACCCTGCAATTTCTAATCATTTTACTGATAACATCAGGTTTTTTTCATCTTCCCCCCATCAAGATTGTCACAATTTTGGCCGGTGTTATGAGTGTACGTCTTGAACTTTTCATGCTTATTTGTATTTTTTCTAGAGGCGCTCGTTTTTATCTTCTCGCGTGGCTGATTAAACATTTTGGACAAAAAGCAATGAATTTTTTAGTACAGCATTTCAAATGGATTGTTCTCATTGGTTGTGTTAGCCTCCTTTTAATTTATGGGATTTTCATAGCTTTTTTAAACAGGAAGCTTTTATAAGGAACAGACTTAATGGCATGCGTTTTGTCTTCTCACCCACTTTTACACAAACACCTTCATCTTGAACCCAGCAGAAAAGAACAAAGTTTATGGGCTTTTTTTCTCGCTTTTTGCTTGTCTGCCACAATAGGTATTGCCCTTGGTTTTGAATATTTCGGAGGATATCTTCCTTGCGATTTATGTCTCATAGAGCGTTTTCCTTATTATGGAGCCATACCATTTTTGCTCTTAGCAGGTTTTGGAGCATGTTTTTTTCGCATAACTGCTTGGATACAACTTTTATTTTTGTGTGTTTTTGTCTTAATGTGCATCAGCCTTGTTTTAGCCGTTTATCATGCGGGTGTTGAATATGGCTTTTGGGAAGCTCCCCTCAGCTGTGGTTTAAGCGCAGTCAGAAAAACCTCAGACATTAACCAGCTGCTTAACCAATTAAACAACATTCATCCTCCTTCTTGTTCTGAAGCATCCGCACGCTTTCTTTTTCTCTCATTTGCCGGTTGGAATGTCGTCTCAAGCCTATTTTTCTCCCTTATAAGCCTCTATATTACTTCAAAAGGGCTCCTTTCAATCCATAAAAAACTCTAACCATAAAATAGAAACGAAACCGCGTGCACTCGTTCTCTCCAATCGCTTTCCCCTACCAACAACCCTCCAATCACCAATCCCCACCCAAAACCACCCACCGCCAAACCAACCCACCCACACCAACGAGTCACCAACATCCCTCCTCTAGCGTTGTACTCAAAAGACAAAAATAAGCAGATACATCCATTTTATGGTTTCACCTCTCTGTACTTATAAGCAACATTTTGATAAAAACTCGTGATAGAAAAGCCGTAAAATAATAAGTGAGGGGACCAATAAATATAAATGGTCTGCTATGGCTGAAGATAAGAACACAGAGCCTTCTACCCTATCACCTATTTCCTTAGATATAACCAAACTTGAAGAACCATGTGTTATGATGGAACATGATCATAATGCATGGCGTGAGCATATAAAAGAAAGGGATTTAAATGCGCCTTACGAAAAACCACCTCATATAAAACCACGAATCAAATCGGCACCACGCATCAGGCAAGTTTTTTGGTGCGATTTTCCTCATGATTCGATACTCCCTGAATTTTGGAAAAAGCGGCCTGTTTTAGTGCTTTCTAAGAATGCAAAATTATATGGAAATGTGACAGTTTTACCTTTTTCAACGAAATCACAACCCAATAATCCCGCTGCGTATCCAATACAATCTCCCATAGAGAATAAAAAAGCATGGATTATCTGCAATTATGTCACAACAGTTTCTGTAAGTCGTTTAAGTTGCTCACGTACCGTTCCAAGATTATCCTGCGAAGATTTTCATAAAGTTGTAGCTCTGATGCTTAAATATTTACCGCATTTACACTATTGACTTTTGAGAAAAATAAGTGTATCTATATCACCATACACGGCATCAGTAATGGTGGCCGCTTCCCCGCAAGGGGAGATAGGAACGAAGGAGTGGGAAACCGCTCCTTTCGTCATTTTTGGTATTTTTTTGAAAACTGCCATTTTTTGCAACCTTCCCTAGAACATATCCAACATTCATTCTCCACCGTTGTTGTTTTGCTCCACCGTTGTTGTTTTGAAATATCTGCGATTTGGGATAAGCAGAAGACAATATCCACACCTTGGATCCGGTAAAGTTTCCCACGGAGATTACCGAGATATTGTACATACTTATCATTTCATTGCACAAAAAATCGTGCTGCCGTTGCTTAAACTTTATATGATTTTCCGCAATAAGAATATCTTTCCAAGATTGAAAAAAGCTTCGCTTTATATGACCACACCTCAAACGATCGTATTTGACAAAATAACAAAGAAAATTCTCTAATAAACTAGAAATCAACCCCCAATCGATTTCTATCTCTTCACCAATAACAATTGTTTATTGCCCTAACCGCATTATTTCACCTGTCACACGACCCAACATAGCTTTTGCAGATAGACTTTCTTCCTCTTCTCCTAGAAACGATATATTAAGCTATTTTGGGATTTACTGCTAAATTGCTTATGCTTGCACTTTGAATACCTTTTTCTCATTATACAAAAGGTAGATAAAAAAATAATTTCGTTTATCAGCTTTATTTTAAAGACACACCTATTTTTACAGGATACGTTCTCCTTTCTATCAGCCCTATCACATTTAATACACTTGTCGTTTCTAAACATGAACAACCAAGCATCACAATGGAGCAATAGACACCCATCACTTTCATGGGCACTTGCATTGACAAGAGATAAACAAGAGCATTGATCACCACACACAGAGCAAAAGTCTATAGCGACTACGCCATAGACTTTCGCCACGCAAGGGTTATTCTTAAAGCATATTTATGATGAGATAATCATTTATGACATCCTTTTTGTTGCGCCATAGAACGGGTTTTGCTAACGAGTTTTACTATTGTGCAAATTTTTCAAGAGAAATCCTCACTCGCTCATAGATGACAAGATTTCTTTATGGAGAAAGCGTATGGCGCTCAGCTTTGACCTTTTCCATAACAAGGGTAAGTTCAAACTTTAACCAACACGACAATACACCTATTCTAAACGATTTACGCACCACCTCATCGGCAACAGGCTGCTCCAATATTGGTGTATTTATCGGTGCACTTACTTGAGAATTTTTTGCATTTCCACGCACCGTAAAAAAAGAAAGTATTTTTATCATATTTAAATCCATTTCAGTTGATTTGGATTTTAAAATGCCCAAAAAAATCAAACAAAAATAGATAGGTAAGTTACGAAAACTACAGGGTAAATTTTACTGCCCCAAAATGTCTATTTTTCCCGCCTGAACAGTCAGAGGAACACTATAAAAATTATTTTTATTGAAAAACAATTACTTATAATCTAGGGAAGAAAAGTAAAAATCTCCCCCAGAAAAAGAGTTTATCTTCAAAATTATCAAAAAAAACAGCGCAATTTTAGTGATCTTTTTATTTTTTTTCTTTTGATAAAAGAGAGCTGGCAGGTGTCTTAGGCGCCCCTCCGGTAGGTTCCCAATTCGCAACAGCCGCTAATTCCTCAATGAGCTTCTCTCTTGGTAAATTATCATCATCCACCAACTTGTACTGAACGGCATGTTCACTAAGCCACTTTATAAGCGTTCCTTTAACAGTTTTACCACCCTCAGCCTCACTCACCGCTTCCCATGCTGCAACAACCGCAGCAAGCTTTGGAGCATAACGTGGATGCGTTGGATCTTGAAACGCATATTTTTGGTCCTTAGTCTCAGCAGCAGCATCCTCAGGAAAAAAAACTTTAGGTCTCTTACCACACAATAAAAGCCATTCTTTCAAATCATCTAGGGAAACAGAAGAATATTCAACAATAGGATTCTCGTCCAAACGAACCCCCCGAAAATCACGATGATAGTACCATTCTACCCTTAATTTTCCCTCTTCTACTACTCTTACTATCTCATTATAAACAGCTCGGAACAAAGCAATTTTAGCGAGCGGTACTCGCTCCCCTCCTTCGTAAATACCACTGTCTTCAGGTCTGTCTTCGTTGGTAAATTCACATATAAGTGGATTCAAGCCCACTATCAATAACGCTGCCTGCAGTATTGTTAGTTTTTGAGAACGTAAAAGCCATTCTAAACTTTCATCAATTTCCATATATTCCCCGCCTTTTTCTACGAAACTTAACATATTTTTTAAAACGCTAAGAGCAATCTCCTTCACTGACACGGAGATTATCCTCCCCTCACATTGCAACTTATCACACTTTTTAACAATCCCACAACCACACCCCTCCTTGTGATACACAAGAAAATGATTTGAATTGTTTCAATATAAGAAGTTTTGAAGTGAGAGAATTTTACTGAATTTTGGGCTTTCATACAAGATATCAGGCAAGTTACAAGGCGATAAATGCCCCTTCATAAAGCATAAATTTTTATGCGTGATCAAACAATTTGATATGATAATATCTCTTTCATTTATGCACCCCCACCCTTAAACCTGCCCCTGCAATCACAGCACAAAAGATAATTCGTTACACGCTAACAAATCCACCTAAATGCAAAAGCTGTAACAACGCTAAAATGCGCGTAAATATCATAAGAATACTGGCTTACACCTCCACAAGCAGAATAAGTGGCGTAAAACTGTACAATAAAATGCCATGCCTATAATGAACCGTTCTAAAGACTGTCGCAACACTGGGAGCTAAGGTGTATGATGATACCGGCTTGCTCTTTTATGAAGCGTAAAGATTAAGAAGACTCAATGGAGTTTATATTATTTCATGGAAATTTTGCCGCTCTACCCTTCTATACTCTTCACGGGGGCCCCCTCGCGAAATGGGCTTTTATCCCTTGAATAAAGATCTCCTTTAAAGAATCATTTCAAATTCTAAGAGCTGACAGTCTTTTGAACGCATCGAATGAATGATGATGCTAGCTTATTCCTTTCCTATATTCTCGAGCATCAATACATTGAAATGCTCCATTCAAACGCCCCTTTAGCAAAATAAAGCACATTGTCTCTTAAATTTTTTCACGTAATCATTTCTTTCATGCGCCCCTGTCGTCTCCATTTGATGAATCTCCTTGTACTTTCTCAACATCCCAGCACCTTTTTTCTCAGTGCAACCTTTTTGTAATTTGTCAGTTTTTAACTTTTAGATTGACTTTCGGTTTATTTTTCTTATGTTTTAGAATTATTCTAAAGTGCAGAGGAACAGAAAATGTTGAGATCGTTTTTTTCATTTGTACAACGTAAAGCTCTGTCCTTTCGTTCAGCACAAAACGTGATACTTAAAGCGCTCAAATTAAAAGAGCAACATGCGGCGCTCTATTTAAAATATGCAAAAGCTCTAGAACCTTATTCCTCTAAGGAAGCCGCGGTTTTTACCGCCATGGGGCTTCAAGAGCTTAAAAATTATAAGCAACTTTTGTGCCTTTCTTGCCATAATCGTGCAAACACTATCGGTTCATTATGTGACAAAACTTCTCTTGTGAAAGGCAAGAACCGCCATCCCTCCCAAAAAACAACAGCGGCAAATCCCACCATAAAAAAGCCTTCGAAAACGCAAAGACAAACACTTTTGACTTGGATTCAACCAGGTCTTGCAGGGTTAATGGATGGCTCTGTCTCTACCCTTGCCCCCATTTTTGCCGCAGCTTTTGCCACGGGAGACACGCATCAAACTTTTTTGATAGGGCTCTCAGCTTCAATTGGTGCGGGACTTTCAATGGGTTTCACAGAAGCAGCCCATGATGACGGAAAATTATCAGGGCGTGGTTCGCCATTAAAAAGAGGTCTTGCCAGCGGCATTATGACAACATTAGGAGGACTAGGTCATACTCTTCCCTATTTGATCAACTCTTTTTATGTAGCGACAATTATTGCTTTTATCATTGTTTTTTTTGAACTAGGCGCCATCGTCTGGATTCAGAACAAATTCATGTCCACTCCCTTTTGGCGCGCCTCTTTACAGGTTATCATTGGGGGAGCTCTGGTTTTTGCCACGGGTATTCTTATCGGTAGTATCTAAAAAATCTTATCTGTAACCATAATTTAGATCTCAAATAAGCGCATGCCCCTAGGCATAAGCCATCCTTGATGATGCCTTTGATGATGTTAGGTGGTGTTGTGGAATATTTTAGGTCAGCAAGAGATGATAAGCAAGCTCTGGGGACAACCTATATCCACACACCTTTATCGACTTGGTTTTATAGATATCTTTTGTTAAAGTATCATTTTCTTCTAGACCTCATATTTTGGAAATGCCTTGATCATGTCGCACACTGAAACCAACGCCTCTCTAAACAACCATCCTGTCTCTTCTCAATCTTCACATGCCCAGACTTTATTTGTTCAGCGTCTTGCACACGGACAAGGTTTAGAACTTCCTTGCTACGCGACGGCGGGTTCTGCGGGTCTTGATCTACGGGCAGCAATTGGAGAAGAAGAAACGCTTGTTCTTGCCCCTGGGCAGCGGGCACTTATTCCAACAGGTCTCATTTTTCATTTATCACTTGGGTTTGAAGCACAAATACGTCCACGCTCTGGCTTAGCCTTAAAACACGGCATCACATGCCTCAACACTCCAGGAACGATTGATAGTGACTACCGTGGTGAAGTCAAAGTCCTTCTTATCAATTTAGGACAAGAAGACTTTTCAATCCAACGGGGCATGCGCATTGCCCAAACAGTTATCGCCCCCGTATCTCAAGTTAATGTTTGCGCCATTGAACCAGAGCAAAATACCCAAAGCCATAACGAGAGCCGTGGAACAGGAGGTTTTGGTTCAACAGGACACACTTAAGAAGCTCTGAAAAATCGCTATCCTTAAAATATAACACACACTTATTCTAATCACCTTTTCACTTAAAACCCCTTGGGCTTTTAAAGTGCACAAGGAGTGCGCATTTGCTTTCAAAGTTTTTTCACTAAACGCCCCTCTAAACAAGTATCCTTACTCTTCTCCTGTCTCTTCTCAATCTTCACACCCCCCTTGACTTTATCCGTTCAGCATCGCACGCTTGGGACAAGAAAGCTTCCTCACTACACAACGGCTGATTCTGCGGGTCTTGGATTTACAAGCAGCAATTGGTAAAGAAGAAACGCTTGTTCTTGCCCCTGAGCAGCGGGCACTTATTCCAACAGGTCTCATTTTTCATTTATCACGTGGGGCTTGTGAAGCACGCATCCGTCCACGCTCTGGCTTAGCCTTAAAACACGGGCATTACATACCTCAACACTCCAAGAACGATTGAGTGTGACTATCCGGAAGTGAAGTCAAACTCCTTCTTAATCAATTTAGGCCAAGAAGACTTTTCCATTTAAACGGGGCATGCGCGCCATTGCCCAAACAGTCATCGCCCCTGTATCCCAACTTAATGTTTGCGCCATTGAACCAGAGCAAAGTACCCAAAGCCATAACGAGAGCCGTGGAACAGGAGGTTTTGGTTCAACAGGACACACTTAAGAAGCTCTGAAAAATCGCTATCCTTAAAATATAACACACACTTATTCTAATCACCCTTTCACTTAAAACTCCTTGGGCTTTTAAAGTGCAAAAGGAATGCGCATTTGCTTTCAAAGTTTTTTCACTAAAAGCACCTCTAAACAAGCATCTCTCAATTACGTCTCGTGCACTATACAAAACTTCATTATCACCAGATACCCCTCCCTCATAACAAAAACATTGGCATTAACCATTGAGCGTTCACACACTACTTGTAATGTCGACAATCTATACATCATATTGATTTATAATAATAATGAATTGTCTTTCAACTTAAATGAGAAATCTCAATACTGTAAGATTGTTTTATGGCAAGCCTATTTATATTAAATCAATCAAAAGCATGTTTCTCACATTCCAAACGTGGCTAGCATGCAGATAAAAACTGGAAAAATGCCTATAATGAATACGTGTCCTAAACACTATTGCAACATTGGGAAAAAAATATAAATACGGTAATGGTGCTCGCTTGCTCTTTTGTTAAGCGTAAAGATGGTGATGTTTGATAGATTTTTTTATTATTTTACGGGGGCTTTACGGTTATACCATTTATGAACACCGCCGCAAAAAAGGCTTTAAGATGTATTAAGATACACAACAATCGCCTCTGCTGTTTTCTTGATCGCACCTCTTGCGGCAAGATGAGTAGAGCTTAATCCTAAAAAAACCGATTCGATATATGAACCCCCTGCATAATATCAAACCCATGCGTATTTGGTTTAACAAATCCACGGAACCCTCATCAATTTCACTCTACGACTTTGAGTAATATGCTTTGCTTCCTGCAACAAAGGCTGTTTTTTATCACTGATCAGAGACATCGGCTGGAATATTAGCGTTTCCCGCAGTGCCCGTTGTTACGGCATCCACATGCCCCACAACGTTACCACCCGCTCCATCGACAGCAGCGTTCGCTACCCCTGTTGTTTTATTATTGATCTCACCTCTTGAGACAAGATTGGTAGAGTTTTGCAATCCTACAAGACCGATTTTATGATATCCAGCCATGCGTATTTGATTTAATAAATCGATGACAGCACCATAATCAATTTCGCTATCCGCTTTGATTAAAATTTTTGTCTCTAAATTTTGCGTCGTTTCCCTCAACAAAGCTTCTCTCAAAGCTGCTTGTTCTACAAGATGATCACCAATGTAAAGAGAACGATCTTTTTGCAACGTAACATAAAGAGGTTCATCAGACTGAACCACTGAAGGTGCTTGAGTTATAGAAGGAAGCTGAACGGAAATGGCAGATGTTGCCAAAGGCGCAGCAACCATAAAAACAATAAGCAACACCAATACAACATCAATAAAAGGGGTCACATTGATTTCGCTTTGCAACCCACTCTCATCTATATCCCAATCATTATTAAGGCTTGCTTTCATTTTTTATGACTTTTCTGTTGTCTTTGTCTATCAAGTTCACGGCTCAAGAGCCTTTCAAGAGCAGCAGCGATATCACCTAAATCACTACGATAACCACTCAAAGCACGCATAAGGCTATTATACATAACAACGGCGGGAATAGCCACAAAAAGCCCAACAGCCGTTGCGAATAAGGCTTCAGCAATTCCAGGCGCCACCACATCAAGTCGCGTTGTTTGAGACTGAGCAATCCCAATAAAAGAATTCATAATTCCCCAAACAGTTGCAAAAAGACCAACAAAAGGAGCAATTGCGCCAATAGTTGCAAGAACAGCACTTCCACATGCAACACGGCGTGTAGCAGCCAGCAAGCAGCGTGACAAAAGTGAATGAACCCTTTCTTTTAAACCTTCATGAACATCACGAACCCTAGCATCGCGAACATCGCGGGAAACATCTTCATATTGATTGCTCTCCTCATAAAAGAGAATATCTTCAATCGTTTGTGCCCTTTCCCCTTCACTGTTTTTTTCACCAGAGCTTTCGTTTATCCCTTCAGGAGCAGAAAAATGAACCTGTTGTGCAGAAAGATACACTTCTTTAAGGACTTCTTTGAGAAAAAACACACCAGCCCCTTTGCTTTCTTTCAAACTAGCTGCCAAACGCGTAAGAGTCTGAGCATTTAGAACCAATTGAAGTTCATGACGTACTCTTCGTTTTACCAAAGTGATCTCAACAATTTTCACAAAAGCAATTGTCCAAGACACAAGTGAAGCAAGTAACAAAATAATGATAACGGCTTTTACCACCCAATCAGCAGCCATAAACATAGAAAGAGGAGAAAAATCATGCACTGTCAATACAGAAGACATATTATCTAAAGGGACTGTTTTATCTAAAGGGACTGTTTCAGATTCCATTTTTATCTCACATTCTTGTGCTCTTATCTTTATTTATGAGCTGGATCGTCACCCCGCATAGCATCACTCTTCCACAATGCCACTACCCTTTTAACGTCACTTGTGTATTCCTCTTAAGAAAGAAAACTTGATAAATCAAGTATAGTTTTATTTCACAAGCTCTCTCTCTTAATTCTAAAGAAATTACTCAAGAAATTTTTCTCTAACAATTCAACAAGTTTATCTTACCCAATCAATTTATTGCATAAATTAGGCAAAATGATAAACTTACAAGAAGTATCGCATATAATATTTTAATTTATAAGAATAATTTATCATCGTTCCTGTCAAATAAATCTCTCATATCGCAAAGCTTTTCTCATTTCAGCGGCTCTTTTAAATCCAACAAAATATTTTCTTACATGAAACAAGCAGCAAAAATATCATAAAACTCTTGAAGAAAAGGATATGCACATCTCTAACAACCCCTACACTGAAGTACCTCTCCTATCCTAAAATAAAAATATACCTTACGTTTTAAAAAAAGAACTATCGCAATATCTTAAACTGACCAAAAGTATCATGGGCAGCGCGTGTTGCCCCCAAATACATAGAGAGCAAAGAGCCGCAATATTCTTTTCTTTTTCTTTGCTTCAAAAGCATAAAAATGACAGTACTTCTGCCGCAAAATCGCAACAACGATGTTTTTTACCTGTCACAAGCCTAAAAAATAAACCTCAACACGCTTTTTAAAAAACTTTTATAAAAAAACTGCGCCACGAGAAACTGAAGAATGGTGCTAAATTACTGCAAAAGCATAAGACAATTCTCAACAGATGCGACCCTTTACAGACAAAGCATATCGTATAGGAAAGATTTATTTTATCAAAAACAGTTTTAAATTCGACAAAATGAAAGGAACCAAAAAAAGCTTTTGGCGTTACTCAAGCAGTGAAAATTTTCACTCCAATGCAAATGATCACTATGAACACACCAATACAAATATAATGAATCAAGAGGGAAAAATACCATGGCCCATAATAAAACAACACAGCACGATAAATCAGCCGTAGAAAAAGACCTACAAGGACAATTAGAAACGTTACGCACTGAAATTTCAGGGATTACCTCAACCCTAACAGATCTTGGTGCAAACAAATTCAACGCCGCCAAAGACAAAGCGGAAAAACTATATCACTCAGCGAAAGAAAGTGGTGAAGACATGATGTCTCAAGCAAAAGACAAAATCAGTGATCTTGAACAAACCATGAACCAATGCGTTCGCAAAAATCCTGGCAAAAGCGTTCTTTTTGCAGCAGGCGTTGGTTTTATTCTTTCTCAATTACTACGTCGTTAAGCAATGCATAAGTTTATCGCTCCTCTTTTAAACCATCTTGTCGGTGGAGGGCTTAAAAGCACAGTCAAGCAAGTACGCCTTCAAGCAATTTTCTATGGGTTTATTAGCATTTCATTCTTCATGTCTTTGCTTTTTTTATGTACCATCGGTTTTATTGCGTTATGTTCTGTTATGAAGCCTCTTGCTGCCGCCAGTATCATGTTTTTAATTTGTCTTTCTCTTGCGGGATTAGGTCTTATTATCAGTCGCGTTCTCAAAACTTATCAACGCTATGACCAACAAAAAAAGACAGAAGAACAACGCCACAAACTCATGACAGATGCGACCGTTTCCAGTCTTGCAGCTCTCAGTCAACATCTCCCTTTTGCCAAATTGGGTGTTCCCATTCTCGGACTTGCAACTTATTTTTTGTGGAAAAAAGATAAAAAAGACCGCTTTTCAGAGTAAAATATGTAAAGCTGTCACTCTAAATCCCCCTCTCAATGTGCTTTCTTTTGTTATAAAAGAAAGCACATTTTTTTCCTCATAGTCTCTTTAGCTTCTTCAAATACCTGAAAAAAATCCCCTTCATTTTGCTAAAAATTCCATAGAACCGCTACACTCTCTTTCAGATTGCAACCCATGTTTCATGAACATAGCAACATGAGGCAAAGCTTGCATTAAAAGTTCTGGTTTGATTTGAAGCAATTGATTGTTTTTTGAAGGCAAGGTATTTTCAGTTTTACCTTTTCTCTATTTTTTCATAAGCCTTTTTTCATGACCATAGGTCACATCAGTAGTTTGCATGTGTTTATATTTTTCTGAACACTCATGTTTGTTACAATGACTATTTTGTTTAGGGGAAGGAAACGCGCTCTCCCATAGCGCTGTAGTAAATAACCTATAGGATATTTTAAACACAACAATTTTCCATGAAGAGCGTTGTCCACCAAGGAGTGTGTGGATTATCATTAACTTTTTTCTGATAAGATTTGCAGTAGAATATTGTCTTGATTTTTAAATAGCGCTTGAAAAGACGCTTTATCAATAATGGTCAATATTAATTATGGTCAATGGGATTATAGCTTCCATGATCTCTTCGCCAATCTTCTGGTTGTTGAAATTGGCTCGACCACAAGCCATTTTGTGCTTTTTGAGCAGCAGATTGTAGAGTTTTATAGTCTGCGGGGGATGGAAAATGATGCTGATCTTTTGTCAACACCATCAACCCTTCTGCCAGCCCCAACCGCGCCAGATCAACCCCATCTACAAAACATTGTGCATAATGAACCTGTTGAACGACACGTGCTTGCCGACAAGTAACCTTTTTATCAATTGTTTTTGAAACAAGCCAAGCCGTAACAAAAGCACCGCAAGGCCACTTAACTCCGTTGCGTGAGGCAAATTGTCGTGTTTCACAGCTTTCCACACCATATAAACGGATATCACGGATGATCTTTTTTCTCCACCCATCATCTACAAGCGTAATCATTTTAAAGGTCACACCACTTGTGACCTGTATAGCACCGGAATAGACCGGCACATTTTCTTCATAAAATTGTGATGCGATTGGTTCTGAATGCAATACCACATTTTGTTGATTTACGTCTTGTTGGTTTGCATAATCAACCAATTGTGACTTCGGATTTTGAACGGGGTTTTCTATTGTCTTTTCTGATCCTTCAAAAAGAGAAAATTGCATAATATTTTCATTATGTTGACTGAAATAAAAGTATCCTAAAATAATAATACAAATTAAGACAATATATTTAGGCGCTGCTCGAAGATATTTTAAAAGTATCATTTTGAATATTACTATATTTTTTGTTTATTAAATAATAAAAGATTAAATATTATTAATTTATCGATAGAAAAATTTATTTTTTTCATTTATATGATTCCCGATTAATATTTTGAATATTAATTTTGTGATTAACTTAAACATAAAGCGGGGGAATTTTCATGAAAAACATGAATAATTCGTTCATTAATGAACATACCTTACAAAAAACTATTCTATCCAACACCCAAAAGAAATGGTTAACAGCAGCATTGATGCTGTTTATTGCCTTCATGGCACTGAGTGAACCAGCATTTGCTGATGGCGGCTTCGGAAAAATTGAAACTGCTCTTGATAAAATAATTGAAGCTTTAACAGGAAAAATTGCAACATCAATTGCAACCATTGCGGTTGCTGGTATTGGGCTTGCATGGATTGCTGGTTATGTTGAAATGCGTAAAGCTTTCTTTGTTTGTGTTGGCATCGGCATTGTTATGGGTGCAACGCAAATCGTATCAATGTTTTCCCATTAAACTTTGCCTTTCAAAGCCATGAAAGAGCACGACAAGCTAACAGAAGATACGTTATTTCTTGCTTGCACGCGCCCTGCAATGATTGCGGGCGTGACAGTGGAGGCTATGGGATTAAATGGGATAGGAACGATGATATTGTTCATTATGGCAGGCAATATTTTTCTTCTAACCTTTGGTGTGATGCTGCATTTCATATTCAAGGAAATCCTAAAGCATGACCATAACAAATTTCGTATTCTTCTGACATGGCAAAAAACATCTATTTTTGCCAGAAATTCGAGTCTATGGGGTGGGGGAAGTATTTCTCCATTACGATTAATTCGTAATTATGAGGAATTACAATGAATAGAACAGAGCGCAAACGTGAAAAGCAGCCAGAGGCGATCATTCCTTATGTGCGCCATGTCAACAAGCACATCATTGCGCTGGATTCACGCGCTCTCATGAGCGTTATTAAACTTGAAGGGATTAACTTTGAGACAGCAGATATTATTGATCTGAATGTGCTTCACGAACAGCTCAATAATCTGTTTAAAAACATAGCGGATGAACGGATAGCGCTTTATAGCCATATTATCAGAAAGCGTGAAACGATTTATCCGGATGGGAATTTCAGATCGGCATTTGCCAAGCAATTAGATGATAAATATCGCGACCGGATGATTTCACAGGAGCTTTATCGCAATGATCTTTATCTTTCGATTTTGTGGAATCCACACGTTGATCAAACGGATAAATTAGTGGAGTTTTTCAAACGTTTAGGCAAAGCCAAGCAAGAAAAGACAGAAGTTGATGCAGAGTCCATTCGCAAGCTTGAAGATATTACCACAGATCTTATTCAAAATTTAGAGCGTTATGGTGCAAAAAGACTGAGTCTTTATGAACATGAAGGTAATATTTATTCGCAGCAAAGTGAGTTTATCCACCAATTGGTGGGAGGTCGTCGTGAACGTATCCCTCTCACATGGGGGACGATAGCTTCGACTGTTTATTCAGACCGTCTCATTTTTGGGAAAGAGATCATAGAAATACGCTATGAGGCGGCACAGCGGTTTGCGGGCATGTTTGGTTGGAAAGAATATCCAGCAAAAACCAGGGTAGGCATGGCGGATGGTTTGCTCACCCTTCCCTTTGAGTTTATTTTCACCCAATCTTTTATTTTCAAGAGCAAAAATGCTGCCAAACAGATTATGGGGCGCAAACAGAATCAAATGGTCAATGCAGGAGATCGAGCAGGTTCACAAATTATGGAACTGGATGATGCGCTTGATGATCTTGAATCCAATCGTTTTGTTTTAGGGGAACATCATTTATCATTGGCAGTTTTTGCTGATACGCCGCAAGAGTTAGCGGATAATCTTGCCAAAGCGCGTTCTCGTCTTACAGATGGTGGGGCTGTGATTGCGCGGGAAGACTTAGGGTTAGCAGCAGCTTGGTGGGCACAATTGCCTGGCAATTATGCTTATCGCACCCGCTCTGGTGCAATAACAAGCCGCAATTATGCAGCGCTTTCTCCTTTTCATTCTTTTCCGGTTGGGAAAATAGATGGCAATGTGTGGGGACCAGCGGTAGCCTTGATGAAAACCTCTGCTGGTTCACCGTTTTATTTTAACTTTCACTTTGGAGATTTAGGCAATACGTTTGTTTGTGGTCCCTCTGGTTCTGGGAAAACGGTTATTGTCAATTTTCTTTTAGCGCAACTTCAAAAGCATGATCCCAATATGGTCTTTTTTGATAAAGATCGGGGTGCAGAACTTTTTGTCAGAGCGGGTGGCGGCACTTATATGCCCTTGAAGAATGGTAGACCGACAGGCATAGCACCGCTAAAAGGCTTAGACTATAACAATCCAGCAGATAGAGTTTTTTTACGCCAATGGATTATAAAGCTTGTTTCGTCTGAAGATCAAAAGATCAGTGAATCAGAAAGACAAGATATTTCTGCTGCTGTTGACCAACTTGCCTTGTTGCCAAAAGAACAACGGACGATCTCCGCCTTACAAATGTTTTTTGACACCACGCACAGGGAGGGGATAGCGGGTCGTTTAGAAAGATGGTGTAAAGGCAATGCCTTAGGGTGGGTTTTTGACAATCCTGATGACGACATTGGCATTGATGCAAAATTTATTGGTTATGACATGACGGATTTTTTAGACAATAATGAAATTCGTCCCCCCTTAATGATGTATCTTTTTCATAGGATTTTGTCTCTGATTGATGGGCGTCGTATTATCATTGTCATTGATGAGTTTTGGAAAGCCTTAGAGGATGATTCCTTTAAAGCCTTTGCGCAAGACAGGCTGAAAACTATCCGTAAACAAAATGGTTTGATGTTGTTTGCAACGCAATCTCCCAAAGATGCGATCAATTCGACCATTGCCCACACCATTATAGAGCAATGCCCCACACAGATTTATTTTCCCAATCAAAAGGGCAATCATGGGGATTATGTAGAAGGTTTTAAATTATCGGACAGAGAATTTAACCTGATACAATCAGAATTAAGCCGTGAGTCACGGCGTTTTCTCATCAAACAAGGGCAAAGTTCAGTTGTAGCAGAGCTGAATTTACGCGGCTTTGATGATGAAATAGCCATTTTAAGTGGTACCACCAAGAATATTGAACTCCTAGAGACCATTATGGATGAAGTTGGACAATCTCCAGAAAAATGGCTTCCTATTTTTCAAGAAAGGTCAAAACAATGAAAAAACTTTTATTGGCAACAACCGTCTATGCAGCTTCATTTGGCTTTCAAACAAATGCATTCGCTATCATGGTATATGATCCCGCGGCTGTAGGACAAATAATGAAACAAGTCCAGCAAGGCACACAACAACTTAACAAATTGCAAGAACAAATTCAACAAGGTGCACAACAGCTTGAACAATTAAAGAGCCAACTCGATCAAGCGAAACAGTTATATAACTCCTTAAATGTCAAGCCTGACATTTCGGGATTGAAAGAGATGTTTAACAAGCAAGGGAGCAGTGGCGCCCTTCCTTCAGATTTCAACCACTTTCAACAATCAATGGGCAGTGGTGGCGGTGGCGGTGGCGGCGGCGGTGGCAGCAAAAACACGCAAAAATGGCAAGAAGAGCTTAAATACAAAGAGCCCGCGGGGGGCGCAGACTCAAAAGAGGCAGTAGATGCTTTTTACACACAGGAAGTGAAAAAAGCTGAACAGCGCGTAGTAGGACAAGCAGCCAAAGGACAAGACGTCTACGAAGAAGCCAGTGAAACACAAAAAAACATTACCAAGCTCCTTGACGAACTTGGAAGTACTGAAGATGCGGGTAAAATTCAAGGCATTCAAGCACAACTAGAAGCAATACAAGCAAAACTGCAAACACAAGTCCTTCAAATGCAAGCCGCCGCGATGATTCAACAAGCAGAAGAAAAAGCGGCAGAAAGACGTGAAATAGAAGAATTTAAAGCACGAACCAAAGCTTTAGCCCAAAAAATGCGTGGTCAATAAAGAGTAAAAAAGAGGGGCTTGAATATGAACAAGATCATCATAACAACATTGCTACTTTGCACAGGGCTCATCACAGCTGGCTGTGAAAAAACCTACAGCGTAGAAGAACTTAAAAAAAATAAAAAACTGATGGAAGAAGTATTAGTGAAATGTTTGACGTCAGGGGATTTGAATTCGAAAAATTGTAAAAATGCAGAGCAAGCTGAACTTGAAACCCGTAAAAAATGGGGAGGCTTTGGCTCGACAAATGATGATAAACAAGAATCTGAAAAGAAACAGGACAATAAATAATGAATAAAGTTCTCATAACAACATTGCTACTTTGCACAGGGCTCATCACCGCTGGATGTGAAAAAACTCACAGCGTAGCAGAATTTAAAAAAGATAAAAATTTACGCTTAGAGTGGGATGCTAAATGTGGATTCGCAGGAACTTCAAAGAATTGTGAAAACATGCGGTTAGCATTTTTAGAACTTCAAAAAGAATATGAAGCAAAAGCAGCAGAAAGACGTCGTAAAGCAGCAGAGGAGTATAGGAAAGGTATGGATGCACTTATGGCTAAACAAAAAGCTGAACATGAAAAATGGAAAGCTGAACAAAAAGCAAAAGAACAAGCCAAGAGAGAAGCAGAAGAGCGCACTAAAGCCGAACAACAGGACAGTCATTAATCATGAATAAAGTTCTCATAACAACATTGCTGCTTTGCACAGGGCTCATCACAGCTGGCTGTGAAAAAACTTATAGCGTCGCAGAATTTAAAAAAGATAAAAAATTGATGGGAGAGTGGAATGCTAAATGTGGATTCGCAGGAACTGCAAAAAATTGTGAAAACCTAAGATTAGCACAACTTGAACTTGAAAAGGAATATGAAGCAAAAGCTGAAGAAAGAGCGCGTGAACGCGAAGAAGAAAACCGTAAAGCGATGGAAAGATTTGACGCCGCAATGGAAGCTCAACATCAAGCAAGGCAAGCTGAAATAAAAAAACTAAAAGCTGAAATGGAAAAAAGAAAGGCTGAAGAAAAAGCAAAAGAACAAGCCGAACGAGAAGCAGAAGAGCGTGCTAAACAACAACAGGACAGTCATTAATCATGAATAAAGTTCTCATAACAACATTGCTGCTTTGCACAGGGCTCATCACAGCTGGATGTGAAAAAACTCACAGTGTAGCAGAATTTAAAAAAGATAAAAATTTACGCTTAGAGTGGGATGCGAAATGTGGATTTGCAGGAACTTCAAAAAATTGTGAAAACATGCGGTTAGCATTTTTAGAACTTCAGAAAGAATATGAAGCAAAAGCAGCAGAAAGAAGTCGTAAAATTGACGAAGAAAATCGCAAATCAATGGAAAAATTGAAAGCTGA
>NZ_JBHIPX010000019.1:0-28947 GCF_042196245.1 Bartonella sp. AP19HLJMH
ATATCCACTAAACCAGCATGAAATAAGGCATTTGGCAAAAGAAGATAAGTTGGAACCTGTGGAACAACCGCTCTAATACCTAGCTCAGGCGGAACATCAAGCGGTATAGAGAGATTAGATGAAGGTTCCAAAGCATCAGAGGACTGAGAAGGCTTTGGTTCAACAGGGGCAGAAGGAGGAGAAACAGTATCCAGAGATGAAGTGTCCTCCGGAGCAGAGGGCTCAGATGGCAGAACATCATTAGTAGAATCTTCAACTGGAACAAACGGTGCAGGCATAGGTTGCACAGCAGAAGGAGCCTCCGGAACTGTTGGTACAGAGGGAGGCTCAGACGGAACTGGTGCAGAAGGAGTCAGCGTCGAATCCGTAGGGATAAATGTTTCAGACGGTTCAGATCCTTCAGGCAAAGAAGGTGTAGATGGTATAAGTGGAGGCTCAACAGAAGGGGGTTGTTCAGGTGAAATAGTCTCTGTTGGTCGTTTAGAAGGAACCGTCTCTTCTTCAGATTGAGGAGGTAAAACTGTAGACGTTGGCTTAGAAGCAGTTTCAGAAGAATCTAATTCAGGACCAATGTAAACACTTTCGAGACGAAAATCCCAAAAATCCCCTTCTCCAACAACCAATCTATTCTTTGGATCTGCATTTCCAGAAGAAGAACTTGGACCATAGACACGAAGTTTATATTGATAAGGAAATCCATTCACCGTAGTATAACTATTGGCTAACTTAAAAGAACTTTCCTCTGCTGTCCCAGCAACTTGAACAAGTGAAATACTTTGACTTCCTTTATTGCCAGCTTCTCCTTCTAAGGTTTTGGAAAATTTCTCCATCATGAGCAGTGTACTTCCCAAAACATTCCCGTAGATCAAAATACGATCAGTTTTTTGAGGATTAAACGAGCCGTCATTATTCACAAACGCACTCATCTTAATCTGCACATTTCCCTTTGCATTATAGGCTTCTTTATCATATTGTATCCCCTCTATTGGATTTATGTCATTTAGATTACTTCCTTTCTCAATATATACTTTTCCAATATATAGCGTTTGATAATCTTGAGATATAAATTTATCAAAAAAAATTGTGCTATCAGAAATGCTTATAGACGAAAGTAATGAATCTACAGGAAGAGATTCCTGCAAATCTGTATGTTTCCTTTTGGTGAGATACCATGCAGAGCCATTTGTTAATTCTAAGTGAACAGTTGATGCATCCTCAACACGAATACCCCCTGTAAGGATAGAATCCTTTGCTTTCACCAATAGAGAAGAATTATTTTGAGCCTTTAACAATAAATCACCAGAGATCTTTGTCCTTTCTGTTAATTCAATGGTAGCTTCAGCTCCATAAATATCATCTCCCGTACTATAAATGGCAATACCATCGGGAACTGAAAAAGTTGTCTGTGACAAATGCAAAGACGCTTCACCCCAAACAATTTTTTCTACTTTTGAAAGTTTTTCACTCCCTACCTTAAACATATCACCCCATACATCTGGGCCTAATCCATAAAAATACAGACCGTATACTCCCTCACCCTGAACAGAAATTTCTGTACCTTCAATCTTAATATTTGTCTTTTTAAACTCATTTGATGAAGCGTATTCTTGAACCAATTTACCTTCAGCATCTGCATAACCTGCAAAATTCGTAATCAAGAAGCCATGCATATCAGTGAGCTGAATAAAATCACCACGTAATTGAACATTACCACCCTGTGATATGTCAAAAGCTCTTGGAAATTCATCAATACTTTCATTATCAACTACAATCGTGTGTTTCTTACCTTTTCCCTGAATATTGGTTGTATCAATAAGATATTTTCCCCCAAATTGTGTTGAAAACGCACCAATCTCATTAAAAGTAATAGTACTGCCTGACATCCTAATGAATGCATCAGAACTACTAACAAATCCAATCCCTTTTGCATTCAAATTATCTGATACAATATCAATATTTACGCTCACTAAAGCAATATCGGTTTTTTTTCCTTCTGCACATACAGCTTGCAAACTACCTTCAATCTTCCCTCTATTCATCACAACTTGCCCATTCTGAACACGAAAACCGGACATATCCTTAATATTTGAATTGGTTAGAACAAGCTTGCCATCATCTTTTACAGATGCACTATATAAAAACATCTGCTTTGGCCTATGCGAGATAATATTTGTCTCTAATAAATTTAAAACAGTTCCCTCTTTTTCTATAGAGAAGACAGCAATAAAATCATCTAGAGAAGAGACAGAAGGAGTATAATTTTTATTACTTATCGTATGTTTTTTACTATCGCTATACGTAAAAAAACTCCCTGATACATTACAGGAAATTCCTAAATTGTTAGGATTCGCATTAACACTCACGATTGGCAAAAAAGAAACAATAGCCGTTGTAATAAATAAAAATCTATACCCGCTTAATACATTAACCATAACTTTATTCCCAATTTGCCTTTCTCCCCCTGTTAGTTAAAAATAAAAAATATTCCCCATAACATTAAGTTAAACACACTAACAATAGCAAGTATAAAACTTAAATAATCACTTTATACTTCATAAAACACTCTATAACTTATGTAAAAATTACTCTATATTTCATAGGCACCTAAAAACGATAGTATAAACCGCCTGAAAAAATAATCCCTGAAAACCACCTTTTCTAAGGCAATGCTGATAAGTTACATCTCCATGCAAAGCAAAGTTTGAAGACAACTGAGCCTTCAATCCCATTCCAGTTTCTAGAAAAGAGCCAAAAGCCCTTATTGGAATTCATCTCCAAACCGCACACGTTGTTTTCCTCTAAAACTAATGGCAAGCTGAAGCTTGCAATTGAAAGAAACAACAAGATCCTCTTCAGAAGCAGCAAGCATCTTTCTTAAAGACCACCAACACGCATCACCCATAAATCAAGTTTTCCCATCTCAATATCAAAACCATCAATATCAGACGCCTTATCAAACCGCACATTTTGATAAATAACCTAAAACCTGCGGATCAAAAATAACCCCTTTATGCCCTGTCATAAATGACTTGCCCGCAATCAATGCAGCACTCAAAGGCGTTTCCTTCAATGTTGCTGTCTTGCCTCTTGCTTGCGTGAGAACATCCCCTTTAAATAAACCACAGGAAAAAAGGACATCTATATAAAAGCCTGTATCATGCTGCATGCTGCCATATACTGTAATAGACCATTTATCAAATGTACTTTTTTGTTTTCTTTAACATCTTGAGGTTGTAGAGAGTTTTTTTCCATTATTCTCCATTATTCCAAAGCTCAAAGTGTGATGTGTATCCTCAATCGCATTGAGCAAGACACTTGCCTCTATACCATGAACATCAGAAACCTGAATCTTACCTTCATCAAAGGAAAGAACCACCCTGCTTCACACCAAACACAGATTGAGATAACGTAGCATTTCTACCACTTTTCTTTTCGCCATTTCCTGTAATAGAACTCTTTTTAAAAGAAGTTTTATTATCTTTTGACACAACCACTGCTGATGTAATCTTCTCAGATCTCTTTAATTCTAAAATTCCATCAGTTCCTGAAAGCCTTTTTTCCCCTTTACTTTTTTGCGGCTTAATAACTATGTTATGAGCTCGTATTGTAAAAATAACACCTGTAGTCCTCCTATCCAATCCACTCATATATAACTTATTACGACTTCCAAAAGTACGAGAAGCATCAACTGTATCACACGAATACGACTTAAAAAGAGAATTACACGAGGGGTTATTAATCTTCTCCACTCACATCTATATTGTGCGCGAAGAAAGAAATAGAGGTCGTAAGAGAACACACACATGGCGTTTTAGTACTTTAATCATAATTTAGTCTAAACTTCCTTTATTTTATTCATAAAAAACTGAAAAGACACACCTGGTTCATCTACTTATTATTCTTATTATGTACCGCTACATATAATTTGTTTTGTATTATATGTAAAGTCAAAAATCAGAAAAACAACACAACAAAACCATGTTTTGTGCTTATATCTTTCACAAAAGATGTATTAAAGAAAAATACAATTAAAAATGATAACTTAATCCACCAGAAAAATGCGTTCCGGAAAAGCCGTCACTCGTAAATTTATGCTGATAAATCAGATCGCTATGAAAAATAATTTTGGGAGATAATTGCGAAAAAACACCAAATCCAGCTTCTAAAGAAGTCCCAAAGGAACCAAGCTGGAAGGCATCTTTAAAATATACAAATTGTTTATCATCAAAACTACGAATGAAATGAAGCTTACCATAGAATGAGAGAACATGTGCATCTTTATCTTTAGTAAATGTAAGTGTCTTCGTTAAATACCCACCAATACGCATCCCCCAATGATCTGGACTTCGCATATCAATATTAAAATTATCAATATCACGAGTCTTATGAAACTGGAGATTTTGATAAACAAACTGAACCTGTGGTTCAAAAATAAAATATCGGCTGCCTATCATAAACGTTTTACCAGCAATTAAAGAAACACTTAAGGGCTTCCCTCTCAATGCAGCCGTTTTACCTCGCTCAAGTGTGAGAACATTTCCATTAAACAAACCATAAGAGAAGAGACCATCCATATAGAGACCCGTATCATGCTGCATGCTTCCATATGCTGTGATTGTCCATTTATCAAATATACTTTCTTGACTTTGTTTAACCTTTCGAGGCTGCAAAGAAAGCTTGCCATAATTTCCCATAATCCCAAAAGATGTCGTACTGTATGCACTTTCGATTTTCTTGAGTAAAATACCTGCCTCTAGTGCATTATAATCAAGCTCACCGCCATAATCACCATATTTAAATGCAGACAAATTTGAAGTATAATGATGATGTCCACCGTAACCGCGCAAAAACAAAGCGGGATTTTCATCATTTTTCAACAACCGACCAGGAACAGTTCGCAGCGCTTGCAACTGCTTGCTTTGATTACTGATATCCATCAATCCAGCATAAAATAAGGTATTTGGCACAAGAATATAAGTCAAAACCTGTGGAACAACGACTCTCACATTTGGCTCAAAATGAGAAGAAGACTCAAAAACAGATGACGGAACAGAAGAACCAGACGCAGGTGGAGTAACAACAAAAGGAGTGGGTGAAACAGATGGCGGAACAAGTGAACCAGATGCAACTGGGGAAACAACAGAAGGAGTGGGTGAAACATGCGGCGGAACAAGTGAACCAGATGCAACTGGGGAAACAACAGAAGGAGTGGATGAAACAGATGACGGAACAGAAGAACCAGATGCAACTGGGGAAACAACAGAAGGAGTGGGTGAAACATGCGGCGGAACAGGTGAACCAGATGCAACTGGGGAAACAACAGAAGGAGTGGGTGAAACATGCGGCGGAACAAGTGAACCAGATGCAACTGGGGAAACAACAGAAGGAGTGGATGAAACAGATGACGGAACAGAAGAACCAGATGCAACTGGGGAAACAACAGAAGGAGTGGATGAAACAGATGACGGAACAGAAGAACCAGATGCAACTGGGGAAACAACAGAAGGAGTGGGTGAAACATGCGGCGGAACAGGTGAACCAGATGCAGGTGGAGAAACTGGATTAGATTCAGCAATAGCGGGAACAACAGGTGCAAGAGAGGAAAGAGGATTGGGGATCTCAAGTACAAAAACATCAGATACATTAGGTGTGGTCGTAAGATGGGAATCCCTATCAGGAGAATCTACAGGAGAAGAAAGACTTGGCTCCTGAGACTTTTGCTGAGAGTTAGAATCAATAGAACCATCCTCACCTCCAGTAATATTAGGATGAATTTTAGGAAAAGAAGGAATATCATCAGAAGAAGGGGGGACAACCAAATCAAGAACAGGAAAAACTTTAGTGGAATCAACAAATTGACTTTCAAGTCGGAAATCCCAAAATGTTCCAGAGTTTTTAAGCACTCTTTGATTGGAATCTGCCGCCCCTAAAGCAGAGCCTGGACCATAACTCTTAAGATGATACTGATAGGGGGAGGCTTCAAGTGTGACATACCCCCCCTTTAACTGAAAAGAATCTTCCATGGCTTTTCCATAAACCTGAATAATGGAAATCCCCTGATTATTACCACCATCTCCCGTCAATGCCCCTGAGCTTCCAGGAACACTATACACATGAACTGTTGTTTTCCCTTCAAGATCACCATTGATTAAAAGCCGGTCAGTTTTTTGCTCTTGCAGAGCTCCGCCTTTATCCAAATATGCATTAAGATAAAGATTCACATCACCGTGCGCTTTATAGACAGTCCCAAATCCTTTTCCAATGAGAAGTGTCTGATAACCATTTGTTTTTTTAGATTTTAATTCTTCAAAAACAAGAGAACTATCCGTAAGATTAACCGATGAAATAGAAGAATAATCTTTTAACCTAGAACCAGAAGCATCAGAATTTTGCAATTTGTCATATTTTGGTCGCGATAAAATCCACTTTGAACCATTTTTTAAATCTATCTTAGCTGTAGAACTTTCATCAACATGTGCGCCTCCTACAAGGGTAGAAGCATCAGCCTCAATCTTTACATTAGAACGCTCAACAGCTTTCAGGAGTGAATCTCCAGAAATTTTTGAATGTTGTGAGAGTTTAACAGAACTTTCGAATTCGCGACTATAAATAGCCGTACTTTCTGGAGCCATAAAAGTTGTCTTTGTCACATGGACAGTCCCTTTTCCAGGTATAATTGTTTTTTTATCATTTAAGACAGCTTCCCAAAAAAAGTGCATACCATTAAATCCATTCCCTCTCACAAAAACATTGGAATATTTTATATGAGCAGCATTATGGTTATTCCCCTGCACTACAATGCCATGAACATTGTCGACATTAACGTTTCCCTTCTGGAAATTAAGAGAGCCTTTCCCCTGAAGCATACTAAAAGCAGAACCTTCACGATGATTATCTGTATTTGTTCCCTGTTTCCCCCTCCCAGTAATAGAAACGCCCTCTAAATTAATTTCTCCATCTCCTCCTGTTTGAACACCAATACCATCAGCAAAATCAATTTTTCCTCCTTTCATATAAATTTTTGCACCATTATGACTCAAAAGACCTATCGCATCAGAAGATGTCTTAATCTCTGTCTTGGTCAAAGAAACAAACGACCCTTTACCCCCAACACTGATCCCCATTCTGGTTGCTTTAATCACCCCATCCTGCATTTCAAAAGCTCCCTCATCATTAATATCGGCCCCTATCGACACGTTATTTAACATGGAATCAAATAGAGCAACGCCTCCCCCATTTGAGGACTTTACAGCTGTTGTCCAAGCGTTTGTTTCTGAATGTCCATGTGCATTCGAAACACCGTTAATGATTATAGCCTCTCCCTCAATGACTGTATTTTTCCCTGATGCCTCTATGGCAGCATAAGAACTTTCACCCGTAAGTTGATAAGTTTTCTTGGTAATTTCATGCGTTTTACCATCATTACAGCGATAAAATGAGGCACTTTCGTTACATGAATATGGCTTCTTCTCAGAAGAAATCTCACCTGCATCAGTATTGTATACAAAGAAAAAAATAACCGTTGTAAAATGATATAAAGAGAGATGATTTTTAAACATAATTTTCTACAAACTTTCTTCCCCTTCTCTAAAAACAAAAAACACGCGTTCTGTTTAATAACTTTGGTTGCGCGTGATAATTTAAAATACGTTTTGTGTTTTATATATCCACCCTATGTTTTATGTAAAGCCAGAATCCCAAAATATCACAATTTAAAATTGTATTATTTATAAAAACGCGTAAAAATATAGATAGAAATAAAAATTCCACCCCAAAGCAGTGATTTCAAGAGAATTTAATAAAAATAAACTCAAAGAAGAAAAACAGCATAAGAAGCAAAAACTGCAAACCAGAAAGCCTTATCTCGTTTCTAAAAAGAAACAAACTTGCTCATGCAAAAAAAACATTTTTTTAAAAAACTTATTTAAAAAGTTGCAAACAAATAATAAAAAACCACAAGCTATGCTTGTGGTTTTTTAAACAACTTACCTCAAGATGATCATCCTAAAAACGATAGCGCAATCCACCAGAAAAACTGATTCCAGAAAAACCACCTTTACTCAACTTATGCTGATAAACCAAATCACCATGAAGCGCAAATTTTTGAGACAAGCGAGCATTAAGACCTAATCCAGCCTCTAGAGAAGAACCAAAAGCCCCTAACTGGAAAGAATCTTTAAAGCGCACAGACCTTTCTTTTCCAAAATCATGGGCAAAATGAATCTTTCCATAAAAAGAAACATCACGATCTTTTTCAGACGCAGTAAGAGTCTTTATCAAGCGACCACCCATACGCACCATCAATTGATCAAGTTTATCCATCTCAATATTAAAATTATCAATATCGCGGGCCTCATTAAATTGAAGATGCTGATAAACAACCTGAACCTGTGGATCAAAAACAACACCTTCATATCCTGTGGCAATTTTCTGACCACTCATCAAGGAAACACTTAAAGGGTTACCCTTCAATGTTGCCGTTTTACCCCGCGCAGTTGTCAGAACATCTCCCTTAAACAGACCATAAGATAACAAACCATCAACATAGAATCCTACATCATGCTGCATACTTCCATAAACTGTAGCAGTCCATTTATCAAATGTACTTTTTTGGCTTTGTGCAACATCTCGAGGTTGTAGAGAAAGCTTTCCATAAGACCCCATCACCCCAAAGGATATAACACTGTCAACATTTTCAACAGTTTGTAGCAAAACACCTGTCTCTAGTGCATAGTACCCTAGATCTCCCCCATAACCATATTCAAGCGCAGATAAATCTGAGGCATAACGATAATTCCCACCATAGCCACGCAAAAATGAAGCAGAATTTTCATGAATTTGCAACATTCCACTAAGATTAGTCCGTACTATCTCCAACTGCTTGTTTTGATTGCTGATATCTATCAAACCAGCGTGGAACAAACTATTCGGCAAAAGTAGATAAGTTGGCACCTGAGGAACAACAGATCTTACACCTCGTTGAGACGGAGAAACATTTTCAATTTCAGAAAGACTATCTGTAGAAGACGCTGGCACAACATCCGCAGAAGACACCGAAACAACATCACCAGAAGATGCTGGGACAATATCCGCAGAAGACACCGGAACAACATCCTCAGAAGATGCTGGAACAACATCCTCAAAAGAAGCATACGCAGGAAGTGTACGTTTAGAAACCATAGGAGTTTCTCTATAATCAGCAGTTTGAACATATTCATTTTCTAAACGAAAATTCCAAAATGCCCCTCCATTCAAAGCAAATTTCTGTTTAACATGCTCTTCCCCTCTAGTAACACTTGGACCATAAGAACGAAGTACATATTTATAAGGGGCCCCCTCTAAGGCAACATACTGTCCATTCAGTTGAAAAGAGTCATACGATGCATCTCCATAAACTTGAATAATTGAAACACTATGCGCTTTTTTATTTTTTTCTTCTAAACCTCCCGCAACCCCTTGTATATGAACTATAGTTCTTCCCTTAACGTCACCATGAATGAGAAGCCGATCCGTTACTTGATGATCACTTGTATCACTAGGATTTAAACGTGCATTCAAATGAATCCAAGCATCACCAAAAACCTGATAAACAATACCTGTTCCTTTTCCAATATAAAGCGTTTGATATGCATGATCAGTACTGGACTTTGGTTTTTCAAAAGTAATGGAACTATTAGAAAGGTGTACCGATGAAATAAACGAAACACCTCTATAATTAGGATCTTGTAATTTTTTCTGTCTTGGTTGCAATAAAGCCCACTGTGAATTATTTCCCAAGATAAGGTCGACTTTAGAACTGTTATCAACCTGAGTTTGACCGACAAGTGCAGAAGCATCAGCAACAACCTCTATAGAAGAGTTACGATCAGCCCTCAGCAACAAATCCCCAAAAAGCTTTGTTTCCTTTAAAAATATTTTAGATTTTCCAGATTGACTGCTATAAACAGCTATACTATCTGGAACGACAAAACGCGTCTTTTTCAAATCAACGCGCAATGATTTTCCCTCTGACGAACCTTCTGATGCTGCCACACCTTCAAAGTGTATACCATAAAATGCATTACCTTTCACTGTAATATTGGAATCTCCAATATTAATCTGAGGAGCTTTATCTCCCTGCAATAAAAGCCCATGAGCATCAGTAACATCAACAGAACCTTTCATAAACTGAACATAACCATCTTCAGATATATGAAAAGCTGCCTGACGACCTGCATCCAGCCCTTGATCATCCTTGCCGGTACTCCCCTTGCCGGTAATAGAGACACCCTCTAAAATAAGATATCCTTTTTCTCCTGCTTTAACCCCAACTCTCCCTAGGCTAATTTGCGTATTCGTTAAATCAACACCACTTTGAGATTTTCCTCCAGCAAAAGCCCCCACTTTGATTGCATCAATTGATCCACCAGACATTACGATGAATCCACCTTGAGCTTCCACCCCCACTAAAACCCCACTCAACGTGGAATCGCTCAGAAAGACGCCCGCTTCTTCTGATACCTTTACTCCATATTTCCAAAAATTGTTTTCCGAGTTATTCTTTTCATCCAAAATACCCTTAACAGTTATATTCTTGCCACGAATAATTGTACCTTCCTTAGACGCCTCCATGGCTCCATGAACACCATTAACATTTTTATCCATTAACGAATAAACTTTATTATTAATTTCGTGCGCTCCACCATCAGAACACTGATAAAATGCTGCATTCTGATCACATGAAGACTGCTTTTTTCCAGAGATAACCTGAGATTCAGCATTGCGTGCAAAAACACCAACATTGTGTGTCAAAAAAAGAAGTGCCGTTGTAAAAGTACATAAGGAGAAGCGATTTTTAAATAGATTGACCATAATTCCACCATAACCCCCCTCTTCTTACTAAGATCTACACATAACGTATCAAAAAACTTAACCAAAAGAAAAATATTTAATACGTTTAGGTTTTAATATCGTGAGTTTATTAATATTTTTTGTGTTTTATGTAAATATGGAATAAAAAAATTACTCGAAAATACAATCTAAATCTGTCGCTTTTACAAAGAATTTGCAAAAATATAACTGAAGAACGACAGAAAAATCACCTTTAACGTTGTTAGTCAAAAACACCCTTAGTCAGTTGACATGCATTAAGAACACCTACTTTAACTGCCGTCTAATCACCCCCAGAACGGATATAATCAACATCCTTACGATAATATTATATTGAAACAGTGTACACTCTGTAAGCAGACAAAACATATGCCAAAATTGAGAAACAAGAGTTCACATATGCCTTTTAGGCAATCTTCATGGTAAGACAGTCTAATAAAAAGTAAGAACGTGTAAAAATCAGTTCCGATTTTACCTTCTCCTTTTAATTCAACTTTACAATATTCAAAAACATTCAGAGCCATATTTTAAAAAGTGAAGATGACACATGACTTCATCTTTTTATTTATGCATTTAAAGAAAACACACTTTCAAAAAACAATACGTCATTATGTTTCTCATTCACCAATTTTCTCAGATATACCTCATTATTTCCATCCCCATTTCACAACGACAGCGGATATAATATAAAGTTCATCGGATACGGCCCTCATTGCGCCTGAGTAGCATTTTTGTCTTTGCCAATTTCTAATATTGTAAATCCTCTCCTCTTAATATAATTCCCCAAATTATATTGACTCCTTTCTTAAATGATTATCCACCTGCCAATTTTACATATAATAGACAAAGGAATGCTTTTTATGGATTCATCATAAAATCCTTGAAAATATTTCAGCACCCTAAATTAAAAAATATCTTTATAAATCAAAATATTATAAATAATATAATTATCACTCTGAGATACGCATTTTACAACAATAACATACAAACTCATTAAATTTCTCAAGAAGAACAAAAGAAGTCCAATCAGAAAGCGTATTAAAGATATGCAAAATCACACTCTCGTAAAAATGCTATAACACAAAATGAATAGATAATGAGAAAAAGCCACAAGTATAACTTGTAGCTTTTTGAAAGATTAATCAAAAACAGGAACAACACTAGAAATGATAACGCAATCCACCTGAAAAACTCGTTCCAGAAAAACCAGCTTTCGTTAGTTTGTGCTGATAAACCAAATCGCCGTAAAGCGCAAAATTTTGAGATAATTGGGCATTAAAACCTAATCCTGTTTCTAACGAAGAACCAAAAGCACCTAGCTGAAAAGCATCTTTAAAATGCACAAATTGTTTTCCTTCAAAACCATGAGCAAGATGAAGCTTGCCATAGAAAGAAACAACCTGAGCCTCATCAGTAGCAACCAGCCTCTTTGTTAAACGCCCTCCAACACGCCCTACCCACTGATGAAGTTTTCCTAAATCAATATCAAAGCCGTCCACATCACGCACCTTATTAAATTGAAGATATTGATAAACAACCTGAACTTGCGGATCAAAAACAAAACCGTCCTCCCCCACCATAAATGTTTTACCAGCAGTCAATGAAGCACTTAAAGGGAAACCCTTTAATGTTGCCGTCTTGCCCCGTGCAGTTGTTAGAACATCACCTTTAAACAAGCCGTAAGACACAAGACCATCAACGTAAAAACCTGCATCATGCTGCATACCACCATATGCCGTAACTGACCATTTATCAAATGTACTTTTTTGACTCTGCTCAACATTCAAAGGTTGCAAAGAAAATCTCTCGTAAGCCCCGATAACTCCAAAAGAAGTGGAACCATACATATTTTCGATTGCTTTCAGCAAAACACCTGCCTCTAGTGCATTATAATCAAACTCGCCGCCATAACCATATTCAAGCGTGGAAAGATTTGAAGTATAACGATGATTGCCGCCATAACCGCTCACAAAAAAGAGAGGATTTTCACGACTTTCTAATAAGCCCCCAGAAGTAATTCGCAAAGCTTCTAACCGCTTATTTTGATTGTTAACATTCATCAAACCAATATGACGTAAGGCGTTAGGCAAAAGGAGATAAGTCGGAACCTGCGGAACAACAGCCTTAACGCCCGGCTTAGGATGAGGCTCCGGAGCTGGTGCTGGAGAAGGTTCTGGTCCTGGAATTGGGTCAGGATCTGGTTTAGGTTTAACATCAGAATCTATAGATCTACTTTCAAGGCGAAAATCCCAAAATTCTCCGTTCCCTTCAACTAATCTCTGATCCATACTTGCTTTTCCAAACTCAGATTCTGGACCATAACTATAAAGCTTATACTGATAAGGTAATGCGTTTAACGCTACATAACCACCTTCCAACTGAAAAGAATCTTGCTTTGCTTGTCCAGAAACCTGAATGATTGAAATACCTTCAGCATTCCCCCCCTTTCCCGTATATCCTCCTGGACTTCCTGCAACACCATGCACTTGGAGCTTTGTTTTTCCCGAAACATCACCATGAATTAAAACACGATCAGTCTTTTGATTAACAAGAGCACCACCACTATTCAGGTATGTATTAAGAGAAATAGAGGCACCTTCCCGTGCTCTATAAACTTCACCCTTTCCCTTTCCCACACGAAGGGTTTGATAATCATCAACAGAAGAAGATTCGTGTCTTTTAAAATTAATAGAGCTCTCATCCATAAGACTAACGAGTGAAATAGAAGAATCATGTGCAGCCCCATGTTGATCTTTTTGCAGCGGTTGTTGTAAAATCCATGTAGAACGACCTCCCAAATAAAGTTCGGCATTAGAGTCTTTATCAACGTGTGTGCGACCTTCAAGCGTAGAAGCATCAGCCAAAACGATCACAGATGCCCCTTTCTCAGCTTTTAATAAAACATTCCCTGAACGAAGAGTGCTTTTCATCAAACTCACCGCACCAGAAATAACATTGCTGCCATAAAGAGCCGTATCGTCTTCAACAGAAAACTCTGTTGTATCCAAATTAACAACTTCCAATCGTGGTGGAGCTTTTTCTTCCTCTAATGAAATCTCTTCTTTTTTATCCCCACCTTCACTCCATGGCTTCTCTCCCCGAAAATAGATACCATAAGATCCCTTACCCTTTACTGTAACAGAAGAAGACTTAAAGTTAGCCTCGGTCACATAAAAGTTATTCGATAAATCTTCAGTTTCATCTTTTGAGTCAGAACGTTCTGGTACAACACTAAAAGGCTTGACGGGATTTTCTAATAATATACCATGTGCATCCTCAACCTTAATAGCCCCCCCTGTAAACTCAACACGTCCCCCTTCATCCATTAAAAAAGCTGCATCATTTTTGTCTTTGTGGCCCTTTCCAGTAAGAGTGACACCATCGAGAATCACCGTCCCTCCCAACATCGCAGAAATCCCATGACTGTTGGTAAAGTTAACCTCCCCACCTTCCACCCAGATATCTGCACCGCTATAACTGGAAAGACTTACCTTCCCATCACGCGTATTAACTTTTGTATCCTTTAAAATAACCAATGAATTCCCCACGGCTTCAACAGCCCTATCACTGTCCTCTATAATCCCCTGCTGTATCTCAATTATCCCATTATGAGCGAAAAGAGCTAACTTTGTATTTTTAAGCGTCGATTTTTTCAAAACAATCTTTCCATCATCGAATACAGCCACACCACGCAAAAAAGATTTATCAGGAACTTCACTGCTAACAGTTACATTCTCTCCATCAACTCTGGTCCCTATTCCCTTCACCGTTATAGCAGTGGGATTAGCAGGGTAGTTGGAAACATTTGCACTCGTAATTGTATAAGATTTATTATCAATTTTAGGATCTATCCCGCAATTATCACATACATAATACAACCCACTATAGTAATAAAAACCAAGATTCACTCCTCTTCCATCAGAGTCTGCATCTTTAACAGAGTTATCTACATTTTTCTGATATCCATTCCATCCATCCACTCCACTCAGCTTACGATAATCATTTCCCCCACGAATACCATCATCGTTATTGCCAACATTAATCATATTAGGAGGATAATAATTATCACCACTTTCTCCACTAAGAGGAAGCTTATGCTTATTACTCCCGCTAAGCTGAGGAGAAGAATTAGCAGAGACAACTGGGATAACCTTTATAACATAACGATTACTATCCTTCCCCTCTGTAGCCGCATAAACTTCTCTTCCACTTTGGAACAAAGAGAGGATAGCGGTTGTACAAGCACATAAACATACATGATTTCTAAAAACTTTAATCATAGTTCCCTCGAAACTTTCCTTCCCCTCTCATTAAAAACAAAAGCACTTACAAAACACCCCATTGCACACCTCAAAAATACGAAAAGTGTAACAAAAGAACATGCCTCATGCTCATCTGAACTGTGTAATGAATTATCCCAATAAATTTGGCAAAAGCTCTACGCCAAAACCACCTATAAGAGAACAATTACAGAAACACACTTTATGAGTGTATAATGCATTCTGTATTTCGTGTAAAGAAAAAATAAAACCGATGCGTGCAATTAATTAAAAACACAATCAAACCTTGTGAACTTTAAAAATTAATCCACAAGGAGATGAATGAAACAATGATTTAAATCCGTAAAAAACAAACTCTCAAAAACGAGCTTTAGAAAACATCAAATATTATATTAGATAATATCAATACAGTACCAAAAAGGATAACGTAACGCATACCGGTCTGCTGAACGCTTTAAAAGCCGATAAAAGCGAAGCACTCTATCGCATCAGTAGCAGCATAAATTTTAAGAAAATTCGCTTTAGCGGAGAAAAGTGCTCTCATACACAAAACAAACTATGTTTTTTTTGCTCAATCAAGAAGACGAAAATCTTTTAAAGACAACACAAGTTGTTACAAAGAAAAAAGGCAGCACAATGTGCTGCCTTTTCTAAAAAGGTACATAGTGTACCTTATATTAAAACTGGTAACGTATTCCTCCGGAAAAACTTGTTCCCGAAAAACCAGCCTTATTAAGCTTATGTTGATAGAGAATATCAGCATACAGAGAGAACTGTGGCAACAATTTGGCATTAAAACCTAATCCAGCCTCTAGAGAAGAACCAAAAGCTCCTAACTTGAAAGCATCATTGAAATGCACAAACTGTTTTCCTTCAAAACCATGAGCAAGATAAAGCTTACCATAGAAAGCAATAGCATTCACGCCTTCAGAACCTGTAGGAATCTTGGTTAAGCGTCCACCAACACGCGCTACCCACTGATTAAGGTTACCCATTTCAATATCAAAATTGTCGATATCACGGGCTTTATTAAACTGGAGATGTTGATACACAACCTGAACCTGCGGATCAAAGACAAAGCCCTTATATCCTGTCATAATTGTCTGACCACCAGCTAAAGAAACACTCAAAGGATTACCTTTTAATGTTGCTGTTTTACCCCGTGCAAGGGTGAGAACATCACCTTTGAACAGACCATAGGATAAAAGACCGTCGACATAGAAGCCAACATTATGCTGCATGCTACCATATACCGTAGCAGTCCATTTATCAAATGCACTCTTCTGACTGTACTCAACATTCACAGGCTGCAGAGAAAGTTTTCCATAAGTTCCCATAACGCCAAAGGATATAGCACTGTCAGCATTTTCAATAGTTTGCAGCAAAACACCTGCCTCTACACCATTATAACTAAGATCACCTCCGTAACCATATTCAAGTGCGGACAGATCTGAAGCATAACGGTAATTTCCACCATAGCCGCGCAAGTATAAAGCGGGATTTTCACGAACCTCTACCATTCCTGTAGAAGTCATCCGCAACGTCTCCAATTGCTTATTTTGATTGCTAATATCCATTAAACCAGCGTGGAATACACTATTAGGCAAGCTGAGATAAGTTGGAACCTGTGGAACAACAGACCTTACAAATTGTTCAGGAAGGGCAGCAGATCCAACAGACTTAACATACTGATTTTCTAAACGGAAATTCCAAAATTCTCCACCATCCTTAACAAATTTCTGCTGAACATGCTCCTGTTTCGAAGTCGCTTCTGGAGCATAAGCACGAAGGGTGTATTTGTAAGGTGAGTTTCTCAGTGCAACATAATTGCCATCGAGTTGGAAAGAGTCTTTCTTCGCTTGACCATAGACCTGAATAATTGAAACAGTATGAGCAATCTTGGCATTCGCTTTACCATCTCCTACATTGCCTGCATCACCTCGTACATGTATTTTTGTTTTTCCAGAAACATCACCATGAATGACAAGCCGATCAGTGACTTGCTGATCACTCGGATCACGAGGATTTAAACGTGCATTGAGATGAATTACAGCATTACCCTGTGCCGCATAAACAGTTCCTTTCCCATTTCCAATATGGAGAGTCTGATATTTTCCTTCAGATTCCGAAGGTGCAAAATCAATAGCACTATTTACAAGACTTACAGAAGAAATGCATGAATCCGCACATCCTGAATCTAGAGTCCCCAAATTCCTCTGTGCACTTCTTTTTAGAATCCACTGTGAATTATTAACCAAGTCTAATTTTGCATAAGAATTTTTATCAACGCGAACACCGCCTGTAACAATAGAATTATCAACTGAAACCAATATGTTCGAATCATTCTCAGCTTTTAATAACAAGTCACCAGCAAGAGTTGTTTTATTTTCTAATGAAACACGACCACCAGAATTATTACCATAGATAGCTATACCATTTGCAACTTCAAAATCAGTTTTTTTCAACGAAACTGTCCCTGTTATGCCTATAGGCGTTTTTTCCTGTTTGGACACAGTACTCCGCTTAACAACATTTGTTTTCTCAGTTGTTAAATCCTGACTTCGATTTTGTTGACTCGCTTCCTTCTGTGTTCCCCCATCAAAATATATACCGTAGACTCCGTCACCTTCCACTTTAACAGTAGAAGACTCGATATTTACGTGATTCATAGTAGGACGAACGTCAGAGGATCTCCTTCTCCTAGAAGAACCCGTCTCAACCACATTATCACCAGACTTTATAATCCACAAAGCATGAGCATCAGTAACAACATTTCCGTTCTTAAAATCAACAGAAGCATTATCACTCACCAGAAAAGCTGCACGCCCAAAGTTATCTACAGAATCTAACTTACCCTGTCCTTTTTTCGCAGTAATATTAACTTTGTCTAACTCAACGCTTCCCCCAGCTTCTGACCTCACAGCCACTCCCTTTTCCAAAGTAATAGCCCCAGAGTCCATAGACACCTTACCAGCCTGACTTACCAAACCAGCCATAGCTAAATCCCCCGTTACGTTAATTTTCGTATCCTTTAAATTAACAGATGATCCAGAACCCGCCAAAGCGCCCACATAAAGCGCATCTACTGTTCCACCAATCATCTTAACTTTTCCGCCACTTTTAGCTTCAAGCCCAATCACAGAAGAGGTAATTGTTGATTTATTATCCAAAACAACTTCTGCCCCCTCTTCTGCAAGCACAGCACTCACGAGTTTTGATGGAGTAACACCAAAATTATCTTTACTATCTGAAGAATCCGCACCACTAATAGTAGTACCCTCTAGCTTGATAACTGTATTTGGATTTACTGCATGCATAGAATGCTGAGTTTTCTCACTTGCCTTCAGTGTCTTCCCTGTTATTGTCCGCGATTTACCATCTCTACACAAATAAATAGTCCGCGATCCCTTCTCTCCATTATTCATATCATCACATGTAGAAGAAATCGTTTCCTTACCAATACTATTAGGCGGAACAATACGTCCAACAGATCCATTAGGAGGTGTAGAAGATTTCTCAGAAACCTCAGAAGAAGGCTTTATGGAAGCTGCTGATTTTATAGATGGAAGCTTATTCGATATAGTATGCCCAGATGATACAGAAATCCCATCTGTCGATATCACTGAAACCCTATCTGGATCAGATCTCCCAAGTGAATTAGCTCCTGAAGGTATTAAATTTAACGAACTTCTACCTCTAGATGAAGGAGATGAATTGGACGAAACAGTATATACATTATGCCCAGATGTCCCAGATCTTGCAGGATTAGTAGAAGCCCTCTCCTCAGATACAGTAGGAGTAACAGGAGACGTAGTGGAAGAAGGAAGAGACGGTATAGTTTCAGATGTTCTAGCCTTCCCCTGATCAGTAGATGCGCCCCCCTCAGATACAGCAGAAGTAACAGAAGACGTAGCAGGAGAAGGAATAGACGTCACAGCTTCAGATGTTCTACCCACCCCCTGATCAGTAGATGTGCCCTCCTCAGATACAGCAGAAGCAACAGAAGGCGTAGTAGAAGAAGGAACAGACGTTACAACTTCAGATGTTCTAGCCTTCCCCTGATCAGTAGATGCGCCCCCCTCAGATACAGCAGAAGTAACAGAAGACGTAGCAGGAGAAGGAATAGACGTCACAGCTTCAGATGTTCTACCCACCCCCTGATCAGTAGATGTGCCCTCCTCAGATACAGCAGAAGCAACAGAAGGCGTAGTAGAAGAAGGAACAGACGTTACAACTTCAGATGTTCTATCTTCCCCCTGATCAGTAGATGCGCCCCCCTCAGATACAGTAGAAGCAACAGGAGACGGAGTAGGAGAAGGAATAGACATTACAGCTTCAGATGCTTCACTCTCTACATCATAGGATCCTTCATATCCACCGTCTGTATGATCTTCATCACCTGTCTCAGTTCTATGAATTCCAGAATTCACACCAACTGTATCAGAATCACCGTAACCTACTATAGTATATTCTACTTCATTTGCATTCTGTCTAGGATCTTCACTTCCATCAACAGTCTCTTCAGTTGTCAAGGTATTTAGAGAAGAAGATAAAGGATCTGATATTGTAGAGGGCTCATTTCTAGCCTCTTCATGACTTACATCACCTGTATCAGATCTCCCAAGTAATGCGGGGTTCCCATTCGTATTAGAAGTAATAATTTGATTAGGTGGTCTAGATTCAGAAGTTCCAGATGGAAGATTTGATCCTACAGAAGAATTATCTACCTCATTTTCCACAGCTTCACGAGATGGCACGGAAGGAGTATTTACTCCCGCCCTCTCCCTATTGCCACCTGAGACAAAAAGAGAACTACGCTCATAGGGCAAATTTTTATCTTCTAAACGAAAATCCCAAACATCTTTACTGCCCGCAACTAAAGCCTTATCGAAATACTGCATTTTCGAAGGAATAGTTGGACCATAAGCACGAAGAACATACTGATAAGGAGTTCCGAGCGTAACATAATCACCATTTAAACTAAAAGAGCTTTCTTCTGCCCTTCCGAAAACTTGAATAAGTGAAATACTATATCCCTTATTATTGTTACCACCCCAACCTACTCCTTGTGCCTTCACCTTTACCTTAGTTTGCCCAGAAACATCACCATGAATCAATAGTCTATCAGAATTTCGACCAACAACCTTACCAGATACATCTACGGCCTTACCAGATACATCTACATTGAACTGAATTGTAGAAGTCCCCTTAGCACTGTAAACAGTACCCTTTCCTTTTCCGATGCGAAGAATTTGATATTCAGTAACAGCCTTTCCACCGTTAGAACCCGCACTATTTAAATTTTTTATTGAAGTAAAAAATTCAATAGCACTATCTTGAAGACTCACAGATGAAATACATGAATCTATACAATGCTGATCGGCATCTTCTGAATCTTCATAGGAACTTTTTTTTACCCGCCATTCTGCTCCATTGGATAAAAAAAGCTCAGCATGAGATTTATCATCAAAACGAGTAGCACCTGAAATGATAGATTTGTTAGCAAAAACGGATAAATCAGATTTTTTAGCTTTCAACAAAAGAGAACCCGAAACTTCCGATCCATCTTGTAAAAAAACGTAACCTTTCAAACCATCACCGTAAATAGCGACACCCTCTGGAACTGTGAGAGAAGTCTTTTCTAAAAGAACTCCATGTGGCACAGGGTCCTCAGACTGTATCCCATTAGCCCGACGATCAAAGTCTATACCATAAGACTTTTTACCTGGAACCTTAATAGATGAAGATTTTATAACAGCATTTAAATTCAAGAAATTAGAGAATGGATCAATGCCAAGAGCACTCTCTTTCTGTATTCTAGCCTTATAAACAGAAGAAAAAATATCACTAAAAGCTTTGGGAAAAATATTGGAAGAACGATGGGAAGAACGCAAATAAACAGGAAGATACTCCTCCCTATTTTCATCTTCATCTTCATCTTCAAACTCAAAATAAGTGTTTATATTTTCTTGCATATTTCGTACAATGTTGCTCGAAATATTTGGACCAATCTGCAAAAAAATACTATCGGAAACATCAAAATTCCCATTTTTAAACGAAATATAACCGTCACGTGATAGCAAAGCAATGCGCCCAACATCTTGAGAAGAATCATCTCTATCAGAATCTTCCGGCAGCACCAGCTCTCCGCTCCTCTCCTTCATCTGTGCCGCCCCATTTAATTCAGAAACATTTTTTTGAATGCTAACACCATCCAATAGAACAATTCCCATTTCTGAAGCGATAACCCCTATCGTTGTATCTCCTAAAGAAAGTGTTCCTTTTTTCATCTCTATTACAGATTTATCATCACTCCACAGACCAACTATCTCTGCTGTAACACGTGCATTTTCCAAAAGAACCACACCTTCTTTTGAAGCCATAGCATTCACATAACGGCTGTGAAGGGAACCACTATTCATAGCAACCTTTCCATAACTAGAAGCTCCAAGCCCATAAGCAAATCCTTCAACCACTGTATCGTTCAAATTAATCGCAGCGCCAAGTTGAGACTTACCATCCGCAAATACAGAGCCCCTACCTTCACCCTGAAACAGAGTTTTATTTTCAACCACCTTAATATCTGTGCCTTCTTCAGCAACCACGGATATCTCAGATACATTAATAACTGTAGGCAAAGGACCTGTTACATATATAGCACGATCATACCTTCCTGCTTTAAGCGGAGTTTTACTACTACCTTCACCTTGTCCAAGTGTATGCGTAGCACCATCATCACAGAAAATAGACGCTCTAGACAGAGATTCTTTGGCCGAAGAACAAGGTGGTAACAATGCTGGAATTGATTCTACTAAAGAATCCTGTTGCACAGAACCAGGGACATCGCCAACGCCACCAAGGATACCACCACCAACGCCAGGAACACCAGCGCCACCAAGTCCACCAGCGCTGCTAGGGACACCAGCGCCACCGCCAGGGACACCGCCAACGCCACCACTAGCGACTTGTGCTAAAGGAGCAGCAGGTAATTCTGCTACTTCAGGTGTAGGAGATGCTGATGAACTTCTAAAAGATGGTAGTATAGATGTCAATGAAGTAGATAGGCTTGAGAGTGACCACAAACTATTCCCTATAGAAACATCTACACCTTGTAAAAAGAAGAAAGCACTTGTTGTCAGTGCGTACAAACGTGTACGCTTTTTAAATACATTGATCATATGTCAAACTTTCTAAATAATGTTGCAAAAACACTAGAATTAAGTGAAAATGAGGTAAGTGAACGATTTGTAACATATGTCAGTCAACTTTACAACATAGTGTTATTTATTTACGCTTCATTTTGTGCATAAAAATACCAAAGTTAAGTTTTTAAGTGCGCAAACCTTTGTAATATTAGATAAAAGGATAAAATCACGATGATAAAATATATGAAATGGATGACTTCTGTTTTACTGGTTGCAATTAGTTTTGCAACGATTTTGTGGACTCATACGAGTATTGCAAATACCAGTACCCAGACAAATGTAACGATTGATCATGTTTCAGGCACGACTTCTGTTCCCACTTCTCCGCAAAAGGTTGTTGTGTTTGATCTTGCCTCGCTAGATAATATGAATCGCCTTGGTATCCAAGCAGTTATCGGCCTTCCTGAAGGAAAAAAACCTTCCTATCTACAACAATTTGACGATGCAAAATATGAAAGAATTGGAACCGTTTTTGAGCCAGATTATGAAAAAATTGCCACTCTTCAACCCGATTTGATTATTATTTCCTCCAGAACTCAAGCAAAATATAAAGACTTATCCAAAATAGCCCCAACAATTGATCTAACAGTAGAAAACGAAAATTCTCTTGAAGATATAAAACGAAATGTGTCTATCCTTGGAAAAATTTTTGGTAAAACACAAGAAGCAGAAAAGGAAATTGCAAAAATCAATGAAGCTTTTGCTGAAGTCCGTAAAAATACCCAAGGAAAAGGCACCGGGCTCATACTCATGACCTCTGGTGGAAAAATCAGTGCTTTCGGACCAAAATCACGTTTCGATATTTTTCACTCCGCTTTTGGAATTGCCCCTGCAACCGATAAACTTACTGTGCAAAAACATGGACAACTCATTTCTCCTGAATTCATTCTTGAAACCAATCCTGATTGGTTGTTAGTGATTGATCGCGATGCAGCCATTGGACGGGAAGGACAATCCGCAACACAATTGCTCAACAATGAGCTTGTTCACCGCACAACAGCAAGCAAACAAAACCAAATTATTTATTTGGACTCTTGGAGTTGGTATCGTGCAAATGGCGGTTTAACGGCACTCATTGAAACCGCACAGCAGATCAATGAAGCCTTTACAAAGAGCAAATAAGCGCACGAAAGAGCTTGCTTGCTATATAAATAAAATTTAAAAGCAGAGGTTGTTTATTAAGCAGTCTTTGCTTTTTGTAGATTTTGTTAGAAAATGATTTAACGTGAAGAATTACTGGATAACCATAACACTTCTAATTTTCCTGTCTATCCTCAGCATTTTTGTTGGTTATTCTGATGTCACACCTTCTAACCTTTTCGCAGCCGATCCCCATGCGTGGCTTATTTTTTGGCAAACACGTCTTCCTCGTACCATTGCAATCCTTTTAGTAGGCGCAGCACTTGCACTTTCAGGCATGATTATGCAACTATTAACACGCAATCGCTTTGTCGAGCCATCAACCACTGGAACCATTGAATCTGCTTCCCTTGGCATTCTTTTTATTATGATTTTTTGGCCCGATATTCCTGTTTTAGGAAAAATGGTCGTTGCGACAATTTTTGCCATGGTAGGCACTTTACTTTTTATGTTTTTATTGCGACGCATTCCTCTAAAATCTGCTCTCATTGTACCCCTTACAGGGATTATGCTAAGCTATATTATTGGCTCTTTAACCAATGCCATTGCAGATTATGAAATGTTACTTCCTTCTCTTCAAGCTTACTTATTTGGCAGTTTTTCGATGGTTCTTGAAGGAAAATATGAGCTCTTATGGCTATCCCTTCCCCTTTGTATTCTGGCCTATTGTACTGCTGATCGCTTTACGGTTGCAAGTTTGGGAGAAGATTTAACCAATAACCTTGGATTGAATTATCGTGTTGTCATGTTTTTTGGTCTTTTTATTGTCGCCTCAATCACTGCTGTTGTTGTCTGTACCATTGGCCGTATTCCTTTTGTTGGGTTGATTATTCCAAATATTGTTTCAAGTTTCATGGGAGATAATATGCGCTATACCGCTCCTTGGGTGGCCATCAGCGGTGCAGGATTGGTCTTGATTTGTGATCTTTTAGGACGAATCATTCATCCCTCTCTTGAAATTCCCATCAGCACCATAATGGGTGTAATCGGTAGTTTTATTTTTATGATACTGCTTTTACGCTGGAGAAAGCGTCTTGGATAGAAGAAGAAAAACAATATGTGTACTAACAACACTTATCATCATAGCATGCACTGTCATTAGTCTTTACATGACGTGGAACATCAATGTTTATACATGGAAATTTCGTCTTACAAAACTTTCCTCTTTGCTTCTTATTGCCTATGCAATAAGCGTTTCCACGGTTTTATTTCAAACAATCGTTAATAATCGTCTTCTTACTCCTTCAATTATGGGATTTGATCAGCTTTATATTTTAATAAAGACTGCCCTAATGTATTTTGTAGGCTCTCTTTCTTTGCCCTTTTTGAATGAAGAAGGACAGCTCGTTCTTGAAGCCCTCATTCTTATTCTTTTTTCAATAAGCCTTTTTCGCTGGCTCTTTTCAGGAAGCCTAAAAGGACTTCATTTAACGCTTTTAATCGGTGTTGTTTTAGGCGGATTTTTTTTCAGTTTACGGATGTTTATGCAATTGCAACTAAATCCAGACCAAATGATGAATTTAACGGATATTATGTTTGCAAATTTTAATAAATTCAATACACCGTTAATAGGCTTTGCCACAATCATTGTCTTCATTGTGAGTCTGATTGGATGGCATTCCCGTCATCTTCTTGATATTTTGGCTTTGGGACGTGAAAATGCTCTTAATCTTGGCGTTAATTACCACAAAAGTGCGACAGCTGTCCTTATTTTTGTTTCCATTCTCGTATCCATTTCCACCGCATTAGTAGGCCCCGTCACCTTTTTTGGACTGTTAGTTGCCAACCTTTCCTATGAACTTTCTCCTCAAGCAAAACACAGTATTGTTGTTCCAATTGCAATATTATTGGCTATTATTTGTCTGGTGGGGGGACAATTTATTTTAGAACAAATTTTTCATATGGCAGGGCGTTTAAGTTTTATCATTGAGTTTTGTGGGGGAATTGTTTTCTTAATGTTACTGATGAAGGGAAAACTAAAATGATTGAGATCAATCATCTTTCCAAGGCTTACGGAACACGATTGATTATCGATAATTTATGCCTTCATCTTCCAAAAGGGGGGATTATTTCTCTTATTGGGCCCAATGGTTCGGGAAAGTCAACTCTTTTAATGCTGATAAGACGTCTTTTGCCACACCATAATGGTACAATTCATATCGACGGCTTTGATATTGATAAAATGCCCCACGATATTTTGGCTCAAAAACTCTCAATTCTGCGTCAAGAAAATCCTTTGTCTTTTCGCTTAACCGTGTACGATTTAGTAAGTTTCGGACGCTATCCTTATTCAAAAGGCTGGTATACACATGAAGATAAACAATTTATCGACAGTGCGCTACGCTATCTCGGCTTACAAGATTTACAAGACCGTTTTTTAGATGAGCTTTCTGGCGGTCAGCGTCAACGCGCTTTTATAGCCATGGTTATCTGCCAAGACACTGATTATCTTCTTTTAGATGAACCATTAAACAATCTGGATATGAAACATGCGGTTTCTATGATGAAGCAATTACGCCGCACAGCTGATGAACTGAAAAAAACCATTCTTATTGTTATGCACGATATTAATTTTGCCTCATCTTACTCAGATATGATTGTTGCATTGAAAAATGGGAAAGCGGCCTATTGTGGGACTCCAAAAGAAATTATGCAACCAAAAATTCTTAAAGACATTTATGATGTCGATATTCAAATCAAAACAATTAATGACATCCCTATCGCTCTTTATTATCGATAATCATAAAGATTTTTTGCGCTTGCATGCACTATAGAATCTGCTAGGGATAGTAGAATTGGCTTATTGGGGAATAGTTTAATGGTAGAACAGCGGACTTTGACTTCGTCAATCTTGGTTCGAATCCAAGTTCCCCAGCCAGTATTTAATGATTGTAGCTTGTCATCGGCTTTTGTATAATTTGAAAGCAGGTTTTGCATCAATTTATTTTTTTCAAAGGATCTTCAAAAACTTTCAAGGGTTATTTAAAATCCCTTTAATGCATATTTTCTCTTCCTCTAAAAATTGCAATTTGAGATGATAAGCTCTTGAGCCGGTGCGGATTCTTTGAACCACATGTATAAGATGTGCCAACCTCTTTTATCTTAAATTGGCTAAAGATTTTTCGGATCTGAGACACATCATTGAGAGAGAAGAATTTTTCTCTTGCGCAAGCAAAGCAAACATTGTCTGGTAATCCTCTCGCAAATAAATCCTTTCCATAGTAATACACGTATATCTGGCTCTGTTTATGGGAAAGCCTTATCTAACAGCTATAAACCTATCTAAAGAGAGAATTCAAAAAAGAAAGCCGAGCCAAATGATATGACGCGGCTTTCAGATATTGATTATAAGATTCAAATGAATCATCCACAATGGAGTAATAAATTCATATATACAAAACGTATCATATTGCAAGTGCTCTATTTAGAAATATGAAAACTTATCAAAAGATAACGTAAATGATAGCTATGATTTTGATATCATTCATTAGCATTATAGAATCTATAAACGCTTGGTAACTTTATCAATCCAATCAAAAGAAAATGCATCTTAAATGAATGTCTTCTCAATACGGCTTTCATAAGTATCTTTTCATTTTGCACTCAAATGTAACTTCTTTGCAAATTAACCAGCTCAAATTTGAGTTGGCAAAATTAACCAATCCAATTTTGGAGGCGTTATCTTTAGAATAGCCATCTTTAAACATTATAGCTTTTGACTCAAAATTGAATAAAATCCCATACCTTAGATGTTACAATGGTTTTGAATTTTGCTGCCTCATCTTTTTTTCAATAGGTGCCCCCCAAATTTTGAGAGAGCTCATTTGGTTTCGTATTTTTAAACTGTAACTTTTAAAACGTTTTTTTCTCGCTTGCTTGCGTTATATCATTAAAAGGCTTTCAATTTCATAAGACATAACATTGTGATTTTCATTCTATATTGTGATGATAGTATCTATATAATGCCTGCCTATCATTTACTAACTTTTTAGTAAGCGTTTTTAAAAACGTATCATAAAATTTATGATACGTTATGAATGATAACCGCTTTTCATTTCATTTGAATGCACCCATGCGTTATAGTATTTGCATCATGATTTGCTTTTTATAGTCTATACATCCATGGCAATCTTATATAAAAAATGATCAATTCAAACATGCATAAAAGTAGGGATTCTTAAGTGGATTCATACAAAATAACTGCACTTAATGTATTGATTTTATTAGTTTTTATGTACAATACCTTTTTAACTTCATAAAGATATCAATTTCCTTGTAAAGAGTATTCCTCCCATTCCAACAAAAGACTCCACATAAGGCGATGAGGGATAGCTTCTATGATTTTACAAGTACTGATCACTGGCCGTGCAATAACGCCGACTGATGTCCAAGCCAATTAGACCGCCTGTGGAAACAGGCAGGTTGTGGGGCTGAATATAGTGGAACAGCACCGAACGGATAAGCCACACGTCGTAAGTAAGCCTCTTAGCTTGCATAGCTTATAGGTTTTGGAAACAGACAATTATTATAATTCAGGTATTATAATTCAGACAATTAAAGATCAGATCTCAAGCTTTTTAATCCAGTGGACAAACACGAATAATATGTCCGTCTGGATCTTTGATTAGGAAGGTACGTCCAAATACATCAGTATACGGTTCCTTCAAAACATTTATCTCAACAGTGGTTTACTCTTTCCATTCCGTATAGAGCTTATCTACGTCCTCTCCAGTAGGCAACATAATGCCGATTTCTGAAAAACGAGGTGCATTTTCCTCAGGCGTATCGCCCCCAGACCAGAGAGCAAAGAGAGCATCCCCCGAAGAAGCAAATGCAACATAGCGTGGCGAGGTAAACACAGGTTCTTTCTTGAAGATGAATTTGTAAAAAGCCGTAGAGTACTCTATGTTTGAGATGTATACCAACTGTAGGTTTGGGGTAACAGGATAAGTAGGAATATTACTCATAAATTCTCCATGATTTAGTAGCTGTTGCCTGACAGGCTATACCTATTAGAGAATATTTCAACAAGAGTTTGTGATGCCTCCATTCGCGGTGTGCTCTATTTATATGTTTTTATTCGCTTATTGCTATATGCGAAAATATTGAGACCGCCACTACGGGGATTATAATGATATCCCTATCGCTCTTTATTATCGATAATCTAAAGATTTTTTGCACTTGCCTACACTATAGAATCTGCTAGAAATGGTAAAATTGGCTTATTGGGGAATAGTTTAATGGTAGAACAGCGGACTCTGACTCCGTCAATCTTGGTTCGAATCCAAGTTCCCCAGCCAGTTTGTATGTATGTAGCTTGTTGTAGCTTGCCAGCAGGTTTTGTATAATTTGCCACTAGGTTTTGTACCAATTTATTTTTTTTCAAAGAGTTTTTAAGGGGTTCTCAAAGGGTCTTCAAAGACCTTTCAAAGATCATTTAAAGCCTCTTTTTC
>NZ_JBHIPX010000020.1:0-25818 GCF_042196245.1 Bartonella sp. AP19HLJMH
GAAAAACAAAGCATAAGTGATAATCTGTTTTTAAAATTGCAATCAAAGTGTGTAATGCATAAACTCATAAGGATATGTAAGATATAGATAAAGCTTGAGAACATGATCTAGCCTTTCTTATTAGCAGCGTATTCTTGACGAGAAAGTTGTCTCTGTATATTTTTGGTTAATCTTTCATTGGCATATTGTGCAATAGCACTTGTAATCTCTGGCTTTGACATCACCCTAGCAATTGAGGGTTCCTCTTGTTTTGCAATGGGGAATTGATCTCCATCCGCTCTTTGAAAAACATTACCCTTCATCTTTTTTAAATCAACACGCTTTGGAAAACTCCCATCCTTGATAAAAACATGGGCAAGATTTGTTTTTTCCAAACAGTTGTGTAAGTCACGCCGCGTTTTGTTCTTTTGCTTTAAAAAATTTAAGAAGTATCGGTGTTCCAGAACGAATGATATCTGTCTCAAGAAACCTTGCTGTCGCCTTTTCTTTAATATAAATACCTTGCTTAACATGCTTTGATTGGGCAGATGTAACATCGGCAATTTGCTTTTCAGTAAAGCGTTCGACTGTTTTGCTGCGGTGTTTAGAGCATTACGCAAAGCCCAATTAAGGTGTGGTGCTTGAAGACTGGTGAAGGTATCCTTCACCTGTTGAAGATACCATTTTTGGTGGATGATTAACTTCAACGTCTAAGCCTTTTTAAGAGTAGGTGTTGATGATTGAGAGACTTTAGATGCTTTTGGTTTTTCGAGTAAGGTTTCTTCAGTCATTGGTTTAGATAATGTTTGTGCTACTTCTTGTTCTATCTGCTTAATTTGTTCAACTGTCTTTTTAGGTTTTGCTGTTGTTTTGACGTCAACAAAAGGTTTTGAGCATTGGCGCGCTTGAGACGTACGTAGACCTGATTAGAAACTTCAACAAATGGATTATTGGGTGTTGATGGTTCAAAGCGAACAGCGCTTTTATTGTCTCCAACAACACACATTGACGTAGTGATGACAGCTTTCATTATGGCTCCTTTTGAGTCATAATTAATGACATAATTAGTCAAATATTGATTTTTATTCTGTGAAAAATTGATTAGCTGATTGTCAGCAGAAAAAAATCATGATCTTATGCTTTTTTACTTTTTACCTAAAGTTGGTGTTTTTAAACATTTAAAAGTGTAGAAAAAATTCAAGTAAGAAATGTTGATAACCTTGCTAAGACTTCATCCATAATTATATATGGAATAGTTTCCATTCTTTTTCCATTACGCGCTACTATATCTAAAGCACGCGGTTGGTCACAGCGTATCACACCTGTTGTATGCAGCCCTGTTCCCACCAATGAAACAGCAAAGCCTGCTATTCTAGCAAAATTTCCTCCACTCGTAATGGGCAAAACAATGGGTGTTTTTGTTAAACGATTAAACGCCTCCGGTGACACAATCAGTACAGGACGCGTTCCTTTTTCTCATAGACAGAGGTTGGGTCAAGCGATACAAACCAAATTTTACCCCGCTTCATTACAAGAGCTCTCTGCCAATAAGCTTAGCATCAAACCACTCTACATCTTTATCCGCAAAATCGTCCGAAGGATTACATTCGGCTAACAATTCTTCAAGAGTGTAATTTTGCGATATTTGTGGTTTTACAACCAATTGTCCATTATCAATAGCCAAACCCACTTGCATATTTTCAGTAAGATGAAGAACATCAAACAATGCAGGCGGTATAGAGAGCATAACGGATCCTCCAACTTTACGTAATTTTGTTGTGCATAAAACGCCCTCTCTAATATTATATAAAAATATAACATAAAGCCCATGATTCAATAGCTTTTAATGCTTTTGTGCAAATGTTTAAGAAGCGCATTTAGAGCAATACGCAATATACTCTGAATAAAGTCAATATTTTTTTAATTTCTGAAAAACATAAAAATATAAAAGTTATAATACCAAACAAGGCTCTTAGCTGCTTATCTGTAAACATATTTATTTCTTGCGGTTTTCGATAATTTTTTGATCTCTCTGTTGATCTCGTCTATAAGAGGTTCGTAATTGAGAATGCTTTTCGGAATATCACCACCGTAAACCCATGCTTTTACTTGCGCTTTGGTACTAAAATCCGCATTCTTAGGTGTTTTGTAATACTGACCACCATCAAACTTTTCACACTCTCTTGTGCCGTCTTCGTATTCGTAGAGGTTGTAAAAATACTCCTCTGTCCCATCCCCCATGGGGCATACCCACTGCCGTTGCAACAAACCTCTTTCGCATGGGTTGTTTACGGTTTTTTAAGAATAGATGTTTTAAAATGAACATACTTTAATCCTAATTTTACAAATTTGTCTATTTGCCTCAAATTTGACCGTACAGAGCGTTTTATAAGATAGGTTTTTTATCATAAAATCTTTAAATCACTCTGTACGGTGCCATTTTGTCGATTTAAATGCACATCCAATCACAAAACGATCAGCAATTTTCATTAGTTTGCTAATTTGCAGTGTTTTTCACTTGCTTTTCAACCAACGTGAGTGGTCTTGAATTCTCTCTCATTGCCTTTTCTTTCAGCCTTTTTTCACGGGTGTTCAAAACAGCCTAGTGTACAAGATTGGCTTTCGTCAAAAGACTATTTTTCAAATCACGACATAATCTTACTAACTCACGAGTGCTTGGAAAAAACGTATCCGATAAACCTTCTAACTCATCGCATAAAATCCGTTTAACCGTTTTTATGAGTGACCACGCAGAAACACTTTCCAAAACCATTCCATAGGTAAGCGCCATACCTTCATGATCTGTCTGTTGCGAAATTTTTAAACCACACCGAAAGCATCCGAATTGCCTTGGTTATGTCCTCTTTACTCACTTTTATTGAAAACAATTCGTGAAGTTGATCACACGCTTCTAAGGCAATCGCTTCCTGCTGTTGTGTCAATGCTTGCCACTTTTCAAAACTAAAGGAAACTCCAGAGTTATCATCTCGTGAATGTGTTTCAAAGTGACCTCGAGGCTCGATATCAAGGATACTGTCTGAGATGCGTTCATCTACACTTTTTTGCCTTTGAGAGTGATTTCCATAGTTTTTTCCGTTCTCTAAATCCTCGATAGCTTTTTACACCCAGTTGCGCCACATTGCTTTCCAATCCGTTTTGCGTGCATCTTTGCCTGTTCTAGCTTTCCAAAAATCTCGAAATTTTGCCATTTCGGCTTTGATACGCTCTGGAGGCAATCCCTCTTCGATTGCGAAATCATAAACAGGTTCGAAATCATCAGGGGTACGACAGCCACTGTCATTTCTAACCCGTTTAGCTTTTTTCGTAATGTTCTCTTGCTCGTGAATGGAAGGTTGGTTTTCTACACCCGTTTCGATTTGCTCTGATGTGGTCTCAACAGCAGCAACCTATGTTGGTTCGTCAACCTGTTCGTTTGTTTCTAAATTTTCAGAAGCAGTTTTTTTTGCTAAAATGATAGTTTTAGTTTATATATGTTCTTATTCTGGTTCTTTATAGCTTGATTTTGCTTAGCGTTTGCTTCAGCAAAATCATTAAAATGTTTTTTATAGCGTTTTTTATTGTACACCTTTTTTCCAGCCTCACTATGAATTTGCGATATGGGCGCTTTTTTATCAGTAAAATCTTTTAGCTCTTCTTCAATGCGCGTATTCGACAAACCATTATCTTTCTCAAGAAATTTACCATTCTTCATGAGATATTCGACAATAGTTGCAAACTTTTTTGCGAGCAATTGCAAGCGCGGGCAAGCATTTCAAAATCTGTTTTAATTGGTGCTTTTTTGTCATATATGCGAATGAAAAGCGTTATATAAATGCCCCTTTGTTCTCATGTCATTCCATCTATCTCACTGTTCCAGTCATTCAAAAGGAATCTTATCCATGGCATTGCATTAGACATGCGCATTCCCTTCTTTAACTAAATATAAAATTGCTAAAGCATTTGCTTCGTTGTCATCTTTTGGATTGTATTCTTTTGCACACACCGTCTTAATCATCTTTTCTTGTGAGGCATTGACTTTATCTGTTGTGATCTTCATTTTTGTAAGCCATTGCTGAAAACGCAAATAGCGCCTACTATCGCCTTGAAAACGAAAAAATTCAAAATTGACAAGTGCCACTTGTTATACTGCTGTCTACACGAGAAATCGCCCAGCCTGTCTTAGATCTAGATCAAGGCAGAGAACGGTTTGTGTATTGATGATCATCTTCCCCCATGAAGGCTGTTGCGTATTTATATGTGCGCTATGACAGAGCGTGTTGTGATTGCCTGTTTTGAAAAAATGGTCGTGAGAAAGTACTTGAAACTACTTTTGGGCCAATTTTTTACTGCCATTCGAGGAAAAATAATCTTAGAAGCAGTTGATTTTCGAATTAACTCTTCTTGTTTTTGAATCACATCTTTTTGTGCACGTATTATTTCAGCTTCTTTATCTATTATTTTGTCTTTTGCATCTATCTCTTTTCTGAGCTTTTGCGTCGTTTTACAAGAGTCATGAAGAGTATAAGCCAATCCCAAATTAGCAATATTGATTGCCTCTCCATCCTATAAAGACGAGGAGGAGGTCAAAGTGCTAAAAAGGTACCTCAAAAAGCAGCAATGATTCGTATTTTAGTACCACCGCGGTGCCGTCTTATAGCGTTATAATAAAGTTACGAAAGGTGGTTTAGAAGGTGCTTTAATTTTTTTGATTTTTAATAAATCATTGGAAAATAAGAGAGATTAAGATAATCTGGTGCGGACGGCGGGACTTGAACCCGCAAGGTCTTCGACCGGCAGATTTTAAGTCTGCTATGTTTACCGTTTTCATCACGTCCGCGATGTGAGTTCTCTCATAAGCTATATCTTTTATTGAATCAAGAATTAATGACAAAAGAAACATTTTTCATTTTTTAGTGAAATTTTGACTGACAATAGTTTCCTTTATCGATAGAAAAAGCTTTTATAATGTAAATAAAGTATGAAATGATTAGTGTTATGAGTCAATTTATTCAAGACGTCACAAAAGCTATGGTGGGATTGCATCACGTGTTTGCTGAAACACCACTTCAAAGAAATGATTTTCTTAGTCAAAAGTATGATGCAGAAATTTATTTAAAGCGTGAAGATTTAACACCGGTGCGGTCTTATAAGATTCGTGGTGCTTTCAATTTTGTTTCAGAAATGCTTAGCTGTATATCACCAGATTCTGCATTTGTTTGTGCTTCAGCGGGGAATCACGCGCAAGGGGTTTCTTTTGTTTGTCGTTATTTTAAACGTAAAGGCGTGATTTTCATGCCTATGACAACGCCACAACAAAAAATTGAAAAAACACGTATTTTTGGTAAAGAATTCATTGATATTCGTTTGGTTGGTGAAACATTTGATCAATGTTATGAAGCTGCGCAATCCTTTGTCGTAGAGAGCGGTGGTGTAATGGCTCCACCTTTCGATGATATTCGCATTATTACAGGGCAGGCAACAGTGCTTTGTGAAGCTGCTTTACAATGGAAAAAACTCAATGGAGAAAGTGAGCCAGATTTGATGATTGTGCCGGTAGGGGGTGGTGGTTTGGCAAGTGGAGTGAGCAAGTTTTTACATGAATATGGTTGGAAAACAAAGCTTCGTTTTGTTGAGCCGCAAAGAGCTGCAAGTTTGCTTGCTTGTTTGGAGAGTGGAAAACGCGTCAAGCTTGAAAGCATTGACACTTTTGTAGATGGTGCTGCTGTGGCTGAAATTGGAGCTCTAAACTATACAATTCTAAAGCAATTTCCCCCTGATTCTGTCATTACGGTTCCTGAAAACCGTGTTTGTTCTACGATGGTTGAAATGCTTAATGTTGAAGGTGTGGTTCTTGAACCGGCTGGTGCTTTATCGATTGATGCGCTTAACAGTATTCCTCCTCAAGAGTTAAAGGGGAAAAAAATTCTTCTCGTTATTTCAGGAGGTAATTTTGATTTTGAGCGTTTGCCAGAAATTAAAGAGCGTTCTTTACGTTTCCAAGGGTTGAGAAAATATTTTATTTTTAGTTTTCCGCAACATCCTGGTGCTTTGCGTCATTTTCTTTCCACATTATCACCAGATGATGATATCGTACGTTTTGAATATCTTAAAAAGTCAGCGAGAAACTTTGGTTCTGTATTGGTTGCGATTGAAACAAAAAAATACGGTAATTTTTGTCTTTTAGAGGAAAAATTTCAAGCGTTAGGTTGGCGTTATCGTGATATTACTGATGATCAAACGTTATTTGATTTTGTTATTTGAGAAACTGAAATTTTACTAAAACAAGAAGTATAATGATGAAACCTATTTTTTATTCGGTGCTGAGTCTATTTTTCTTTTTGATTGTTAATCAACAGAGTTTAGCATCTCAGCCAACAATAGTACAAAAAGATGAACTTTCAAGAGTCGTTGTTGATGTCAATAATGCTATAAAAAATGGGGATTTTATGCCTATTTCTCGTTATATGCCTGAGCGGCTTTATAAAGAGATGGCACATCGATTGAATACAACAGAGAGTGCTTTACGTAGTGATTTTCTTCAACAGTTGCATAAGAAATTTGAGGGGTTGCCTTCTGGTGCTTATTGTTTAGATAAAGAAAATATAGAGTATTTACAAACTGATAACGGTACTTTGTATGCTTTAATTCCAACAGTTCTTGAGATGAAAGATCGCATCATTCAATATAAAACTTTGGCGATTTTTGATAAAAACCAATGGTATTTAATTTATGGCGGTCAAAAAACTTTACAAAATCCAGTTTTTCTCGAGATTTATCCTGATTTTATCAAGGTACATTTACCGATGGACACAATCATCAAAAAGTAAACGATCTAAATATTGTTTTTATTCATGATAAATGTATTTCGTAAAGTTCTTGCTTTTTTATCATAATCCAAAGATAATAGAGATGAAGGCATTTAGGCTGGTTTGTTGGCTTTTTGTAAAGTGAAGTTTATACGCCTTTATCTTGATTTCAAGGTGTTCATAAGTTGCGCAAGCCGCTTTTTAGGCGTTGCTTCATTTAAAATGTCAGGGATTTCTCTTGCGCGGATTCTTGAGTGGAGAGTTCAGATGGTTACTTCTTTTGAACTCTTCAGCTAAGGAAAGATTTTATTTTGCCTATAAAAGAAGAAAATGTTTTTACAAAGTTAGGTTTACCTACTCTTTTGATTAAAAATTTACTCATTGCTGGGATGAGTAAACCTAAACCTATACAAGAACAAGCTATTCCAGTGATGTTGAAAGGACACGATATTTTAGGTGTTGCTCAGACAGGCTCTGGAAAAACCTTGGCATTTGGTTTACCTATTTTAAGTCAGATTTTGGCTTTGGGTGATAAACGCTGTCCTAAAACTGCACGCGCTTTGATTTTAGCTCCAACGCGTGAACTTGCTGTTCAGATTGATGAAACGATCCGTACTGTGGCGAAAGGAGCACATCTTTCAACATGTCTTATTTTTGGGGGCGTATCACGTTTAAAACAAATTAAACGTATGGAAGCAGGTGTGGATGTTTTGATAGCGACTCCAGGGCGTTTGAGAGATCTTGTTCGTGAAAAGTGTGTTGATCTTTCCCAATCTCGTTTTTTGATTTTGGATGAAGCAGATCGTATGTTGGATATGGGGTTTATTCATGATGTTAAGCAAATTGCAAAGCTTTTGCATCAAGAGCGTCAGACAGCACTCTTTTCTGCAACAATGCCGAGGGAAATTGCTGTGCTTGCAAAATGTTTACTCAATGATCCGGTTAAAATTGAAGTTGTTCCTCAAGGTACTACGGCTGTAGAGATTTGCCAAAAATTATATTGTGTTCCTACGAATGAAAAAAAGAATGTTTTAAGTAAACTTTTGACAAATCCAGCTTTTGATTCGGTTATTGTTTTTACTCGAACTAAACATGGGGCAGATGCTGTCACGCGTAGTTTAGAAAAGGTAGGATATTTAGTCGCAACAATTCATGGAAATAAATCACAAGGTGCTCGCCAGTCTGCTTTAAAAGCTTTTCGTGAAAGATCTGTGCAGATCCTAGTGGCAACAGATATTGCTGCACGCGGTATTGATATACCAGGGATAAGCCACGTTATTAATTACGACTTACCAGATGAAGCTGAAAGTTATGTACATCGTATTGGTCGTACAGGACGTAATGGTGCATCTGGTGTAGCACTTACGCTTTTTGATGAGAAGGTAGAAAGGTCCCGCTTGCGTGCTATAGAGCGCTTGATTCGTATGAAATTGGTGGCTGAGGCTGTTCCAGAACAATTTGCAGCGTTTCCAGAAAAGCCAATTGTACGAGAAAGTAAAGAAAAAGAAAACGATAAGGAACGCCGTTTTAAAAAATCTAAACGTCAAAAACAGTTTTTAGGTCGAAAAGATGATACCGCACAGTTGCAGCGGAAGAATTCTTCACCTCAAAATGAGAGGCATAAAAAAGCAAAAGCAGTGGTAAAGCGTGCAAAGCCTCTTCGTTTTCGAAAATCAGTTAAGAGGGCTGCTTAGATAAAGTCTTGAAAAAAGATCATGTACTGGAGATTTTTTACTTTTGTTGATTTATTCTCAATTGAAAAGAGCTATAAAATACTCTTGTCAAAGTAAGACGATCCTTTAGAGGTTTTCATTTTTTAGAAATGAAAACTTCTAACTTTTTGGATTTATTAAAAATCTTTATTGTAGAGGCAATTATTTATTTGCTTTATTCCTATTTTTTTTAAATGGGAATAAAAGTAGATTTTATTTATATAAAACTATTTTTATAAAGGATGTGTTTTATCTTTAATGATAACTTTTAATTTTAAAATTGATGTCTAATAATAACTCATTGTTTTATATATTGAATAATTCATTATATCGTATTTTTTTCATTTTTAAGTTATTTATGCGGATCAATCAAAAGTATTCGCTTGCACGTTATGTGTGAAGTTTTCATATAGATAATCATTTGAAAAATAAATAAAATAATTTTTATAAACTCTTTCCAAGGCAATGGGGGATTGCTGAGATTGAGAGTTGGAAAATAGTACGATGGTATGGCTTTTATTATAAATAAAGATGGGGCTGATCAATCGATTTCATTTTATACCATTTACGGGGGTGTTATTGTGAAAGAGTCTTGGGGTATTTAAGAGATATCTCTTTAAAAAAGCATGTGACTGCATAATACAATAGCGAGAATGTCATGATTTCTGAAGGCTTTCTCAGGATTCTTAACAATTTAGCTCGTTATCTTGGTTTTTACTGTAAAACTATTATTTGGGGGATATAAAGCCTATAAGATTTTATGTATTAAATGTTTTATGACAGTGTGGTGAACAAGGCAAGGTTGTTTGTAAAGCGTTGAAGTGGTTAGCAGGAGGAATAACCTGTTAGATAAGACGTCGGAGCGTTTACAGACTTGTTTTATGTTTTTTGCTTTTAGGATGGGGAGGGGGTTATGTGGGGTGTATGGAGATAATATATGACCTTGATTATTGTTTCTTCCATTTTTCAAAATGATTGCTTAATGAGCAGGTTTTTAAGTTTAACTCCTTTATTAAGTACAAATCATTCTTTCTTTGGAAAAAAATATATGAGACCGATTCATTGCTGATGGAGCTTAATAACTCATCTCTGATGAAAGAAATCGTAATTTATAATGTGCAAATAATTGCTGTGTCCTCTTATAAAGGCGCGGTAGTTTGAAAAAAGTATTTAAAATGAATCAATCGCTTTTTGCGTTCATTGCAAAAAACACACCCCGTAGGATATTGCGTTTCTATTTTATTGCAAAAATCCTATTCCATCACTTTTATTAACGAATCCCTCATGTCTAAAAGCTTGAGAAAAAACAATAAACTACGTGGAATAAAAGAAAAGTGGCTCCCCGGGCCGGATTCGAACCAGCGACCAACCGGTTAACAGCCGGTTGCTCTACCGCTGAGCTACCGGGGAATGGTGCCCAATCATCTCGTTGAAGAGGCTATAGCAAAGCAATACTGATTTGCAAAGGATAAAATTACTTTTTTTAAAAAAATATGATAAATTGTGTAATAAGAGGAAAAAAGGCGAGAGAATATTTCTACACCTTGACGGATGCGTTGCCTTCCCTTATTGAAACCTTTATGTTTGTTGACGAGGCCTCGTGGCGGAATGGTTACGCAGAGGACTGCAAATCCTTGTATCCCGGTTCGATTCCGGGCGAGGCCTCCAGCCGATTTTAAACGAAACGGCTTTTAAGGGAGATGAGGTATAGGAAAATAGATTATTTCCCTCTATTCTTGTGAAGACACTTTTGTATGAGAGATTATACAGTTAAAATCTAATTGTTGACTGTAGCATCCTTTTTTGTAACGCCCATAGTTTAAGAGATCTTTATCCCTTATTGTCGCTGTTTTGTTTGTTTTTTGTAGGTTAGGAGAAAATATTCGTTATGGTTGCAGATTTTGCTGAGCTTCGTCGCAAAATGGTTGACAATCAAATTCGTACAGTCGATGTAACGGATTTATCAGTTCTTGAAGCCTTTTTAACGGTATCTCGTGAAGATTTTGTATCGGAAGATATGAAAGTGTTAAGTTATCTTGATACTGATATTGTTCTATGTCCAGTGCAAGATGGGGTTCCTGCACGCTATTTGATGAAACCTGCGTCTCTAGCGAAATTACTACAGCTTGCCGCTGTAAAATCATCAGATGTTGTTTTAGATATTGGTGCAAATAGTGGTTATTGTGCAGCGTTGCTTGCAAAACTTGCAGGGTCTGTGATTGCGCTGGAAAGTGATAAATCTCTCTTTGAACGTGCTCTTGAAGCTTTAGAACGGAATCAATGTGATAATGTGGTTGTCGTTCATGGTCCATTAGAGAAAGGATATGCCGTTGAGGGACCTTATGACGTGATTTTCATTGAGGGATCTGTTGATTTTATTCCTCAAGGTATCTTTGATCAAATGAAAGACTGTGGACGTCTTGTTGTGGTTGAAGGGCATGGAAATGCTGCTGTTGCACAAATCTATATAAAAGAAGATGGGATCATCTCGGCTCGTCGTGCTTTTAACCTCGCTGTAAAGCCTCTTCCTTGTTTTTTCAAAACACCTGGTTTTGTGTTTTAGTGCTTGTTTGTTTTGTGAATAAAAGATAATTTTGTAATTTATTTGGGGTTTGTTATTGTGTGTATTATGTTTAGAGTAAACAAGAAGTTTCAGGCGTGTTTATTGCTGGTGTTGAGTGTTTTTCTATCAGAGGCTGTTTGTGCTGAAACATTGATGGATGCCTTTTCTAAGGCTTATAAATATAATGCTAAGTTGAATAGTGAACGTGCAGCTGTGCGTATATCCAGTGATGATGTTGTCATTGCGCGATCGGGGCTATTGCCACAGGTTGAGGGGGTTGGGAACTATGGGCGCAATAAGTCTTTTACAGGTCCTTATGTCACTTCTGGATCTATAGGAGTGAGATTAAATCAAAGATTATTTGATGGTTTTATCACGCAAAATATCTTTTCTTCAGCTCAAGTTAAGTTGCAGGCCCAGCGTGAATATCTTCGTAATGTTGAACAAAATACGTTTCTGGAGGCGGTGACCGCTTATGCTAATGTCTATCACGCACGTCGTGTTGCCGATCTTCGGAGAGAAAATTTGGCAGCTCTTGAGGAACAAGTTCGTTCAAATAAAGCGAAATTTGATGTGGGTGAAGGAGGGCATGTTGATCTTGCTCAAGCTCAAGCTGCACGTTCCGTGGCGGTTTCAGAGCTGAGTCTTGCTCGTTCTGATGTAAAAGCAGCAGAGGCAGTGTATCGACAAGTTATTGGTTCTGATCCTGAAAAGTTAAAACGCCCACCTCTAGCCAATGATTTTCCCGTCAACCTTGATATGGCTTACCAAATGAGCGTTGTGATGCATCCAGCAATCCTTTATGCTAAATATTTAGTTGATGCGAGTGTTTATAATGTAAAGGCGAAAGAAGGGGCATTGCTCCCTAAAGTTGATTTTTCTGCAACAGCATCTTATAATCGAATCTACAGCGGGGTTGGAGAGGATGGCGTTTCTAAATCGATAGGATTGTCAGTAAGTGTCCCAATCTTTGAAGGAGGGCGTACGTCTGCGCAAATTCGCCAATCAAGGGAACAGCTTGGACAGGCGCAGCTTCAACTCGATTTGGCGCATAGTAATACGCGACAAGCACTTACTTCTGCTTGGTTTCAGTTGGAGGGCGCACGCTCATCTGTTGTTGCTTACCGTGAAAGTGTTCGTGCTGCTGAAATTGCTCTGAAAGGTCGTGTTCAAGAAAATCGCGTAGGGCAAGCAACGACGCTGGATGTTTTAAATTCTCGTACTCTATTGATTAATGCTCAGATTGCGCTTGCAATGGCAGAGCGTAATGCTGTTGTGGCGAGCTATAGTGTTCAATCTTCTATTGGTAAATTGACTGCAAGTTATTTAGGTTTAAAAACAATTAAATATATCCGATAATACATAAAAGTATCTCTTTGAATCTTATTAAATTATTTTAGTTTTTAAAAGATTAGTAAATCAACAGTTGAATATGTTGAAAGATATTGCGGCGAGATATTATTTTTATAAGTGTAGAAAACTGTGTGTAGCGCCCTCTTTATGACAAGCATATTTGAAAATATCGTAGGAGGCATGTTGATCTTATAATTCTTTTGCATACACTGAAAATATGATTCTATTTGTTGTTGCGTCTTTGAGAGGTTGTAAAGTATGGTACAGAGTTCAAGCGTGTTACGTGAGCCAAGTATGGATGAAATTTTAACATCTATTCGTGAAATAATCGAAGAAAATGCGGTTCAATCTGATCACTTTTTAAATGAAGATGTTGCAGTGAATGCTTCAGAAGTGGCATCCGAGGGTATTTATGATACAACCTTATCGGTTGATGATGCTATGAAAGCTTTAGCTGATCGTATTGGTCTTTCTTCTGAAAATCAAGGAGGGAAGATAACGCAAGAGAAAGAGGATATAGAGGCAGAAAATAATACAGTTGGTATGGATATGCAAAAGATGAAGCTTTCTTCTGAAGAACGGAATTCTGTTTATAAAGCAAAAGAATATGAAGATGAGATAAGGAAATCACAATCAGACGCTGGAAGGGATGGTCATGTGGAATTGTCTGCATATTGTATTTCTTCTGCAGAAAAGATTGCAAAGGATGTGTTGCGTCCTGCTATAGCAGAATGGTTACAGTCTAAATTGCCTATTTTGCTGGAAGATATTTTGCGTGAAGAGATTGTGAAAGCGATTAAAAAATCGTCTTAATTATTTTTTACATTATTTTTATGTTTTTCATTTTATGGGGATTTTGTTTGCGATTTTGCGAGCTCTCTAGTGAATGGCTGAGATTCACGAGATTCTGATCAGGTTTTGATCATATATTGTGTTTTTCAGCGGCGTTATGGATGGATAGAATGTTAGAAAAAAACTATGATGCTGCCTCTATAGAGCAACGGGTTGCAAAGAGATGGGAGACTCGTGGGGCTTTTAAAGCGGGAGCTGGTTCTAAAAGCGGTGCAGAACCTTTTTGCGTTATGATTCCTCCTCCTAATGTTACGGGCTCACTTCATATGGGGCATGCGCTCAATACGACAATTCAAGATATAATAGTTAGATTTCAGCGGATGCGTGGCAAAAATGTGTTGTGGCAGCCTGGTATGGATCATGCTGGGATTGCTACGCAAATGGTTGTGGAACGTCAACTTGCAGAACGTAAAGAGCCAACGCGTCAAGAAATGGGGAGAGAAAAGTTTATTGAGCGTATTTGGGAATGGCGTTATGAAACTGGAGGCGTTATTGCAAACCAGTTGCGTCGCCTTGGGGTTTCATGTGATTGGTCGCGTGAGCGGTTTACAATGGATGAGGGGTTGTCGCAGGCGGTTCGTGAAGTCTTTGTCACGCTTTATAAGCAAGGGTTGATATATAGGGATAAGCGCCTCGTCAATTGGGATCCTAAATTGTTGACAGCTATTTCAGATCTTGAAGTTGAGCAAAAAGAAGTTCAAGGACATTTGTGGCACTTTAGATATCCACTTGAAGGTAAAACTTTTGATCCAAATGATGCTACAACTTTTATAACAGTGGCGACAACACGACCAGAAACAATGCTTGGTGATACAGGAATTGCTGTTAATCCTGAAGATGAGCGTTATAAAAATCTTATCGGTAAAAATGCTCTTTTGCCGCTTGTTGGTCGTAAGTTATTAATTGTTGGTGATAGCCATGCTGATCCTGAGGCTGGAAGTGGTGCTGTAAAAATCACACCGGCTCATGACTTTAATGACTTTGAAGTAGGACAGCGTAATCATTTACGCTTGATCAATATTTTTACCCAGCAAGCCGAGATTTTTCTTCGTGAAAATGAAGCATTTTTCGATGGTTTGATTTTATCAGATGAATTAAAAATGTTAGTAGAAAACCTCGATAAATCTGATCGTTTTGTTGCTCGCCAGAAGATTGTTTCTTTGATGGAAGAACAGGGATATTTAGCTTCTGTTGATGATCATACCCATATGGTTCCTCATGGAGATCGCAGTGGTGTCCCTATTGAGCCTTTTTTGACAGATCAATGGTATGTTCATGCTGCTGAATTAGCAAAGCCAGCGATAGAGGCTGTTCAACAAGGCAAAACGCAGTTCGTTCCAGATAACTGGAAAAAGACGTACTTCAATTGGATGGAAAATATTCAACCTTGGTGCATTTCTCGCCAATTATGGTGGGGACATCAGATTCCTGCTTGGTATGGTCCTGATGGAACGGTTTTTGTTGAAAAAAGTGAAAAAGAGGCTTTAGATTCAGCTTTTGCTCATTATGGTGAGGTTGTTGAATTAATCCGTGATCCGGATGTTTTAGATACTTGGTTTTCATCAGCTCTTTGGCCTTTTTCAACATTAGGATGGCCAAATAAAACGACTGAATTATCTACTTTTTACCCAACATCTTTATCTGTGACAGGATTTGATATTATTTTTTTCTGGGTTGCTCGTATGATGATGATGGGACTTCACTTTATGGGTGACGTTCCTTTCCCAACGGTTTATGTGCATGCTCTTGTACGGGATCAAAAGGGTGCAAAGATGTCAAAATCAAAGGGAAATATTATTGATCCCTTAGAGCTTATTGATCAATATAGTGCTGATGCACTTCGGTTTACTTTAGCTATTATGGCAGCACAAGGTCGTGATGTAAAACTTGATGTTTCCCGTATTGCTGGTTATCGTAATTTTGCTACGAAATTGTGGAATGCTACCCGATTTGCACAGATGAATGGTGTGAAGCATGATCCAGCTTTTAAACCAGAACAAGCAAAATTGGCGCTTAATCGTTGGATTTTAACAGAGTTATCTAAAACAATTTCAGCAGTTACGACTGGTATTGAACACTATAAATTTAATGAGTCTGCTGCCACTCTTTACCGTTTCATTTGGAATACATTATGTGATTGGTATTTGGAGCTTCTCAAACCTATTTTTCAGGGGGAAAATGAAGATGCTAAAAATGAGGCTCAAGCTTGTACTGCTTGGGTTTTAGATGAAGTTTATAAACTTCTTCATCCTTTTATGCCTTATATGACGGAAGAGTTGTGGTCTCTTACAGAAACGCAAGCCATCAAGCGTGAGGATATGCTCGCATTGACAAAATGGCCAGAGGAAACATTGATAGATGAAGAAGCTGCTGATGATATTAATTGGCTTATTGATGTCGTCACAGGGATTCGGTCTGTACGTTTTGAAATGAATATTCCAGTGGCGACACAAGCACCTCTTGTTGTTGTCGAAGGAGGGGAAGTAACGCGAGAGCGTATGAAGCGTTATGATGCACTTCTTAAAAAATTAGCGCGTATTGAAGTTATTGATTTCTCTGATAAAGTTCCGGAAGTATCAGCACAAATGATTTTGGGAGAGGCTGTTTTTTGTTTACCATTAGGACAGTTGATTGATTTGGAGGCTGAACGTGTTCGTTTGAGGAAGGATGTCAGTAAAATTGAACAAGATATTGAAAAAATATCGCTTAAGTTAAACAACCCCCAATTTATAGCAAATGCAAAAGCAGAAATTGTTGAGCGTGAGCGGAATAGGGTTGTAGAACTGCGTGCAGCGCAGAAAAAAATATTTGTTGCTTTAGAGCGGTTAGATTGATTTCAACTTTTTATTTTTTTTGATAGATAATTGCATACCAGTAGGGCTAGTATAGATCTTCTTTAAAAGGAAACTTTTTCTTTTGTTAGTTTTTCATGAACGATCATAAAATCTCTACTGAAATCCATTGTTTTATGTTTATCATTAAAGAGACATCTTTTAAGGCATTCAAGCTTATTCCACGACGTAGATCATGAATGGTATAACGGTAAATCCATTGAGCTTCCCTTCTTTATGCTTGTGAAGTAACAAGCGCTGGGAGCACCATTCTGTCCAATATCCGGACAACCCTTAGCTCAAACCGTTCGTAAGAGGCATTTTTAGTTCTTTCTTACACAGAGTTTTTATCCACATAGCTCTCTCTACTTGTAATGTGCAAGCGGATGGTTTTGATTGATTTAACATGGAACAAGTTTGGAATGAGAGAATCTTACGATATTCGAGGTCCTCATTCAACATGCAAAATGGTAAAGTATCATTAAAATCAATATCTTGTTTTATTTCTGTAAAATATCATCATTTAGAGTAGCAATATAAGGCATGTAAAATTACATATGTGGTATTTTTTGTATGTAGTGGTGAGTATTCTGAGGTAAAACTTGTGTGTAAAGTATGAAGTAACCCCATGTGAAATGATGTTAGGTGCAATCCGTTAAACAAAAAGCTGTATTGTTTATAGATTGACGGAGGCAAAAAACTTCATCTTTAAGGTGGTAAGGCAGTCGTGAAGTTATAAGTTAACTATCATCATTATATTTATCCATCTTTCGTATTGTTTTTTATACTCAAACGTTTACCATTCATCATGTATTCTCTTCGTTCTCAAGTTGCTGTTTAATGCACGTTATTCTATTGAACGATTTTTGCTCATACGTATAAAATTTTAAGATCGATAAATCCTATTGGATGGTTTTTATCTATTTGTTTTTTCTTTTAAAATTTTTACTTTAAAATTGCGTATGCTTCTTACTAAGAAAAAGAGTTTAAATATCTACAAAGAAATTTGTAACAGATATAATCATTAAAATTGAGGTAGGGGGAATGGTTAATAGGTTTCAGATATGGAAAAAAGTCACGATTGTTGTGATTTTAGAGGAATTCTTTTCGACTGTTTATGTAATAGATGTCAATAGCTTGCAAGAAGCGAATGATGGTTCGTTTTATTTTTTAAAACGTGGCATGTCTGTTTATAAAAATGGGTATATAACTCAGGCTATTGCAGCATTACGTTGTGCTGCTAAGAGAGGCTATATTGGTGCGAATTGGAAACTTGGCTCTATCTATGCAAACGGTGATGGTGTCCCTAAAAATGATTATAAGGCATATAATTTTTTTGCATATATTGTTGAAAAAGGTGCTGATCTTGGTTCAGAGGATGAAAGTTATGTTTCTGATGCATTGATTAAACTTGCCGGATATATAAAAAAAGGTATTCCTCAATCACCTGTGAAACCTGATCCTTCTTATGCTTCTCATCTTTATATGCAGGCTGCGGTAAACTATGGAAATCCTAAAGCTCAGTATCATTTAGGAAAAATATTTTTAAAGGGAGAGGGAAGGGAGAAAAATCTTATACAAGCAGCACGATGGTTTCAACTTTCAGCAAAAAAAGAAAATCCTTCTGCCCAAGCAATGCTTGGAAATATACTGCTTAAAGAAGGAAAAATTGTCCGTGGGGCAGCAATGTTAACTGCTGCCTATAAAAAGCTAACGTAAAAGACGAAAATTGGATTCACCCTTTGCAAGAAGAGGCTTTTGCTCTTTGTAATGAATCTGAGAGACGTACAGCAATTTCACTGGTTGCTGAGATTTTAAAGAATAACAGTTTTTAAACATCTGATTGTAATATTTTTACATTCTCTCATCTTATATTAAACTCTGTTTTCTTGTATACAAGTTCATAGTAAAGATAGCTTTTTTTGATAATCTAACGGCTAATGACTTAGGATTTTAGACAAAAATTCTTGCGTTCTCGGTTTTCTTGCTTGCGGATCAGAAAAGAACTCTTTAGATGAGCAGTCTTCAAGAATTGTTCCTTGATCTATGAAAATAACACGCTCCGATACTTTTTGTGCAAATCCCATTTCATGGGTTACACAAATCATCGTCATACCTTCTTCTGCTAAGCTAATCATGACATCGAGTACTTCACCTACCATTTCAGGATCTAGAGCAGATGTTGGTTCATCAAAAAGCATGACAAGTGGATCCATAGTTAAGGCACGTGCAATAGCAACACGTTGTTGTTGCCCTCCAGAAAGTTGACCAGGATATTTATCTTTGTGTTCAATGAGTCCAACGCGTTCAAGATATAACAATCCACGTTCAAGTGCTTCTTTTTTGCTTCGTTTTAGGACTTTGATTTGTGCAATTGTCAAATTTTCTGTGACAGATAAATGGGGGAAAAGTTCGAAGTGTTGAAACACCATTCCTACCTGACTTCGCAATTTAGGCAGATTCGTTTTTTTTGAATGAACAGGTATTCCATTAATCCAAATTTCACCTTTTTGAAAAGGGACGAGAGCGTTAATAGTTTTAATGAGTGTTGACTTTCCGGAGCCTGATGGACCACAAACGACAACGACTTCTCCTTTATTAATGTTGGTTGTACAGTTTTTAAGGACTTTAATTTCGCCATACCAATTAGAAACATTTTTTATTTCGATCATATGAGTAGACATTTTTTTTCCTGTTAGCGAATAATGGATACTTTTTTTTGTAAATACAAAACTATTTGTGACAGTGTAAAACAGATAACAAAATAGAAAATAGCTGCTAAGATATAAGCTTCTTGCTTTACACCAAAATTATTAGCAGCAATATCAAAACCATTCAAAAGGCTATGACCACTGATGGCATAAACAAGGGTTGTATCCTGAAAAAGGATAATAACTTGTGTTAAAAAGACTGGAAGCATATCTCTAAAGGCTTGAGGAAGAATGACAATGTACATACTTTGCCAATATGTCATTCCAAGAGCTTGTCCTGCATATTTTTGTCCTTGCGGAACTGAATTGATTCCAGCACGCATAATCTCAGCAAAATAAGCCGTTTCAAATGCGGTAAAGGTAATGAGTGCTGATTTATTTGCACCGATGGATATACCGGTTAAAAAAGGCAGAAGCACGAAAAACCATAAGATAACCATCACAAGTGGTATTGAACGCATAGCTGTTATGTAACCTATTGCAAACCAAGAAAGAAGTTTTATGGAAGAAAGGCGCATCATTGCTAAAAGCGTACCGAAAACAAACCCCAACACCGTTGCAAAAAGAGTTAGAAAAACGCTAAAGAGTAAACCTGATAAAATGTAAGAACGAAATACATCAAAGGTAAAAAAGGAAAAATCAAAGTCGGAAAAATTGAAAGGAGAATAAAGTCCAAACTGAGAGCTTATGAAATTCATCATATTCAATTTCCCTTTGTTTGAAAATTAGGAATTTTGAGTATTTGTTCAATGACTGTCATTACAATGAATACGAATAAGGCTATTAGAATATAAAGAGCCGTAACAAGTAAATAATTTTCGTAAACATGGCTTACCTCTTCAATTGCTTGGTATTGAAATTGCATGAGCTCATTTATTGAAACGGCGAATGCTATAGACGAATTTTTCACAATGCCCATTGCTTCTGAAGTAAGAGGTGGCATAATTGCACGTATAGCACGTGGTAGTATAATATAGCGATAACTTTGATAAGTTGTAAACCCCATTGCCATAGCAGCATAGCGTTGTCCAGAAGGAATCGCTTCAATGCCTGAACGAACCTGTTCTGCAATGCGTGCAGATGTAAAGAATCCCAATGCGCATGTTATTAAGAGAATGGGGGAAAATTTCATCGCTGGTGGATAAATCTTCGGAACAACAAAATACCACAAAAACACTTGTACAAGGAGGGGAATATTACGCATAATCTCTACCCAAATAGTACCGATAGTGCGAAATATATAATTGGTTATGGATGTTTTAGGTAAAGTGCGCATTGTTCCTATAACAACACCACACAATACAGCTAATATAAGTGAAGTGATAGACAATATAACCGTATTTTTAAAGCCATCGAGAAGTGTATCTAAATAGGTATGGCTCACGCCGAGAGTCCCCAAGCATCCTGTTACCAATGTTTGAGTAAGGTCATCTCTACAAAGGAAAGAAAAGTCCATTAATTGATATTCCCTCAAATTAGTCATTCACAAATAGGGCAATAAACCAAGCGCATCTACATAGGCCAAATTTATTAAAAAGTGAATTAAAAATATAAACCACACTCAATTTCAAAAGAGTGTGGTTCTTTTTTATTAAATTCTATAAATCTTTTTCTGCGTAGCTTTCTCGAGGTTTATTATTTGGGTGATCCCAAGCATATCTTGTTTGTTTTGACAAGGGAAGGTTCATAACAGTGTTAGCAGGTGGGATCGGTTTCATAAACCACTTATTATAAAGCTTTTCCAGTGATTCATCTTTAATCTGACGTACGATACTATCGTTGATTGTTTGTTCAAATTTTTTGTCATTTAATCTGAGCATACAGGCAATAGGTTCGACTGAAAGTACGGTATCAAGAATGACATAATCAGATGGATTCTTTGATTTAGCAATATGTCCAGCAAGAATTGAAGCGTCCATGACAAAAGCATCTGCCTTACCAGATTCTAATAACAAAAAACTATCTCCGTGATCTTTCCCCTTTAAAACTTTAAACTGAATGTTTTTTGCACGTTTATTTTTACGAATAAGTTGAACAGATGTTGTACCGGTGGTCGTTGCAACTGTTTTTCCATTTAAATCCTCAAGAGATTTAATGTTAGAGTTTTTCTTTACAGCAATCCGAACCTCTTCAATGTATGTCGTATAAGCAAATGCTGCTTCTTTACTGCGGGCAATATCATGTGTTGTTGAGCCGCACTCAAAATCATAGGTTTTATTTTTTAAGAGAGGAATTCTATTTTGAGAAGTGATGGGAAGATAATGAACTTTAATTGGTTTACCAATTTTTTTTGAGATATCATCAATGATCCGTTCTGCCATTTCTGTATGAAAACCTACATATTTATTATTACCAAGGGCGTAGGCTAAACCAGATGATTCACGGACACCTAAAGTAATTTCCCCTGTTCGTTTTATTTTTTCAAGAGTATCATGTTCAGCATGCGCGAAACTTGAGAATCCAATGGCCGTTGCTGCAATAAGCATTAATAATGATTTCTTCATTTATGTCCTCCATTCATTTATTTTTATTTTATTTGCTTAAGATATACTGTTTATATGCTGTAGCATAGTTATTATTTTGAGTGGAATTTTTTTGTTGTCTCATGAAATGAGGATTTTACTTTCTTAATTGATATTAAGGTGAATCCAAACAGGAACGTGGTCGGATGGTTTTTGATATCCCCTTACTTCTGTTTGGCTATGAGCGCAAATTAGTTGATCAACAGCTTCTGGTGATAATAATAAATGATCAATGCGAATCCCATTATTCTTAGGCCAAGCACCTGCCTGAAAATCCCAAAAACTGAAGGAGGGAGTATCGGTGACATTCCGGATAGCATCATAAAAACCTAAATGAAGAATACGTTGGAATGCTTTTCTTGTTTCTTGAAGAAATAAGGCATCTTGATACCATTCTTGAGGTTTTTTTGCATCTAATGGAGTGGGGATGACATTATAATCACCTGCTAGAATAAGAGGTTCTTCATACGCAAGCAATGATTTTGCATGTGTATATAATCTTTCCATCCATTCTATCTTATAGGAATATTTTTCACTCTCAATAGGATTCCCATTTGGCAAATAGAGAGATGCAACACGAACAACACCTTTGTTTGTTGAATAAACAGCTTCAATGTAACGTGTTTGTTTATCATTATCATTGCCTGGTAATCGACGGATCACTTCATCTGGTGTTTTTTTAGAGAGAATCGCAACGCCATTAAAACTTTTTTGTCCGTGTGTTTCTATATGGTAACCTAAACTTTCAATTGCATCGCGTGGAAAATTTTCATCAATACTTTTAATTTCCTGTAAACAGACTATGTCCGGCTGGCTTTGCTGCAGCCATTGACATAATGTTTCATGTCGTGCTTTTATCCCGGCAATATTCCACGTTGCTATTTTCATGGTGTTCATCATTAGATATCAAATATGCAATTCAATTTACTGCATTTATGTTTTACTACAGTCATATCGCTACTTTTTTATTTATAGGGATATTACTTATGGTAAATTGATTTATCAAGAGTAGCGGTAAAAGCAAATTTAAAGCTTTAAAATTTAATTTATTTTCATTTTTAAAAACTTTCTGCTGTTTAGTTCTTGACGAATGTACGTGTTCTCGCTATTAGAGATGGATATAGCCGATGTGGGTGTAATCAGGTGCTTTGGATATGAACCGGAAGATTATTCACAGGTGTTAAGAAGATTAAAAGTAAATCCTAGTGCAAAAGGCTACTGCCTTCTCTGCTTATGGTCGGGTAAACTGTTTTTTTGCAGGTGTGCCCGATTTTGTGTGTAGACTTAGATATCTGCTCCGATTTTGTTGGGGTGGATAGAAATGAAAATAGAAAAGCCCGATTGGGTGAGACGAATGTAGATCGAAAAAGAGGAAGGTTGCATGCCTACCGTAAACCAGTTGATTCGCAAGCCGCGTGTAGCGCCAGTTAAACGTAATAAGGTTCCTGCTCTGCAGTCGAATCCGCAGAAGCGTGGTGTTTGTACGCGTGTTTATACGACAACACCGAAGAAACCTAATTCTGCTCTTCGTAAAGTTGCTAAAATTCGCTTGACGAATGGATTTGAGGTGATTGGTTATATTCCTGGAGAGGGACATAATCTTCAAGAGCACTCTGTTGTAATGATTCGTGGTGGTCGTGTGAAAGATTTGCCAGGAGTTCGTTATCACATTATTCGTGGTTTGCTTGATACGCAGGGTGTCAAGAATCGTAAACAGCGTCGTTCAAAGTATGGCGCAAAGCGTCCAAAATAATATTGAGAGACAAAGCCAATGTCCCGTCGTCATAGAGCAGAAAAGCGTGAGATTAATCCAGATCCAAAATTTGGTGATTTGGTTATTATGAAATTTATGAATGCCATTATGTTTGATGGTAAAAAATCAGTTGCAGAGCGTATTGTTTATGGTGCGCTCGATTCTGTGGAAAAAAGAGTAAAAACAGATCCTGTGGCTCTATTTCATCGAGCTTTAGAGAATGTTGCTCCTCACATTGAAGTTCGTTCACGCCGTGTTGGTGGCGCTACTTATCAAGTTCCGATTGATGTTCGTCCTGATCGTCGTCAGGCTCTTGCTATTCGTTGGTTGATTGCGGCGGCACGTGGTCGAAATGAAACGACGATGATTGAGCGTTTATCTGGTGAATTGATGGATGCGGCTAATAATCGTGGTTCTGCCGTGAAAAAGCGTGAAGATGTTCATCGTATGGCTGAAGCTAATCGTGCTTTTTCTCACTATCGCTGGTAGAAGTTTTAAACTAAGGCAAATATAATGGCTCGCGAATATAAAATTGAAGATTATCGTAATTTTGGTATTATGGCGCATATTGATGCTGGTAAGACTACGATGACTGAACGTATTCTGTTCTATACCGGTAAGAATCATAAAATTGGCGAGACCCATGATGGTGCTTCTACAATGGATTGGATGGAGCAGGAGCAGGAGCGCGGTATTACGATTACGTCTGCTGCAACAACGACGTTTTGGGAAGGGCAGGACGGTCGGAAGCGTCGCTTTAATATTATTGATACGCCAGGGCACGTTGATTTTACGATTGAAGTTGAGCGCTCTTTGCGTGTTCTTGATGGCGCAATAGCTTTGTTGGATGCAAATGCTGGTGTGGAGCCTCAGACGGAAACTGTTTGGCGGCAAGCTGAGAAGTATCGCGTGCCTCGTATGGTTTTTGTTAATAAAATGGACAAAATAGGAGCTGATTTTTATCGTAGTGTGGAGATGGTTGGTTCTCGGTTAGGTGCTAAAGCGCTTGTTTTGCAGTTGCCGATTGGTGCTGAAAATGACTTTGAAGGTGTTGTTGATCTTGTAGAAATGAAGGCTTTAAAGTGGGATGGTTCTATTGGTGCCTCGGCAGTGATAAGTGAAATTCCCTCTGATTTAAAGGAGAAAGCTGAAGAATATCGCGAGAAATTGATTGAGATGGCTGTGGAGGTTGATGAAGCTGCGACAGAGGCTTATTTGGAAGGTGTTATGCCAACCAACGAGCAGCTTGTTTCTCTCATTCGTAGGGGGACAGTAGAAGTTCAGTTTCATCCGGTTCTTTGTGGTACGGCTTTTAAAAACAAGGGGGTGCAGCCACTTTTGGATGCTGTTGTTTCCTATCTTCCTTCTCCAATTGATATTCCGGCGATTAAGGGTATTGATGTAAAGACTGAGGCTGAGACGACACGCGAATCTTCTGATGATGCTCCGTTATCTATGCTTGCTTTTAAAATTATGAATGATCCTTTTGTTGGTTCATTGACGTTCTGTCGTATTTACTCAGGTAAAGTTCAGAAAGGTATTTCTCTTGAGAATACTGTGAAAAAGAAAAAAGAGCGTTTGGGGCGTATGCTTCAAATGCATTCAAATTCTCGTGAGGATATTGAAGAAGCATTTGCTGGTGATATTGTTGCTCTTGCAGGACTTAAGGAGACGACAACAGGGGATACTCTTTGTGATCCTTTGAAACCTGTTGTTTTGGAGAGGATGGAATTTCCAGAGCCTGTTATTGAGATTGCAATTGAACCGAAGACAAAAGCAGATCAAGAAAAAATGGGTATTGCTCTTAACCGTCTAGCAGCCGAAGATCCTTCATTTCGTGTTAAATCGGATGAGGAATCTGGTCAGACTATTATAGCTGGAATGGGTGAGCTTCATCTTGATATTATTGTTGATCGTATGCGGCGTGAGTTTAAGGTTGAAGCAAATGTTGGGCAGCCTCAAGTTGCTTATCGTGAGTCAATTACTAAAATGGCGGAAATTGATTATACGCATAAGAAACAATCGGGTGGTGCAGGTCAATTTGCTCGTGTGAAAATTGTTTTTGAGCCTCATGATGGTGATGACTTTATTTTTGAGTCAAAGATTGTTGGTGGTGCTGTTCCTAAAGAATATATTCCCGGTGTCCAAAAAGGGATTGAGAGTGTTATGGGGTCAGGTCCTCTTGCGGGCTTTCCTATGCTTGGTGTAAAAGCGACTCTCATTGATGGTGGCTATCACGATGTTGATTCTTCGGTTTTGGCTTTTGAGATTGCTGCTCGTGCGGCTTTTCGTGATGGGGCAAAGAAGGCTGGTGCACAGCTTCTTGAACCGATCATGAAGGTGGAAGTTGTTACTCCAGATGATTATGTTGGTGATGTTATTGGTGATCTCAATTCTCGTCGGGGGCAGATTTCAGGAACTGAAGCGCGCGGCATTGCAACGGTTGTGAATGCAATGGTTCCTTTGGCAAATATGTTTGGTTATGTGAATACTCTTCGCTCTATGAGTCAGGGGCGTGCGCAGTATACAATGCAGTTTGATCATTACGAGCCTGTGCCTTCAGCTGTTGCTTTGGAGATTCAAAAGAAATACGCGTAATTTCAGGTTGGTAATTAATTTTTAACTTAGTCCTTGGCTTGGACGGAAAATGGAGAGCTCAAATGGCGAAGAGCAAGTTTGAACGAACAAAACCGCATGTTAATATTGGTACGATTGGTCACGTTGATCATGGGAAGA
>NZ_JBHIPX010000021.1:0-24678 GCF_042196245.1 Bartonella sp. AP19HLJMH
ATGAACAGGTTTGTCTCCCACCTTGACCACAATAAAAGGGTGTGTACGCATTAATCCCATAACCGCTTCACCATGCTGTTCTTTTCTTGGCTAACAAATTCAGGCAGCATGACCTTTAAGCCCCGTGGTAAAAACACACCATATTTGGCAATCTCTGGATTAGCTTCCAGTGTGGCTTCTAAATAGCCTTTGAGTAAACCAGCTTGCCTCCGGTCTCTGAACACTGCCATGACATGGTGAAAGCAAAGGAGATCGAGGCTCATATCCTCTAGCTCTACAATAACGCGCTTTTTGGGTATCTTCATAAAGTTTGTCCCACTTGGATTTGTCTCTCTTGGTATTGTCCTTGTGGTTTTCCGCCATTAAAAAAGGGCAAGAGCGTAATGGAATAGCGGATGCGCTGGGATTGACCAGAGCGACTGATATAGTCATGGTCTTTATTGATCGTGGTGATTACTACGGGTCCATGGAGAAGGACACTATAGGTCGTATCATTAATCCAACGAAGCATCTGAACCGGCTTGGCTCTTCGAATAGTTGTAGTGATGGCATCTATCGCTACCCGGTCCCCAAATTCTTCTGGAAACCAAACTCCATGAATGGTTTTTGCATCATTGCCATAGCCGGTAAATTGCAAACTGGGGGACCTGCCAAAACGCTCCATACAAACCCATGAGGCAGAAAACTCTTCTTCAAAGGATTGGAAATTCAGCCAGTCCACATAAAATTGATGCGGTCCTAACATCATCAAAGGATCTCTCATAGCCTCCCTCCCCTCATTCTGTCCCGCCATGCAGCGCATTAGCGCGTGCCCGTTGAATGGCGTGGGCAACCGCACGACCAGTGGCCACAGGATCACGGGCACCATTGACATGCACTGTGACATTTTGATTGTGGGTGGTGGTGGAGCGCTCTTTCTCTCTTTGTTCTCTCACAGAGTAATTTGCATGCCCCGCCCCCGCAAATTGCACGATGGGTTGAATGGCTGTTTTACCCCCCAAAAAACTTGGCAAAAACTCTCTTACATCAATGGAACCAATCCACCCCTTAATGCGGCTAGGCAAAGATTTACAAAAATCCATCAATTGTGAGATAGACGACATAAAGCCATCGACAATCGAATTAGCCAGATCTTCGCCGGCTTGTTCCATACCAGCCTTGGCACTCTCCGAGAGCTTTTCCTGTGTAAAAAAACTCTTCAACCATTGCCAAAAGTTGGAAAAGCTTTGTTTAACGCCTTCCCACAAATTGCCAAACCACTCGGCAACAGAGGAAAGCTCTTGTTTAAACTTTTGCCAAACTTGAGAGAGATCAAAAGCATTGGCGATTATATTTTTCCAACGCGTAATGGTGGTGGTATCAGCACCAAAAAAGCGCATAACAGCTTCAAAGGCTTGCCCAAAAGCCCGAGATACCCCCCGTGCAAAGCCCTTCATAAAAGAAGAAAAACGATCCCAATATTTCCACAAAGCAAAACCAGCAGCAAGGATGACCGCCACAACAGCAGCAACCACAGCCCCTATTGGGGTAAAAATACCCCCCACAACAGAGGAAATACCCGCCCCAACCACTTCGATCACTGTCCCCATCCAACCAAAAGAGGCAGCAAATGCACTTCCTGAGACAGCAATCCCCCGTAAAGCCCCTACCAGTAAAGTTATGGGGCGTAAGAGTCGGAGTGAACTTGCCCCAAGACCCGCGGTTAGCAAGCCCAGCGAGCGCCCTGCGGCTGCTAAGCCCCGCCAGCTTGCAGCAACACCACGACTGAGTACTCTAAGCTTAATAAAAGAGCCCATCAATTGAAAAAGCCCAAGACGTGTGCCAGCCATGGTAAAGCGCAACACGCGCAGAGCAATATTAAAAGCCATCAGAGCGGCAATGGTTTTGATAATGGCACTTGTTAAAGTGGGATGGGCATTCGCCCACGCCATAAGCCCATTAGTAAAATTACCAACAGTTTCCATGAGACTGTTGAGAGGAGGCAGAAGCACTTCACCAATGCTAATCCCTAAAGCCACAATGCGGTTTTGTAAGAGTTCAAATTGCCGCATGGCACCGGTTGCTTGTTTGTCTGCTTCTTGTTCTACAGAGCCTTTAAAGACTTGTGGATCTTTCACATACTCTAAAGCTTGCCCTAACAATTCGGGATTGCCCACCAATTTGGCAAAATCACCAGTAAAATCGCGCCCAGCAATGGCAATCAGCGAGCGCATGCCCTGTTCGGATTTACCCAACACATTAAAAAAGCGTACCAAGGTGCCGGTGGCATCTTTGTCCAGATCTTGCATGAATTTTTCGCGAGAAAGCCCGATATTGGCAAAAGCATCTTCAATATGCTTGCCTCCTGCCTGAATACGGGCACTCATGGCATTAAAACCACGCGCGGCACTCTCTGGAACAATCCCAGCAGAAATCATCGCCGTACCAAATGCCGCAGTTTCGCGCGCGGTGAGCTTAAACATGGTTGCCGCACCGGTGGCACGATTGGTAAAATCAGACACTTCACTGGCTTTTGCCGCCATGTGGTTAGAGAGATGATTGATAGCATCGCCTAGATCTTCAATACCTACCTGATTAAGCTTAAAAACATTGCGCAATTTGGCAAAGCGCTCCCCAATCTGATCCCCCGTCATATCAAAAGCAACAGCCGCTTTGGCAGCATAAATGCTAAAAGCTTCCAGATCTTGTTCGCCAATCCCTGCTTGGCTGGCACTGGTCATCAGTTCCAAAACTTCACGCGCCGCTAGCGGAATCTTGGTGGAGGTTTCAAGCGCAAAACGGCGCAATTCCTTTAAGCGATCAAGGGGGGCATCGAGAACCTTTTCTAGTCCCTTCATCGATTGGTCAAATTGCATGGCTTTATAGAGCGGTGCAATTAAGGTTGCTGTTTGCGCAATGGCACCCACCATGCGCCCCCGCGCTTGGATAAAAGCATTTTCCGCATTCTTTGTCGCATCCTCAAGATGCTCAGGGTCAAACCACCCTTTAAAATGCTGCCTTGTCTTGTTTTGGAAATGTGCAACATCTGAACTAAAGGCTGCAAGATCCCGCTTGGCAGAAGCTATCCCCTCTTGCAGATGATTGACAAAACGCACAACAAGGGAAACATCCATGACGATTCTTTATCCTAACTGATGACTTTCATATTCTTGAGCTTTCAGGCGTGCGAGTTCTTCTCGATAGGCAATCACATCCAGCCAATCCATCTGGTTAATCTCTGAAGGCGCCCAGTGATAATAAAGGGCTAGTTCTGCTCCAAATTGTCTGGCAGAGAGGATTGGCGTTGCGTAAAAAAAGCAAAAAAAGCCTTCAATATTGCGACAATATCTATCACATCAACTCGATCAATCAATTCAATAGATTCATGTGACATATCAGCCAAAAGTGCTGTGATGCCTTCTGTTGCCTCACTTGTGAACAAAACTTGAGAAAGCTTCGTGATAAGCACATCATTGCTCAAAGTTGTTTTTTGCTCTCCAAACTCAGGAAGCAGCAGCTCTGTCAATTGTGGTCCAATGAGCACAGCTAATTGCTTGGCATGCTTAAAAGTGGGGCGATAAAAGGTCAGTTTCTTGCAGAGAGATTCTTTGCCACCTTTATCTTGATAAGGAAGCGGAACCTGCAATTCCACGTCAATGCTGGTTTGTAAACTTGTCATGATCAATTCCTATAAATTGAGAATAGAGCGGCGGCGAGAACCGATCTCTTGCCCGTTGCGGACAAGCCAGCCGCCCCGTTTAAAAGAAAAGCGGTGCAAAACAGAACCATCCCAAAATTCCGTATAATCCCAAACATTTTTGATCTCGCAATCATAGCCTGTGGCTTTCCCAGCTGTTAAGCCTTCGCTATCCACTTTGACCAACCGCCCTGTCACATCAATGGAATGTTCATGCTCACGCCCATCTTCTTCAGAAATCACATGTTTTTTGCCAGTGAATTTATGACGAAGACCAGGGGGACCACCAAAAATACCGATGACCTCAGGGGTATGGCTGCGGATTTTCATTTGCATGCTCAAAGCTTTCACACCAAGACCGCTCACATCAATTTGCATATCAGAGCCCCCTGGTTGATAGGTTTCTGTAATTTCTTCCAACGTGGGCAGTTTCAATGTTTCAAGATCAAGGTGAAGATTCACATCATCATCAACAATCAAGGTAAAACCGCGTACAATGCGTAAAGTCATGCTTTAACTCCTTGCTGCTTTGCGATAAGTTTCAAGCGTATCGCCAAATTGATAAGTCATTTTCTTTTGGATATCTTGCGCCAAACGGTCAAAATAAGCGCTATTGCGCCGGCTGCCGAAACTCAAATCTTCTAAAGGTGGCACTTCTTCTGCATCAAATTCCACCCGCAATTTCCCCAGTTGTAAAGTGCTGTTGGAATTTAAATCGCGGTCAAACCAAACCCGCCCACCAAGCAATGCACCACGCGCAATCATATCATCAAGAAACTGTGTAAGGCTGCGGGTAATGGCAATAACATGTTGGCCAGTAAGGTTTTCATCATTCGCCCAAGGGCGCAAATTGTTAATGATGGTTTTTTCCAAGGCTGCACGGGTGCGCACCACATTGACAAAGCGCCAAAGTGGATCACTGGAGGTGGTATGATTTCCCCATAAAATGCGCCCATTGGCAGCCATTTGCCCATGCGCATTTTGACTAAGTCGTGCTGGAATAAAGGTCGCAATATCGGCTTGGTTAAGGCGATTTGCCTCATGATCAATTTCGCCATCAAAATAGCTAATGGGGCGTGCTGTCCCTAAAATGCCATGCACATCTTGGTTAGAAGGAGACCAAAAAACACCGCCCCTTTGCTTGTCACGTTTGATAAACATGGCTGCTGCAAAAGGACTCGCGGGTTTAACACTAACACCCCCCTCACGATTTGCCACCCGTACAAAGGGGTCAATCAAATAACAAAAGCGTGAGGAAAAATCTGCACGATAGGCAAGGCTTTCTTCCGCATTTTTACCCCCCGTATCAAACACGGCAATGGCTTGCAACTTTTCTGCCACTTGTTCCAGTGCATCTGCCACGGGGTTTTTGCCATTGTCAATCCGCCCTGCACTATAAGCCGGTGCTAAGAGAATTCCAGGCTCCACCCCCAAATGCCCCCGCGCATGAGCCAAGGCGTGCACACCGGTCAGGTGAGCGTTTGATCCCACCATTTCGGTTTGTGTCTCAGCAATGGTTGACTTTTCTTCCACCCGCACAAGAATAATTTGTGCCTCAATCCCCTGCGCACACACCGCGTTAATCACATCAAGAGCTGTACCTCTTGTTCCAAGCTTTTGGATTTTCTCACCCTCATGCGTAAAGAGAAGGACAGGCTCGTCGAGGGGAAAAACTTGGTTATCAGCATCAGGGGCTGTAACAACCGCTCCAATGGCTGTCTGATCAAATGTTGCTAAAGGACGGGATTTTTTACATTGATTAACCCTATTGACCTTAAATTATTGTCAAATACACAGAGTTATTCTTTATTTTGAGCTTTTCTTAATTCTGTAATGGGGACACCACCAATACCCCAATTGTCTGTCTCCACTTCATCAATCACGACAACAGTCGTTTTCGGATTTTTATTCAGAATATTAACTAATAATTGAGTTGCCCCTTCTATTAGTTGCCGTTTCTGTTCAGAGGTAACCCCTTCATTAGTAATTTTAATATTTATGTAAGGCATAAGATCTCCATAATTTACAAATATTGAATAAAAGAGCTCAAATAAATGAACGCAAAAAGATTAAATATTAATACATAATAACTATGCATTTTAAAGCTCATATCCACCGGTGAAATATGCAGGCTACTGGAAGCAAAAATAGCATTTATTGATACAGGAGAAAGGAGTTGAGCTGCAATAAAGAAGCAAATCCAAACCAAATAATCCGTAACCCCATAAGCCATCGATGACCCTAGTAAGGGAAATGCCAAACTAAATAGCACCATAGGGTGAATTCCTACTACACTGAAAATTGGCAATACAAAGAGAATACAGGCATAAGCTGCCAAACAGAGAGTGATGCCAATGAGTGACTAAACGTCACCGGCAACAAAGGAATAAGCAAATCACAAGTAGATATTAGCAGACTACAACCTAGCAACAACATAATTTCACTGGATATACTGCGTATCACTGCCATCAAAGGAGTCAAAAAATCAATACTGCGTGAACTCCCACGCTCAATGAGGTATAGAATGCTCGCCGTCAATGCAATGCTTTCTAGTGCATTCAACCTAATAACTGTCAACGCAACGATAAATATTAGCCAGAAAAATATCAAAAAAATCCAAATTCTTACTCTCTCTCCTTCTTTATTCGCTCTCCTCTCATCGCAAATAATCGGGTTAGCTAGCGGTACAACTGGAGAAAGGCACAACAACAACAGACTAAATAGAAAAAGTGGTATCCCCAAAGCAGCGGATGTGAATATTGGTGTTCTAGGCATAGCAGCGAAAACTGTTGCTGCACCGATGCTGGTCGGCATCAGTACCATCGTGATGCTCATCATTCGCATCACAATAGCGGCCAAATGGCGAGAGGGAAAAACACTTTTTTTCAAGGCATCAATCATTAGGGGGATAACCCCCAAACTCATCGGCCAAGCTAAAAACGCAGTCAGTATCGCGATGGACAGGGTAAGCGAACCCTTCCATAGCGCATCAACCGTTCAGAGAGAAATTCTGAAATACGCCATGTATTCATCACATGGCGCAACAATCCCATGGCGAGTAATAGCCAAAAGACATCAGTAAAACGCACAAGCACAGTACGAACATCAGGCAAGTGCCAACGCCATATCAGCACTAAAGTACAAACCAACAGGATGAACACACCACTGCGTGCATTACCCTTCAACCACCAGTATGGTATCGTCAAAAGCAAATAACCGAAAACAGTCACTCCAGCCAATGGAATAAGAAACCAAGTTCTTATTGAGATAGACATAAGAAAAATGAATAGCATCAGCATCGCCATTATAACGGATACGGAGGACATGCGTATCAGGAAGCTTTTTACATCATCAATGTACATTAATTGTTGAATCTTTGACTGAGTAGCGATTAAGAAGCTGCTCGTACATGTTAATGACACAGCGCCCTGCATCCCGCAGTGCACGAGAATTAACTAAAGGCCTAGGCAAAATATATGTATAAAAATTGGGCCCCTCTACTGGATTACCGACCACCCATAATGTATTTTGTATTTGCCCTTTAGTGTCTATAGGATGCTGCCGACGGTCAATATCAATACCACCAGGATGATATCCTTGGTTGATAAATGGTCGAATGATGCCCTGACCAGCCAAATTCTGGATAAAAGAGGACTCATCACGCAACGGAGAAAAACGATCAATCTTGGCCTTGATCAGCACATCTCCATCAACTGAACTGTTTTCATCTTGAAAAACAGACTGAATTTCGAAACGGCTGGTACTAGCATTGAGAACAAGTTTAGGTGAAGGTCCGCCAGCCAAAGTCACGATACCAGCCTCCATCAGAGCCTTCAACTCTTGGTTTCGCTGCATCGGTGGGCCGACAGAAATACGGTTAAAGTTTGGATTAAAATATTCAATAAAATACTTGTGAGATGAAGACGTTAACCCGCAAAAATCAATTGCTGAACGTAAGATATCACGGACATCTCGTAGCACATCTGTAGCAGCTTTCACTGGGCCATCAACATTACCTGCAGCGGAAGAATGAAGATCGTCCTTCAAATGCTCCATGAAGAATCTTGTATAATCCTTCAAAGAGGCAAATATTTTATTTCGATGAGGATACAGCAACGCTTGAATACACTGCTCGTCTTTGGAAGTAACAACATAGGTTTCAGGGTCTAGCCACTGCCCCAGCTGCGTACTTCGATAGACATAACACATTTCTTTAAGCAACAGAGGTAAAAGCTGCGTTTCGAAATCCAGCTTCGGAGAACCGTTAGCAATGCTGGATTGCTTACGTAGATGATGTATTGCATCGAGAGTAAGGAATGATGGTATGTATTGCCCACTACCACCCTTTTGATTAATCCCGCGACTACTAAAAGGCAATGTTTGACGGGAGAATAGAGCTGTCGCAGGTTCTTTGCCGCTTGGCATGTAGCGCAATTGTCCAGCATTTTCAGTAAAAGTCCCACCGCGACCGTAAGTCAATTACGACAAGACATCATAGCTAGTTAATCCAATTCCCTGCAGCAGCACACGAGACTGAGCTTGTATAGAGTCCAACTTTTCAATTGGATAAGGATTCGAATAATAGTTCAAAAGCGCGTTTTTCATTTGGTGAACAGCCACAAACTGTTACAGACTTTCATCATGCGATGAATATATATTCTTACCGTGACCCGTGGTCATGGAAACAAAATCTACACTATAACGACAGCCATCTTCCAAAAGAACATCCGTTTTATGATCTTGGTGGATATGGAGATTGATAACTTTTTGTCGGATCTCCTTAATACGAATAGCGAAAGGTAAATCTTGCGTGAACTCTTGGTAAGCCCAAGACAGGTATTCCCCTAACAAACGACGTGATAAATAATCATTTTCTTTGATTTCTCTCCCAACATCATGCTCTGTACGAGAAAAAACACCGTTAATATTACGATAACCTTGTTGACTAGCCCATTGATAAAAATTCGGCCCCTTACGAATAGGCCCTACCCCCTTAACTGTATCATCACCAAATAAAGTAATCTGGCAAGCGACAGTGTTAACCAATAAATGATCTGGCTGATGCACACTATGGGTACCAGTTCCCATCTCATTGGGATCAATCAATAAAATATCAATGTTTCCAGAAAATGGATAATGGGAATAAAGTGTGAGCAAGCGTTCGAGAATACTGATCCCACGAGGACCAACGCCCAAAATAGCGACTGTAGAGTGAAGCATTCTGTAATCTCTCCTATTAGAATAATTTGACTTTCACAAAATGTTTCAAAAAGAATGGAATAAATTCTCTCGACTTTTTAGTGAAGATTGCGGATTTATGAAACGTCAACGACCTTTTTACAAAGACAATATTGACAGATTCCAGCAGCGGCAAAAAGCGCTACAGCACCACAGATAACGGAAAGCGCAATGGCATATGAACCAGACTGTAAAAAACTCGTCAAGAGAGGTCCTAATATTTGGCCAAAACCGTAAGTTAAGGTAGCCAAGCCTAGCAGATTTATGCCATACGGCGCATATAAACGCTTAGCTAACGGCATAACTAAAGAAGTCGTCCCCATAAAAGTAAATCCAAACCCTATACAACTGAGAACGATCAGTACAAGAGACTGGCTGAATAATGTCAGTAATACGCATCCTCCTTGGATAAGCAAATTGAGCATCAGACAACGTAATACCCCCCACCGATGGGCTCCCCATAACCAAATGAAACAACTAGGAACAATGGCTATTCCGACAAACGACCATAAGTGGTTAGCAAGTAGTGGGAAATTAAATGTTTTCGCCATCAGAGGAAGATATGTCGCGACAATAATATAACCAAACCCAGCAAGCCCATAAATCAGAGCGAGTTCCCACCAAACGATATTTTCGTGTGCCAATGACTCATTAATAGCAAATTGAGACGCATCAACACGACGTGGAAATAAAATAAACAACAAGAGCAACAATACAACAGATATAAAACCAGCTCCAAACCAAATATTTTTCGCGTTCAGCGATTTACTCAAACCAATAATAACATACTCATTACCCAGCAGAATACCAACTCCCACACCTGCATAGAGCGAAGCAATAACCCACACCTTGTGACTATGCTGCATAACCGTCATAGAACCAAAAATCATCATTGCTGCACTCGCGATACCGGCAGCAAAGCGGATAAAGAAGACCAAGTAAAAGTTTGTTGTTAACGCCATGGCAAAAATAAGTGCACTCGTCACTATAGCTGCACCAAATAGCATGTAGGGAGCACGGGATATATTCCCAACTCTGCAAAACGAAAAAACCATACTCCCAACTAAATAACCGCCATAATTAGCGCTAGCTATATAAGAAAGTTGCTTAAAGGTAAACAATCCTTCATCCAACATAACAGGAAATACCGGCGTATAGAAAAATCGCCCAATCCCCATCCCCAAAATCATAATAATCATACCGAATACAGCGATTTTGAAATAACTCAAATCTTGACGATTATTTTTTCCCCCCATTACTCTTAATCCCTTAACTGATAGCTCCCTCATCTGCGTTCTATCTCATCAACAGTAGTACTTATCTCAGAGAGTAAAGCCAATCTAGCCATTTGTTTGAACAACCAGAGCAACATATTGAGCGATTATTGTCAACATTACTGGATCAGTTATATGCATTTCATCGTTTTACACTCTGCTCCATGTATGATCTTCTCCCTACAAAGCTTCTTTTTCAGAAAAATAATGGCTGAAATTAAGCAGCAATAACAACGAGGAAATCAATCAGCACGCCCCCGTTCAAACAAGACAATATCCCCTAAAGCTCTGCTTCATCAGGTATGACTAAAATACCCTCACAAAGTTGCGTTATGTTCACATGGTGAACACCCTCAACCATCAAGCGGCTTAGTATCCAACTTAAAGAGAGATCAAGGACAAGCTTTTGCGCACGCGCCCATTCTGCTCTTAAATTCTGCTCTGCTCTTTCCAAAACAAAGGAACCTTCATCCGGTAACAACCAAAAATCAATAGTATTGAAGGGTATAAAGGCTACTTTTAATATAGCTTTGTTTTTTATCAGCAGCAGTAAAAAGTTTGTTTTTTTTATAAAAATTGAAATTTATTCATTTTTTATCGTATATTTTATGTTATCTTCTTTAAATTAATTAAAAGATCATAGAATATTAAACTGATAGGATGCATTTTTCTCAAGCGGTATTTTTAGAAAAATGTTGATTTAATCAGTGAAGACAAGCAATGAGCAAAGTTATAATTTGAAAAGACAGTATATAATGTTTTATGATCAATGATCTAAAAATGATCTAAATTAGAGACATGAATTGGGGGAGTTTGATCTTTCTTACAGCACAGTAGCTCAAAAAAACAGTAGATGAAGTTTAAAATTCACCATTACCCATCATAAGATGAAAGCTTTTATCCCACGTTTGATTTTTTTAAACTATTTTCTTGTCCTATCTGTAATATCTAAAGAATATCTTCAAGCACTCATAAGCACTCTTTTAGGGTATCATTTCCATAATCAACGTAACGGTTATCGAGCTTCCATTCAAGATACTGTTTTGCAAAAGGAAATCGTCATTTCAGGATACGGAGGGATTTATGTATTTAGTCACAATGTATCATGCACCCTTCCTCTTATATCAGAAATTTAATTCTTAATCGTAATGACGTGATTAAAAAGCACCTTGCGAGACAATCTTTTTAATAAATTTTTAATAAATAAAGTAAAGATGAATTCTGAAAAAAATTTTTAGACGTAAAGTGATACGGAGAAACAGTCAGAAAGAATGGGGGGATTACAAATGTTGATGACTATAAAAAAAGATATCAAAAAATTACCAAAAACCGATTTATGGATCATTTGTGCTATTTCAGCTGATCAGCAAAGAGAATGGATCAGTAAATGGTGTATAAAAAATAAACACACTTCTATAAGTCCTAATTATGTCAATGATCTTGCCGTCCTAGGGTCATTTTACAGATCTAGACAAAATGATTACTACGGAAGCAACTCCCCTCAAAAAATAACAATCTCATTTATGAGGCTTATGTTGCTTCTCATAATCACTTTACAATTGCATCATTTGCTCTCATTAATACGCTTTGAAGTCCCATATGGACTAAGGGACCTTTTAAATTTTGGGATGGTTATGGAAGCCTTCTTTCCACTAATCCCTGAATGGGGATATGAAACCGCTACCTTTTCACAGAAAAATATTCTTTTCAATGAGAATTCTTATTGTACAATCTATGGAACAACACAATGAACAGAGCACGCACCCTTGCTCTCACCTATGGCTCCTATAATGCTGTCCGCATGCTGATCGGCGTTTACCATGCGATTTTTTTAATGTCCATGGGAGTGAGTCTGGCGCAATTAGCTCTGCTTCAGGTTGTCTTTTCCACCACCATTCTGCTGCTTGATTTTCCCTGCGCTGTTTTATCTGACAGATATCGGCGTAAATATTCCGTTATGGCTGGGGTCTTTATGACAGGAGTATTTTATCTTCTATGCCTTCAAGCTCCCAATATGACAGCACTTATTATTGCGCAAATTCTCTATGCAGCAGGCATTTGCATCATTGTCAGCGCCATTGACGGATGGATTTACCATTCTCTAGGCGATAAACAGGATCACTTTTCGCATTATGCTCATCTCTACCACCAGGTTAACTCTTTTGGAAGTATTCTCAGTGGGATTGTAGGAATTGGAACGATCTATTACTCTGGACGATATTTTATGGGATATATCATCTCATGCCTCATGATGGGATTTATTTTTTTGATATTCCTTATTGTTCCTGAAGAAAAGAAAACGACAATTGAAACGTCCAAAACAAAAACAATCTTGCACAATGCCAAGGAAACGCTCTGGATATTTCAAAATACAGTAGGAGGAGCATGGTTTATTTTCCTCATGTGCCTTTTTAGCGCTGGTATTCAGATTATTTATCATTTCTGGCAACCAATAATACTTTTAGGGGGAAAAATTCATCACCTCAACGGTTCGCAAATGCTCGTCTTGATGTGCTGCCATATTGGAGCCTTTTCAGCACAATATTTTTCAAATTTACTGATGTCTAAGTATCATGTTCTTGATAAAAAATATAAGAATTCTATAAAATATTTTTCCTTCTTTTCTGCGCTGATGTGCATAGCGCTCTATTTTTCAGTTCATAGCCATCAAACTGCTGCATCAGTCATCGCCTTCTCTTTAATCCATGGATTTATTTGCACTGTACCGATCGGCGCAAAAAGCTTATTTTTCTCAGAACTTAACCAAAAACAAACGCAGCATATTTCCGGTGTTGTTGGTGCTGTCTCTTTTAGCGGAAGAATATTTTCAATTACAGTATTGAGTATTATTTCTTTTCTTCCTGCAAAAGTTTCTCCATCTTACTACCTAATATTACCGACCATTACTTTTTTCATGTGTGGTTTGGTTGTCATGAGATGGATGAAACACTCTCAAAAGTCTCTATGAAAGGAAAACCATAACATTTCACCCACAATGTTTTCTTCTAAAAGAAATCTATAACTTTTTTGAGAGCATTGCCACATCCAACTTTCAATACACAATGCAAATATAAAGCAACACGTTGATTTATAATGATAATATACCAAACGCGAATATTGTAAGATTCTTTCTTTTCAAATCTGCTTTATGGTTGAAACAATCAAAATCATTTGCTTGCACATCATAAGTGGAGAAAGCCGTATAAATAAAAACGATTTAGAAAGGAAAAATGCCTTTTATGAACTCTCATAGTCAAAATCTATAACAACAGGAAGGCAGATATATAAGCAGATATATAATATGCCTCTTTGCATCTTCATAAGTATACAAATGATGTGGCTTTATAAGGCTTTATATGTCTCACAGAAACTTTTGTGTTTTATACCATTTACGAGGTGGCGTCGCAAAATGGGCTTATACACATTGCAAAGATATCTCTTTAAAACAAGTGCATAAATCGGCAACACAAGTATATTTGTGTTTAGAACATGCTTTTTATATGAGAGGTATAATCCCAACGGGATAAACAGAATCCCGATACACAGTCAACTGCTTTTATAACAATAGATGGCGGAGAGGAAGAGATTCGAACTCTCGAGAGCCTTTTGAGCCCTACTCCCTTAGCAGGGGAGCGCCTTCGACCACTCGGCCACCTCTCCAACAGAGAGGCATAAATGGTATCAACAGAAAGTTCAAGACATTTTCGATTTTTTTCCCAAATATCTGAAAATTTTTTTCCTTTATTGATCCCATAAGGAGCAAAAGTTAATAAAACAAAAATTGTGTCTTTTTTACCACAGCATCTCGAATAGTACATGTATATATTACAAAAAGGTAATTTCATATTTGAAACTCTAAAAAGATTAGTTATAGCTAAGATAACAAGTGCTGCGTATTTTACTTATGTCTTTGTCCTTAATGCGTTAGGCAAATGGTACTCTTTAGAAGAAATTTAACCGGACCTCGGAGATCCCATATGAATATTAAATCCCTCTTTTTAAGCTCTACAGCAGCTTTTTTAGCAATTTCTGGAGCACATGCTGCTTCAACAGTTATCGCCGAACCCGAACCTGTAGAATATATTCGCGTTTGTGATGCCTATGGAAAAGGATATTTTTATATCCCTGGAACAGAAACCTGCATGCGTTTATCAGGAAATGTTCGTACTGATTTTATAGGCGGTGATAATATCGATGCAACAACCGAAACTGAACTAAGAAACAAAAGAAAAACCTATGGCGCAGCATCACGGCTCACCCTTGTTTTTCAAGCAGCTTCTGAAACAGAAATGGGAACACTTCGTTCATATGCAAGAATTTATTCAAACTGGGGTGATGGTAGAGACAACGCTGCTGCAAAGCTTGCCGCGGCTTACATTGAACTGGGTGGTTTTCGCGTAGGTCTTGATGACACAATTTTCAACAGCTGGACTGGTGATTATGGAAATGTTCTCAATGATGACAGCATAGCGCCTGCCGGCACAACACGCACCAATTTTATTTCCTACACCTTTAGTGGTGACTCCGGCTTTTCTGCTATTATCGGCGCTGAATTAGGCAATAATGCAGATTCTCTTCCAGAAATAACAGGATACTACATTGATAAAGATGATAAGCTTGTTTCTATCACTGAGGGCACTCTTCCAAGTAAAGCAATTAAAAATTACACCCCGAATGTGGTTTTGGGTATAAAGTTCATGCAAAAATGGGGTGGTTTTTCAGCAGTTGCAGCATATGATGCTTACTACAAAAAGTGGGCTGGAAAAGTACGTGCAGATTTCAATGTCAACGATCGTTTCAATCTATGGGTAATGGCTGGCTATAAAAATGGACTTGATTACTACACAGTAAATGCAAATGATGAGTTATCACGAAAAAGCACAACGATTTATGCAAACTGGGGTGGTAAATGGGCTGCTTGGGCGGGTGCCACTTACAAGCTTACTCCAAAAGCAAATTTGAATGCTCAAGTTTCTTATAGTGCTGTAAAAACCTTTGCAACTTCTGTAAATATTACATACACGCTGGTTCCAGGATTTGTGATTACACCTGAATTAACCTATGTTTCTTGGAACGATGATCGCGTTGTGACGGATAAAAATAATGATGAAAAACATTTATTCAATAAGAAAAGTGCTTTTCAAGGTATGATCCGTTTACAGCGTTCATTCTAATCCTATTTAAGCTACAGCTTTTAAAAACTGGCAACATGGTTTGCCAGTTTTTATTTTTGAAATCAAATATCATGAATATCTTTTCCTGATACGTATTGTCTTGTCTCTCGAAAAAAAACCGCCTTAGTTTCATAAAACTACTCTTAGAAGATTAACCTGATATGCTTGATAAGAGCACCTCACACGGGCGTTTACACATCACTTCAAACACAATCTCTTCCTTGCCCTTTAAAGCATGAATAACCCCTTTGCTTTATGACCAAATTGGTCTTTCTTGATAATTTACTTCTAACCTTTGTTAATTTAGGTCATGATCTTCTCAAATAAATTCTACACTGAACAGATAAAATATTGAAAAAACAAGACATCATTGTGTTTTTGATATGCCTGAATGTGTCTTCTATCAACACTCTAAAACACAACGTTTTATAACACTGCTTCATTAAAAAACTTAATCATTAAGAAACATGCTGTCAAAACGATGCAAACATCCCCTAAAGCAATAAAAGAGAAAAGAGATATATCTTCAAAAAAATGAATTGACCTCTTCCCCTTCTAAAGAATAGCCCCCCTATCAGTAGCAATCTGTAAATGCCCCTATTTTTCTTGAATCTGCATCACTTTGATTTATAATCATAATTTATAATTTTGCATGTTTCAATCAACCAAAACCTTTCACTTGTACACGACAAGCGGAGAGAGCCGTGTGAATAAAAACGAGTAAAGAAAACCCTTTTATGTATCGTTTTCAGTTCCAAGGGTTGTCGTAACATTGAGATCTAACAAAATGTACGATAGTGCTAGGCACTTTTATTAAGCATAAAAATGAGGATACACTTCATAGAGGATTTTAGATTATATTCTCTATGAACGTCGCTATAAAATATGTGTTGTGATACACACTAAAAGACATTTCTTTAAAACAAGCATGGAAATATACAATACAAATCCATTTTATTTGAAGCGTTTTACCCTGCGTAAGGAACATGTCATCATATACACAACATCTTGGCTTTATGCGTTTTTAAAGGAAGAAAAATATAAGACAAAGAAACAATAAAATTTAATCTCTGCAAATCATAGAGCTTTCAGAGTTATGTTTCCATAAAACGCCTTACACCGTACATGGGATTTTTTACACGATTAATGCCCTTTTTACATAAAGCCAATTGGCAAAAAGCAGCCTTTCCTGATAATAAAAAGGCTTACACGTAATCATAGCCATATTTTCAATTAAAACGCATTGAATTCACGGAAAATACTTATCAACCAATGCATAAAGAATTGCTGCTGTTTCAACATCTAGAATCCCATCATAATTTTCTTGACGAAAATGAAGTTGAAATGCTCGGATCAAATCTTTGTATCCTGTTTGGGTACACGCAGCAGAAATGTCATATCCATAACATTTTAGCTTCGCCAAAACATCTTCTTTGGGTGGCAAATTCTTAGAGAATTGCTCTTGATAATGACTTTTTAGTTCATCATCATACCATGCTCCTATACCTGCGCTATAAAGTTCTCTCCATGGAAAAGCTGCTCCTGGATCACTTTTTCTTCCAATGGCAATATCACTATGTCCCACCACATCAGTTGGCATAATATCGGGATACCGTTGAAGAATATTCAAGGCAAGTTCCTTAACAGCATCAATTTGTATTGGATTATAAGGAGGAAACATACCCGTCCCATCATGATAAGTCGCTAAATTAACGATTTCAATCCCGATAGATGCATCATTGAGATGACTATGCCCAGCCCATGAACTCACACCCGCATGCCATGCACGCTCATTTTCATCAACCAGATTAAAAATACGCATATCCTTAAAGCCTGCCTCACGATATGTCTGCTCTGAAGGATCAGGAACAAGATAGTGTGCACTAACCTTTTCTCCTGTAAGCGCCATAATCGAGGCTTTAAAATCAATAGCCGTATAATGCATAACGAGAAAATGAACGCGACGACTAAAACTCTTGACAGAACGATAACTGTTGTAATCAATCTGATACATAAAAGCCCTTTCTTTTTTGCTTAAAAAACCACTGCGCATCACAACAGATAGAATACGAACTGTTAAAAAATGCAATAAACTTCCCATCTAGATACTAAGAATTACGACTAAAATTTGTTCATCAAAAATATTGACACTCTTATCAACAATTAAGACCACATTTTTATTTTTCTCCCACACACGCATAAAATGTTTTTAACCACATTAAATATTTTCCCCAAAAAAAATTCCTACAAATTACCAATCAAAAAGAAAACAAAAGCGTAAAATAATCACTCCTTAAATCTTCACATCTTACAGAAAAAATAGTTCTTCCTGTTATCAAATTGAAAAATATCGCCCCTCGGAAGTGAACACCCAACGATCATGCAATCACACAAAAACTTAAAGGAAAAATTTTATGAGCTCTTTACAGCAATTTATTATCAGATAACAGAACGGCACATGTTCACAATAAAACTCTTCACGGACATATTGTTCAATAAAATTTGCAAAGCTTTCCTGTAAATGACACGACTTCTTGTCTTTTCACACCATCGCTTTTTGATTTTCAGAAGAATCTCAATTATCTACAACGCTTGCGGTACATGACGTCTCTGGATTCCTTGTCATCAGCTCCATGAAAGATAACATCTTGATTTATAATCATAATTAATCATTATAAATATTGAATATAGCGAGCCTAATATCGTAAATTTTTTCTTAATCTTGAATCAATCAAAGTCATTTAATGACACATCAAAAGAAAAATTACCCTATAGACAAAAACCACTGAAGAAAAGGATCAAAATACTTCCTATAATAGAACGTTCAATAATTTAGGCAATATTTTACATCCCCATAGAGGTTCATTTTTTCTTCTCCATTTTCAAATATCTTTTTAAGACAGCCCAGGCTGCATATTCTTGTAAGACGACACCTAAAAGTGGTCGCGTATAGGGAAAAGTAATATAATCCTCACCATAACCTTTCATCCGTATAGTTATGGTAGCATGTCCAAGGCTTTCTGCTTGATTTTCTAATGTCTCCAAAGAAGGCTCTAGGCTCACTTCAACCTCAAGCAGTGGAATATCTTGTTTACCTTTTTCTATGGGCTGAAAATATTTTAAAAGCAGCGGATCATTGGCAGACCAATGAACCTCTGCATGCATCGCTAATTGTTTACAAGCAGTAGTAACTTCTGCCCCAACTAAATAGGGGTGAAAATGATTTTCAAATGCTTCCACGAAATGTTGTTCCAAGAGCGCTTCTGATTGAGCAACCAGTTGCACCAAAACATAGGGGCTTTTCCATAAAAAATGCCGTTCAAAGGGTTCATTTTCAAGATGATCATCAACCCACTGCGCAATAGTACTTTCATCAATTCCAATCAAAGTCCATGCATACTCCGCACGCGATACAGAAGAATATTTCTTCTCATTGTGTTCTAAATAATTCTCTAAAAGCGCAAGAGCCTGTGATGGTGGACCAGGCAAAACAACAAGCGTACTTCCATCGCAAGAGAGATAAAACCCTGGTGCTGTGCCTGTAGGATTATCAAGCACAGTTGCTGTCTCAGGAAACAATGCTTGACGTGCATTACTCTTATCCGCCGTAATCCCTAATCGTTGTAATTGACCTTTTATTGTTTGCCAAACATCTTCATGATGTACCAAAGGCTGCTTTACAGCTTGGGCAACTCCATCGCGTGTTTTATCATCTGATGTTGGTCCCAATCCCCCACTGATAATGATAAGATCTTCTTGTCCAAGACAAGAAACAACAGTCTCACTAATTTGCTGTAATTGATCAGCACAAACAAAATGACGTGTGACTTGAATATTTCTCTTGTTCAAGCTTTGGCTTAAATCTTGTAAATTCGTATTCAAATATTGTCCTGAAAGGAGTTCATCACCAACGGTAATGATCGCCGCACGACAAACAAAGACAGGATTCACAAGAGAATTGCGAACAGCTTCAGCCATTTGACGGGTAGAGGCTACACCTCCAAGATCATAGGTAACGGTTTTTCCAGCACGAATAACCTGATCAACACTCTCAGATAATTGTTTTGCTGCATCTTTAAAGCCTAAATGCTCTAAGAGTAAAGCCGTAGTATAAAGCATCGCAGAAGGATTGGCTTTATTTTGTCCAGCAATACGTGGTACGCTTCCATGAACAGGTTCAAAATAAGCAATCTCGCTCCCCACATTCGCATGAGATGCAAGCCCCAATCCCCCCATTATCCCAGAGCCAAGATCAGAGAGAATATTGCCAAACATATTTTCAGCAACAATCACACCAAACCGCTCTGGCTTGGTTGCAATCCACAAAGCAACCGCATCAACATTATGAATATCTGCTTCAATTTCCGGATAGTTTTGCGCAATTTTCTCAAAAATTTCCTGAGCAAACTGACCACTCTCTCGCAGAACATTAGGCTTATCAGCAAAAGTAACTCGCCTAAAGCGATATTTCCTTGCATACGAAAAAGCATATTCAAATAACCGTTCTAAACCAAAGCGTGTTTGCAAACGGACTGTCCACGCAGCTTCCTCAAGCCCATATTTTGTCAAATTTGGATGTTTTAGCCAAACGGCTGTTTCAGGAGAAATACCCCGAAAATCCAATCCAGCATAAAGGCCTTCACTATTTTCTCTGATAACACAAAAATGAAAAGGTTTTCTCGGACCAAAGATGTATCTTACAGGACGTATATTCGCAAACAAACCTAACTTTTGGCGAAGTTGAAGTGCGGGAGAAACATAGACAAGGTTTTTCTCTTTTAAATGCGGAGCAAGTTCTTTTAAAGCCGCTTCTTTTCCTTTACTGGTCACAGCACCAAGTAAAATAGCATCACTCTGAGTAATTTTTTGCCAAGTCGCTTGAGGGATAGGATCTCCTTCCCGTTTCCAACATTCAAAACCAATATCACCATAAGTCAATTCAATCGGCAATTGGAATTGCTCTAAAACCATCAGCGCAGCATCACAAACCTCTGGTCCTATCCCATCACCAGGTAATACAAGAACTTTCTTTTTCATAGTCCCTCCATCCACTCATCAATGACTGCATCCGTCATAGTAGGATTATCCTCCCACAAACGCGTACCAGCACTAGAGATAATCTTATATTCATGGTTCAGATTATGACTTTGTGTCTGATTATTTACCGTTGCAAGTTGCGACTTTTCTCCCACTAAAGCTAAAAACTTCCCCTTGTACTTAACTAACTCATCTCTAGCATCCATCATCAATAAGAGTTTAAAGCCTCTTGTCATGCGTTCAATTGCCACGCTTTTTTGTTCATCAGGAATCTCCAATAAGGCTCTTTTTTTCATAACGCCAGAAGGATGCATAAAACCATTGAGTATTTCCAAAGCCCCCGATAAATCATTATTTTCTAAGGAGGCAAGAATATCTCCAAGGCGCCGTTGCAAAATCTTATCTGGATAGCCAGGCGCATTCACAGCAAGCACAGCTTGAACATTGGGAAGCTGTACTGCCAATATTTGTACCAATGTTCCAGCCATAGAAAATCCCACAAGAACTGCGGGCTCTTTAAAATAGCTTTTAAGTTTTTCTGCCATAAAAGATAAAGTGTCTACAGCAGAATAATTGAGAACATGAGAACTCTTAGGAAAAAGAGAAAGCGTATCCAGCAGAGTGACAGGGAATCCTTTTGATAAGCATAGCTTTGTCAATGGAGAACAAAAAACACCACCATCCCAAATTGGCATTACAGGAGAAAGAATAATAATAGGAAGGCTCATTGATCAATTCCTCCCCTTATTTTTAAACATGCATTAGAGCCAGAAACTTTCCCACCCAATATAATGAAAATATGTTGAAACTCTAGGCTCATATTCTCCCCCCATAATAATCGATTTGTTAAACTCAAACTAAGCTTGTAACAAATTTTAAACCCACTCAATCCAGCAACTTAATAAAAAAAATTCATCTAATGTACAGGTGCCCCATTTGTGTAAAACATCAAAAGCATTTCCGCATAATGCTTTCTTTTTATCATTTACTCAGCTTATTTCTGAAGTCATAAAATGACGCGCTTTTTGAATATAAATGATAAAACCAATCATACAACACACAGCTAATAAAGCTGCCATAGCCCGTGGGCTATGACCAGAGATTTTTCCGATAACCGCTGCACTGAGTGCCGCACTTCCTAATTGCAAAGATCCCATAACACCAGAAGCCGCTCCCGCAGCTTTCGGATGCGATGAAATAGCCAACGCTGTTCCTAACGGCAATAAAAAACCATTGCCAAAAGTAAGAACAGCAATAGCCATAAAACTTGTCACAAGGGGCCATGGGCTTAGATACATTTGCAAAGCAAACAGCACACCACCTATCACAAAAATAATGTACCCTCTGCCCACAGTCTTTTCCATAGACTCGCGTTCAAAAAACCATCGCGCCAAAAGATTTCCCAAAATATAGGGAAACGAGACACCAATATAGCTATAACTAATGTGTATCGGCGATAACCCCAAAGTCGTGAGTAAAAAAGGCGACTCCACAATATAAGCAAAATAGGCAGCGTAAGAAAAACACGGAATAAGTGCATAAAAAATAAATTGTTTATTTCTGAAAACGCCTAAATATGCCTTCATTAATCCTACAGGAGAAAAATGCTGCCGTTTTTGAGGGGGTAGAGTTTCGCTTAGCACAAAACAACATAGCAAAATGGTCAAAAATATAAAAAAGCTTAAAAAGATAAAAGTTGCCTGCCAATGAAAAGCCTGTATCAAAAGTCCACCAATGAAAGGTGCAAGTGCTGGTGACATTCCAATAAAAGGGAAAACAATCAAATAAAGTTTTCCAGCCGCTTTTTTATCCAACAAATCATTGATAATTGCACGACTTAAGACAAGTCCCGCACAAGCACCAAGACCTTGCAAAAAACGTAACACAAGAAAAGCGTGAATATGAACCGTATAAATCACACCAAGTGTCGTAAATAACCACAAGAATAAGCCCAATAGAAGTGTTTTTTTACGCCCAAAATTATCACTCAGCGGCCCATAAATGAGCTGTCCAAGTGCCAATGCCAACAAAAAAACCGCCACTGCACTTTGAATTTGAGATTGTGTCACTTGATAATATTGACGCATATCGCCCAGTGCTGGTAAAAAAATATCGGTAGAAATCAATCCTCCCGTCGATAAACATACGATAAGTACAATGAATGGTAATGTATATTTATGTTTCATCAGGAAAGTCACATTTCTTAAATTTAAAAATATTTAAATTTTACGTTTATAGAAAAATAATAATTTATATTTATAAATATAAAGCTATTTTAACTTTATCCACAGGGAATAAAATAATAAATTTTCTTTATTCTTTTACTTTATTCGAGAATAATTCATTTTGTTGAGACATAAATCCAGTGTATGATCCGCACGCACACACTCAACACATAAATAAATACTTAGTTCTTCACTTTATAATTAATTTTAAAGCATAGCAAACCGCAATTTTAAAACTATACGCAAAAGAAGCTAAAAGATCAAACCTCTCCTTCAGAGATATATTTCCCAATCCGAAATAGCGCATTTTGTTGTATTCATGTTGCCCTATCTTCATCAGCTTTTTTCATTGATATCATCAACAAAAACGCTCCCAAACTCTATCCCTCTCCATGACAACAACATCACTCTTCCGACAACATCTTTTATCAGAATTGGTTTACAACGCTCAAAGAAAAAAGAAGCCACAAACTCCCTTTCCTCAAAACTCCCCACGCAAATAGTTGAGCAAATAAACTTAATAGCCCACTAATATCATAAAGCAAATTGCGCTTCTGTCTCCCCTTAAAATCTAAATTCATCTTGTCCATTTTGTTAGAATTTCATTCTACATAGCCAGCACAAAGTTTATTGCCTAAGCTATTGACAAACATGCTATAATAAAAATTTGATAAATCATTCTGCATCTAATTTAGAAAGCAAGGAGAAGCTAATAATGAATATAACAGAACTAGCCATGTACCAATTACTTGTACCTATTAAAGTGGAAGGAAAGACATACACAGAAATCACCTTACGCCGCCCGAAATTTAAAGACTTAAAAGCAATACAGAGGAAAGAAGGCGACGAGCAATCAATCGAAATAATCGCATGTCTTTCAGGGTGGTCCTATAATGCCATCAGTAAACTTGGTGTTCTTGACTTTTTAAACATTAAAGACATTTACGGGCCTTTAATAAAAGAATGACTAAAAGAGTTTGATAAAATACTAAACAAAGTAAATGCACCCATAAAAAGTATAATGGATGAATGTATTTTAATCGACAGTAAACCCGAAAAACGCACAAGTAACCTTTATACAAATACATTTGAAACAGAATCCATGACAACTGCAAATGCAAAAGTGAAAACCTGTAGCACCTATGAACCGATTACAGTTCATAATCCCTACGTCATAAAGGTGGAACGCATGACCTTTACAAAATGCACTTTCTTAATACAAGATGGTCCATCGAACCAAATTTATCTCTCAAATCAAAGTGCTCTTACATCGTATAAAAAAACTGCGGGCGAAACTAAAAAACAACCTTTGGAGAGAATCTCGAAACTTTTGGACATTGTCTCAAAACTTGTTAACTTTCCTCTCTGGTTTTGGGAGTTTTTACTCAAAGAACTTAGAAAATTTTTCTAGCATTGTTTTGATATAGAGCAATAAGAGAAGGAAAAACAGCTTAGAACACTAATGTTTCTTCCTTATCTTTTATCTCTCATAGCTTTTTGAATTGAATACTTTTGATATTTATTTTGAATAATTGAAGCATTCTTTTAATTATAAGTACAATATAAAAAACTAAAATTTTAGAAGACGCACTGTTTTTACAAAAAAATGAATAATAAAATAAAGACTCCAGAATTTTACTTTTTACCTTCAAACATAATCAATGATGGAAAAGCGTTTACAAAGTTTTCCTCAAGCAGTATCTGGGACATTACTTGAAAGAAAAGCATTAAGAGAGCTTACTTTTAAGCTAAGGGGGAAAGATTAAACTTCACAACGACATTCAATCTTTTAAACATTGCAGTACAGAACGGGAAAAGAGAGCCATACCCCCATAGACCGTTTACCCCCCCATCAACTAAAATTCTCGATAAACTGGTATTATCAGTTCTAAACTGGAGTCATATAAGAAGAATTTTAAGCAATGATCACCGTCTTGTTTTCGATGTTTTCTGTCCTTTTTGGCGCATATCTATTCACTTTTGGAACATAATTTGCAAAAAGGCATTGTATCTCCAGCATATTCAAGGAGATAAAACATGGAAACTCGCATTCC
>NZ_JBHIPX010000022.1:0-14868 GCF_042196245.1 Bartonella sp. AP19HLJMH
AGCACCTCCATCTTTACGCTTATGAAGTAACAAGCCGGCACCATCATTATATTTGCCAGCTCCCAATGTTGCGACAGATCTTGCATTAAGACGGTTCATAAGAGCCATTTTTATTCCTTTCTTATACAAATTTGATCCATACACTCATCCCACTTGTTATGTGCAAATGAGTGGTTTTGATTGATTCAAGATAAACAGCTTTGAAATGAGAGAATCTTACGATATTCGAGACTCTCATTCAACATACAAAACAGTGAATTATTATTATAAATCAATGCCTTGTAATGTTGATGAGAACCAAGCAAAGATACAGCACTGCCAAAGGTGAAGTTATTATTGCTTGATTTATAGAGAACATAATTATTGGCGGCATCTTTTGCCCCCTCGATATCACTTAAATCAGCAAATGAGAAGGTTTTATCGGCTGCCATTTTGCCTTTGAGAGCCGCTTCAAGATCGGCAACATCACTTATGGTGTGCGTGTGTTTTGAAGGCGCTTTTTGGTCTACCTTGTCCTCAACTTCCATTATCGCTTGATCAATTTTGGTCAAGTTTTCCCGCAAGATTGGGAATTCAGAACTGATAAAACGCCCTTCTTGTGGCAATTCCATGTCGAGTTTTTTGGTTTTGGTCATCTCTCATTTTCCCCTCATAATATGCCGGCGCCAAAATCACGCACCATTGACCGTGCCGCCGGTCCACCGGTAAGCGTGAGTTTGAGGCGCGCTTGTTTGGCTGTTTTGTCACCACTGATAAATTTGCGCTCTGTCCAAAGAGGCTCGGATAACTGCTCTGTTTCCTCTAATGTGAGAGGAACAAAAGCACCATCATCCAGTTGCATCTCGAGTGTAAATGTTGCACCGCCTGGTAAAAATGTTTTGATATAACTGGTCAACCTTGCCTTTTCCCCAAAGGCAAAAGCACGCGTGACATAAGTGGCTTCTTTATGGATCTTCCCCGCAATCAATTGAACAGGCGCAAACAAGACGGGTGAGAGCTTTTCGGTGCCTTTAAGAATAGCGCGAAGCTTTACCTTTTCACTGATATATTCAGTAAGGCTTAGCAATTGAAAGGGAAGAAGTTGATAAACCGTGCCATTGTTTCGTTCAATTTCAAAGATGACAGAACACTCACTTGAAGGCAATTCAATGGCTGCGCGTATTTGCAAATCAGAGCAGTCTACAAGGTCAAAGGTGCCTAAATCGACAATCTTTTCTGTTTGTGTGTAGCGTGCTGCCAGCACTCGAAAGGCTAAAGCCTCATCTTGATGAGCGGTCCATGTCTGCGCATTGACAGAAGAAAAGCGTGGACCGGTCACGTAAGGGTGGCTTGAAACGTATCTCTGGTGTTCTGGATCAAAATCCCCAAGCTTTGCTAAAGAGACAGAATGATCAGCATCATCGGTTTTAATGACAAAAGCCGTTAAACGGTCATCCATCACAAGGAGTGGTACATCATAGCGTGCCTCTGCCCACCCTAGCTTTGCGCCCTTCATAGAATAAAAGCTTTGCGCTTGAATATCGGCGGTCGGATAGCCATTTTCTGTGGTGACCAAATCAATCACCAGATCATGGTTCTGATTGCCGATTTTACAAAGATGAAAGTCAATTCCGGTGATTTGCCGTGTTGCATCAGGGGTAAAGACTTGCGCTTGTGGGTCCACTTGCGTCCAGATCTTCACCGTGGTGGTGCGCCGCATCACTTTCACATCAATCACGCCTTGCCCTGTAAAAAGCCCCGTAGCAATGGTTCCACCTTTTCCCCGTGCCACAACATTTTTTGTACCAGCCGTAATATTTTGTGGAATCGTGAAAGTGCCTTCAAGGGTGCCTTTGGTGTTAGCAACAAGCTTTGTTTTTGGTAAAACATTCACACCATCAAAGGTAAGACTTTCCAAGATTTCGCTACTGCCAAAACCTTCAATTTTAAAGTGAAGGGTAATTTGTCTTAAAAAGTCGATTTGTTCTTGGTGTGTGTTGATGAAATTATCGCTTACTTCTGTTCTACGTATGGTACTGCCGCGATGTTTTCCCATAATGATTTGATTGGTGATACCCGAGAGCCAATCGGTGCGTTGTTCATGCCAAAAGTCTGTTGCGGGTTCAAGGGTTACTGTACCAGGCAGGGGTGCAAAATTTTGATAAGGATTGATTTTTTCGCAAGCCGTTGTCAACTCTTGCGCAATGATCACTTCATTTGTCCAGTCAAGGGTGACAGGCGCTTTTAAAGGAGCAGTATAGAATGTTGGGTCAATGGCAAGCTGCAAAATGCCGTTGCCTACAGCCCCCGTTTGTTGAAAGCCTTCATCTCTATAAGAGTCATCAAGAAAGGGATCAGCGAACATGCCCTTTTTGGCAACGGGTTCTTTAGAGTCAACATTGCTTTTAATACGCTCTAATTGCATGAGACGGTCAAGCGAGAGCACCCGTTGAAAATAGCGCCACATTTCATCATAGGGGGCAACACGGGTGCCATCATTAACCACAACCGGCGTTTCAAGCCAATTGTTGGTAATGGTTGCAAGGGACAACACATCATCAGGGACACTGGGTGCCATGGGTTGGTCTACTGAGATACCTTTGATGTAAACCACATTGCCCCCCGTGTTGAGACCGATACGGTCAATGCGGGGCAATTTATAAGTGTAACTGACGATAATATCACCACCTTGCGCCCCACCTGAGACAGTGATTTCCTGCGCTGTTACTTTATCAGCCGTGATTTTTGCGCGATAGCGGTAAGTCACCTTATAGCTGCTCCCTGCTAAAGGTTCGTCTCCCACCGGTGCCCAATCAATGGTGTCTCCGGTTTTTTTAAAATCTGTGCCTTCTTTAAATTCCTTGCTTCCTTGAACGACTTTAATAAACGCGGTGATGCTTTTATCAGGAACACCATCACGCCCAGCGGCAACGGCACCACGGGTGACGTTAACGGTTTTTTCTTTTGTCAACAAAAGAGATTGAATATCAGCAATAGGAAAATAATAGGGTTTAAAGGTGAAACTTGTTTTCCCTTTTGGAGGCGCAAAAATATGCGTTTCGCTAGGAACAACGCTTGTCGAAAAATCCTCTGGCTCTTCATGGCGCAAAGCCGCTAAGCGTTTGCGTTTAAAGCCATTGATATTGGCTTCTCCTTCTTGAATACTAAACACTTGGCAACCATTATTTGCTCCCAATGCGCTCACACGGCAGCCACTCACGATATAATGCCCATGGGCGCGGTCGTACGTCGCAATAGCTTGCATGGCGGGTTCAAGCAGTGAGGGCGATTTTTGATCAATCAGAACACCATCTTGTAAAATATAAACCGGAAAGAAAGTGCCATTCTGCGCATCCTCTTTCAGTGCCCAAACAAGCTGTGCTGTTTCGCGTGCCGCTCCGGGCTCTCCTTCTGCTAAGGTACCAGGGACTTGCCCCAAGAGCTCTGGATCATCTTCGTGTGTTATCCATTTTTTTTGCAGCTTCACACCAATTTCCAAGCGCCCAATCATGGCAACATTGTTGAGTACAGCTGGTGCAACGGGGAAAATATCGCCGGCAATATAAATCTTGCCATCCGTTAAAGTGACGGTCTTTGTCTCTTTGTTGACAAAAGCATCAGCCCGTTCAACGCGGTCTCCTTCTTTTGCAACAAGGCGCCCCAAACGGTCATGACGCCCCCTTATAATGGTTTGAACCTCATTGAGTTCACCACTTTGAATAAAGGGACGCGTGCCATAAAACACCACGCTTTGTTGTTCCTCTTTGCCGCGAGATCTGTCAATTGCAAAGGGTAAACCACTTTCATGCTTCATATTAAAACCTCAATAAAATCTTGAATTGTTCGCGAACATCGGCACGCAAAGGAATAGTGACAGGCGTTTTGAGTATCTCGACACCACCATTCAGTTCATTGACGTCACACCAAAGCTTTCCAAGGGGGATATCTTGTTTGGGAATGCCGTGAACGAGAATAGAAACAAATGCTGCTTGTTTGCCATCAACATCGTGAAAATCTGTGCGGGCTGCAACAAGAAGCGCCGTGCCCATCGAGGAGGGCTGGAATCTGTTACCACAATGGCTATACACACCATCCAAAGCCTGTTCGACAGGCGCTACAGCATAGCATCTGCGATACCCAATCACGCTATTTTGGCTGTCTCTTAACACGAGATAAAGCGTGCGACCATGAAACCATTCTGCCATAAGCATATCGCGTTCATGTTTTTTGACCGAACACCACGGAAAATTTGCCAAATCCCAAGGATAATCAATTTGGTTCCAGCTTAACTCCTCGTCAAAGTCATCTATCCAATTACCAATAAGCCTGCCTTCTTCTCTTGTGAGCGTGTGATTGATCTCTGTTGTGCGTCCAAAGGAAAACAAAGTGTCCCCAGCTGTTAAACGAACACCGCTCTCATACTCCAACATGCTGTCATCAAGGCGTGACATATTGCATTCAACAGCTTGCACATCATAACCATAGGTCCCACGACGAAAATCAGAGCGCAAACTTTTGGAAAGATCTGTGATCGCTTCAATAGCTTCAAGGCTTTTGCGTTCAGGCAACTGATCAAAATCAAGTTGAAAGGAGTTCCACCATGCGCGCCCCGTCCAGGCGGGTTGAAAGCGTGCCGTAATCTCTAGCCATTCAAGCCCCATCTCTATTGCCGCAAGGGAGCCACGTATCCTCTGCCATTGAAGCCCTTGATCAATCAAATCATAGAGATTTGGAACATAAGGTGTCAGTTCACCAAGCCCGTATTCTTCAATCAACCACGGCAAGAAACGGGGAGGGCGTGTGATCAGTTTTGCGCGTGAAATCCCCAAAACAGAACCATCAATATCTTGATGAAAATCGCAAGCATCGGCAAGGCGCTTTTCAAATTCTGTCGCGTTTGTGGGAAGGAGGGAACCAACCATTAGCGGGCACGTCCTTTGAAGTTTAAGGTGATTTTTCCAATCGATAAAATTTCTTCATCACAAACCATACTGTCTTGTGTTGGGGTAATGGCAATGACTTTTTGGACACCAGAAATCATTAGTTTTGAAATCCACCACGAGAGGCTTAATTCACGACCAATGGCTTGTTCTTGTCTCCATGCTGCTCTTAAATTTATTTCCATTGTTGTAAGAATTTTCAAAGATGTTTCTGGTAACAGCCAAACATCTGCTTCTAAATCCAGCACTTTTTTGACAGCAGCGTGAACAATGATTGTATCATTGGTCATGATGATATTTTTTCTGTGAAGAGCTTGTGAAACTGCTTGTATGAGATCTTCAGAGGCTGTTCCTTCTTCATTATTACCAAAAAGAGCAACATAGATGGTTGGGTTTTTGCCTTTACGATAAATAATCGCATCCTTCACTCGACTATCGGCTGTTAAGGCGATAAGCTTGTAATAGGGTTCTGTTCCACTTCCGTTTCCTCCACGGGCATGAAGCTGTATGCGTTCACGATATCTCTCGTCACTTTCACCCTCCATGCGGGCAAGACCATGCCAGTTTCCCAAAGCATCAAGAGATTCACCGGTTGCAAAATCAAGAATATTATTGCGTGCTGCCTCATTAATACGCTGTCTTAAAAGCAACTCTCGATAGCTAAAAGCCTCTATGACTTTTACGGCCGGATCACTTTCAAGAATGGTATATTCAGGCAAAAGCTCTTTTAAATGGACAAGAGCAGCAGCGCGTATTTCTTCAAAAGAAAGTTCTGTGATGATGTCTGGTTTTGCAAGCACTCCATTCATTTTATCAATAATCCTTCCATGGTAATGGGCTTGCCGGATGGCAAATAAATGCCTTCAAAGGATAAAGAAACGTGTCCATTCTCACCCCTTTTAAAATCAATTTTTTTCAATTTAAAACGCGGTTCCCATTTGTCTAAAGCCTCAGCAACAGCAGCATAAAGAGCAACAGCAAAAGCATTATTCACTGGAGCATCAATGAGTTCAGCAACACGTGAACCATAATCACGACGCATTACACGCGAACCAATCCGCGTTAACAAAATGTCAAGGATTGATTGGCGCAAATGATCAATTCCGGTTAATGGCTTTCCTGTTGTACGGTCCATTCCACTGTTCAATTGGGACCTCCAGTCATCGCGCCACCAGAATAAACACCGCCATGAACATGTGTTGCTCCTACATTGGTGCCGTTATGTCTTAATCCACTTGAATGAATGGAAACATTATTTCCAGAATGAAGAGAGAGACTATCATTCGAATTCAGTGAAATGTCACCACCAGCCTTCAAAGAGATGTTGCCTTTTGCGTTTAAATTTATATCGCTTTCTGAAACAATCTTTATGCCTTCCGGTGCGGTAAGCTCTAGCTTGCCACCATCACCTTTTAGTGACACACCATCAGCGATTGTCAGGATAAACTTTCCGCCGGATTTGATGTGAATTCCATAAGTGTTTTGTTCATCATCATATTCAAGGCTGGTTCCATCAGGGTATATCGTTCGGTGAATGCTGCCCTTATCGGCTGCTTGATTAGCATCTGTATGAAGTGAACCAATAATCACCCCTTGTGATAAATCCCCTGATGACGAGATAACAATCACTTGCTCTCCGATATCACGCCCTTCATACGAGCGTGTTTTACCGGCGCGGGCTTGTGTGTCTGGAATCCAGTCACTGACAAGATTGCCACTTTTTATCCGATAGCGTGCGTTTTTATGGTCGACATGGCTAATTTTTCCCACCACAACCATATTGGCCACACGTCTTTTTAGATCTGTGATTTCTTTATCGCGCCGCTCTAACATGTCCACCTTCAATTTTATGGTATTTGTCTTGGTTTCCCATACCTGTTTCTGGTTTAAAACCGACAAGGGGTTCAACAACTCTTTCGGTTGCCTTTCCTTCATCAAGGCAGGGGATATTGGTGACGTAAGTTACGTCAAAGGTTAAAATTGCACCGTGGAGTGCTAGAGCGCCATTATCACCAAAGGCAAAAGCAATATTTTGCAGGCGGCATGTCTCAACGGTGTTGTTAAGATTGGGGTTGGCATGGAAAATCTCTTCAACTTCCCATGCTAATTGGTCAACAAAACGTGCGCCATCTTCACATGTTGCATAGCATTCAACATCTACTGTTAAAACACGCCGCCTTACTCCATAATCATAGCCATCTTCAATCGTTTCACTTTGCGTTGAGATATTAATAGCTGGCATTGCTTCAATAAATAAATTGAAATCGCGCATATTGAAAACATTGTCACCAGCTGCCGTCCTTGCTGCTTTGATCAACGCAACAAAGCTTTCCCTTATCGTCTCTCTCGGATGCATGGGGGCTCCTGTCCAATTAAGTGTATAAAATGATTGACTAGGATTAATAATGATACTATTATTGGTTATGAACAATAAAGTTGAAAAAATAATCAGCTTGATGAAAGCGTCACCAAAGAACATCAAGTTTTCAGATTTGTTGGTTGTATGTGTCTATTTCTTTGGAAAACCACGGAACAATGGTACAAGCCACTTTGTTTTTAAAACACCGTGGCTTGGTGATCCTCGTGTGAATATTCAAAAAGATTCTGGTAACAAAGCAAAAGCTTATCAAGTCAAACAAGTCTTACAAGCGATAGAAAGGATGAAACATGAACAATAATCATTATACATATCGTGTTTTGTGGTCGCAAGAAGATGAGGAATATGTCGGATTGTGTGCAGAATTCCCATCCCTTTCATGGTTAGATGCTCAAGCAGAGAAAGCTTTAAAAGGTATTATGGACCTTGTTTCAGAAGTTGTTGAGGACATGCAACATAATGGAGAAGAAGTTCCTGTGCCTTTGTCACATGGTAAATACAGTGGTAAGTTTCAATTAAGAATACCACCAGAGCTCCATAGAAAACTTGCAATACAAGCCGCTGAAAATGGTGTGAGTTTAAACAGATACATTTCCTCTAAACTTTGAATCTTTTAAAAGTCTATACGTACTAAAAGAAAATTAATTCTTATGAAACCCTCTAAATTAAAACAAATACCCGTTTTTAAGACGGATAAAGAAGCAGAAAACTTTGTTGATACTGCCGATCTTACAGATTATGACTTAACTGGTTTTAAACCCGTTCATTTTGAGTTCTTACCTAAAGAAGCGTCTATGAATATTCGCTTGCCTCAAGCGCTTATGAAGGCTTTAAAGGAAAAAGCTAAAAATCAAGCTATCCCTTATACACGCTATGTTAGGCATCTGATTGAACAGGATTTACGAAAAAGTCATCGGAATTAACCCCCTCCCATTTGTTAAAGTATTGACGTGCCTCATGCCCTTTGTCATTACGCTCTATAATCGAAAGATGTTTAGCCATGTCTAATGTAATGTGGTATTCTTTTTCTTTTCCACCGTTTTCTAAATTCAGACTTTATTTCCAAAAACGCAATATAATTCACGTGCGTTAACAGTTTGAACTGTTTACTTGGCCAATAGTTTGTTCTTTAATTTCTATAGAGTATTCATGGTGAACTCCTTACTACTTAGACGTTTTTCATTGACTCTTTAATTAGAAAGTGCCGAGCACTGAAAAACACGGTAGTAAGTCCGTCGTTATGCTTTCCTATGAAGGTGTGTTATAGCATAACCACACCCCACAAAATCACTATATGCGAGTAACATACAATGAGTCAAAGCCTTTAATGTGCGAAAATAAACTATCTCGGTAGCTTATCTGCTTAGTATTTAAGGTGTTCGTTAGGTTCCTGTTTCGATTATTCATACTCCTATAATAATATCACTTTTTTCTAAAAATCATAAGCACATATTTACTTTATTTGTCGACTCACTTTAGATTTTCCAGCTTAGTTTTTTATTTATAGTGGAGGGGACAATAATGCTCGACATACTTGATACAATTGCGATGATCGTATGTTTGTTGTCGTTACCGGTGATGGTTGTCGGACTTGTTTTAGTGTGTATAAAAAAATGGTGCAAAAATGGATTGAAAACCCTTGGCATTGGAGTCTTATTATTTCTCGGCTCTGCAATATTAGGTGCGTTTTTTTTTCACAAAATCAAACCAGATCAAGTTGCGTACAATAATGAAATTTTTTCCTCCTCCTCGACTTTATTAATAGATGTTGCTACTCAAAATGAAAGCGTGACAAAGGCACTACCTGAGAATACTGATAAGCAAAGTATCCATGTTCAAGATAAAAAGTCAGACGAAAATGATGGTCTAGGTTTTTGGGGATGGTTCAGGTTAATTTTCTTTGCATTTATTGCATTGTCTATTTTTGTTCATTGGCAAGATAAACGCAACAAACGTTTTAAAGAAAAAGTTTCAGAGCAGGTTTTAATGCCTCCCCCGCATATCCATCCTTCTTCTGATTTATCAGTTGTTAATAAAATGTCGCCGGAACTTGAAAAAAAACGGTTAGAAAAGAGGGTACAGATCGTTCTCCTTTGTGCTCTACTGATTGGAGGCATTGTGGTAACAGTAACTATTACGCCATGGTTATTAGTACCCATTCTTATTGTTTTAATTTTTGTTATTATTGCTTATCGTGAGACAAAAAAGGAAAAAAGCTTTGAGCAAGAAGTTGCTCTGTGGCAATCAGATATTCCTCCCTCTAATTTTGAGGAAGCATGTGAAATGTTTCAAGAACTTGACGCAAGTGAATATGATTATCGTTTAGTACAAAATGAAAAACTGTTGGGAGTTCAAGAACGCGTTACCTTCGATATTGGCGAAAAGACTCCGATTTTAGGACGTCTTTTAGTAACAAATCAAGCTATTGTATTTGAAAGCCCTGAAGATAATGAAAGGACTACTTGGGCAAGAATTGCATCAGTAACTATAACATACCAAGGATGTCACATCAGTCACCGTACCGGCGCACCATGGAATTACCGATTTAGTGCTATTCCAAATCCAAGGTTTGCAGCAGTAATCCGAGTTCTTGGGCAGCCTTATTGATTTTGAAACACACAAGACAAAGGTTACTCATTGTTTTAGCTCCCGCAAGATAAGCTTATACATACCGGATTCAGAGGCTTGGACATCTGTAACAGTGAAGTGTTCTTGAGAAGAGGGGGCTTTGTTGTTTTCAGGAGAGAGGACCACAATACTATCTTGAGGTTTTGGTGGTATTCCCCCGATGTCATTGATACAAAGATCAAGTTCCTTTCTTGCAATTGTGGTAGAGATTCTGCCACCGGCGTCCGATTCCGAATGTTTAATGCCGTAAATCGCTGTGATACGAAAAGATTGCTGGTTGTCTTTTCGCGTGTAGATGATGGGCTGCCCAAAAGTGTTGCGCACATCTTTAACCATTTGGTTTAGCAGCCCATGCCATCGCATGTTATTTTCCTCCACTGACCGCTTTAAACAGCATTTCAGGGCGTGTACAGATGTAAAGCGGATAGCTATAGACCTCCGGTTTTACCCATGCATTACGGTCGTGGTCGACGATAAGCATCGTGTAGAGAGGTCTTCCAACCGTGTTGGCAAAATCCAAGCTTTCACCAGGAGCAAAGGTTTTTTGGAAGACACCAGGCGCATCAACAGGAAAGAATTGACATTCATCCGGCTTAATGCCTATGGCGCGCTTTGTTCCAGCCTTCGCACTCACACGCGTTTTCTTATTCATAGTTGCTCCTTGCCTTGATTTTTTTCTCATCTTGAGGAATGGGGTTTTCGGCGTACCAAGAAAGAAAGCTTTACGTCATGAACTGAAAAACGGGCTTCAATGCGATAAGGAGACATTTTACATATCATACTGTACACACTGAAATCATTATTTATCAATGAGTTAAGTGTACAATGTACAGTCAATTTGAAAATTCTGTCGCTAGCGATAGTTCGCGCTCGTCTGCCCCGCAACGAAGCCAACCCACTGGGAAGTACCTTTTGAATTGATTTTATTGACTTTTTTTATGAAAAAACAAAGCATAAATGATGATCTTTTTTTAAATTGCAATAAGAATATGTAATGCTTAAACTCATAAGGATATGGAATATATAGATAAAGCTTGAGAACATGATCTAGCCTTTTTTATTAGCAGCGTATTCTTGACGAGAAAGTTGTCTCTGTATGTTTTTGGTTAATCTTTCATTGGCATATTGTGCAATAGCACTTGCAATCTCTGGCTTGGACATCACTTTAGCAATTGAAGGTCCTTCTTGTTTTGCAATGGGGAATTGATCTCCATCCGCTCTTTGAAATACATTACCATTCAGCTTTTTTAATTCAACACGCTTTGGAAAACTGCCTCCCTTGATAAAACCATGGGGTAAGATTTCTTTCTTTCCAAACAGTGTGTAAGTTACGCCGCGTTTTGTTTCGTTTACTTTAAAAAATTTAAGAGGTATTGGTGTTCCAGAACCAATGATATCTGTCTCAAGAAACCTTGCTGTCGCCTTTTCTTTAATATAAACGCCTCTTCTTATACGCTTTATTTGGGCTGATGAGATGTCAGCAACTTGCTTTTCAGTAAAGCGTTCAACTTGTTTTGCTGCAGTGTTTAGAGCATTACGCACGCCCAATTAAGGCGAGGGGCTTGAAGGCTTGTGAAGGTATCTTTTGCCTGTTGAAGATACCATTTTTGGTGGATAATTAATTTCAACTTCTAAGCCTTTTTTGGGGTAGATGTTGATGGCTTGGAAGCTTTAGGTGTTTTGGGTTGTTCGAGTGGAATTTCCTCGGCTGCTGATTCAGTTGATGTTTGTACGGCTTCTTGTTCTATCTGCTTAATGTGTTCAATTGTCTTGTCGGGTTTTATTTTTGTTTGAACATCAACAAAAGGTTTAGCAGCATTTGCACGCTTGAGACGTGCGTAGACTTGATTGGAAACTTCAACAAATGGATTATTGGGTGTTGATGGTTCAAATCGAACAGTGCTTTTATTGTCTCCAACAACACACATTGGCTTAGTGATGACAGCTTTCATCATTGCTCCTTTTGAGTCATAATTAATGACATAATTAGTCAAATATTGATTTTTATTCTGTGAAAAATTGATTAGCCAGAATTAGCAAGAAAACAGGGCTTTCTAGCCACGCTTCAAGTTCACATTTTGCTGAATTTTTGGGGATATTTTTGAATTTTAGACACAATACGACTAGTGCAGTACCGTCATTAAATACGATTTTTTACACTATGTCAACAAAAAATCATGATCTTGTATTTTTTACCTAAATATGGTGTTTTAAAAGATGTCCTTTATTTTCCTTCAGCACAACATTTATGTTGTATTGAAACATTTTAGATGTTATATTATTATAATGAATAGTCAAGAATTGAAAAGATATCTTATAAAGCATGGTTGCAGTTTTACTTCAGGGAAAGGTGGACATTTGCTTGTAAAACGCGGTTCTAAAAAGTCCGTTTTACCTATGCATGGTACGCGAAAAGAATTAGGAACATGATTAGCCCAGAAGATTCTTAAAGATCTTGACCTAAAATAAGCCTGAATATGGAGGTGTAAATGAAATATGCAATCAAATTTATCAAAGATGACAATGATACTCTTCTAGTCGTCTCTAAAGACTTTCAGGAATTTATTACCTATGGTAACGATGAAAAAGAAGCTTTGGAACAGGCTAAAAATGCACTTTTAACAGTCATTATGGGGCGTTTTCAAGATCGTGAACCTATTCCCTTTGGACATCGTGATATTGCCTATCCTTTTGTTGAAGTATCTTCATTGGTGACTTTAAAAATTGCAATACATAACGCTATGATTGAAAAAAACTTACGCAAAGCTGATCTCGTACGTCTTTTAAAACTTCATCCAACACAAATTGACCGATTGTTGGATTTAAACCACGCAACCAAATTAGATGCCTTGGAATCCACTCTCATTGCTCTTGGAAAAGAGGTTGCCATTAATATCCAAGACGCCGCTTGAAAACTACCGGTTTTGCGTAAAATGTTTATAAAGCGCATTAAGAGCAATGCGCAATGAAAGCACAAGGTGTGGTAGTGATTGATCTTCTATGACAAGATACTGTAATGCGGCATGAAGGTTATATTGACGGTGTAAACATTGAGCTTCTTGAACACAACATCTTTTACAGCTAAAAGATGTTCTGTTGCCTTCTGTGCCCATTTCTCTCTTGCTCCGTTATCAGAAGTTGTAGGCATTTCATCATAAATTGCATTAGGCAATGCTTTTGCACATAGGTAATTGTTTTTCACTTCAAGATATTTTTGCGCAGCATCATATTGGTCTTGATTGATTTCGCCTTGCAAATAAAGCCGCCCAATATAGGTACCGGAAAGCGGATTTTTAGCCTCTTCTATAGTCAAGCCAAAGCGCTTAGCACGCATTTCAATTGCCAATTTATCCATGGGTTCATGCGGTGTTTTTGCTCGTGAGATGCGTCCATTTGGTTCTCTGATACATCCTTTAATCCGTGGACGACCACGTTTTGCACGTTTTTTTCTCTTTGTCATATGTTTTCAATCAGAATGGTATGCTGTCATTAAGAGATGCACTATGATCAGCAGCCCCTGAAGCAACAGCATAACTTTGAGAAGTAATGGGTGAAGGGGTAGGGGATGCCGATTGATCTTTCTTTGCATCAAGCAAATACAATTCACCTTTGAATTGTGGTAAGACAATCTCTGTTGTATAACGGTCATGCCCATTTTTATCTTGCCATTTGCGTGTCTGTAATTTTCCTTCTATGTAAACCTTTGAACCTTTGTTTAGATATTGAAGTGCAATTTTTGCCAAATGTGGATTAAAAATCACAATGGAGTGCCATTCCGTTTTCTCTACTTTTTGATGAGTATTTTTATCCGTATAGCTTTCAGAAGTTGCTATACTAAAATTGACTATTTCTGCTCCAGAATTCATTGTTTTGCTTTCGGGATTAGCACCAAGGCGTCCTATTAATGTCACTTTGTTTAGCATGTTTTTTCTTACCTTAAATTTGTATTTTAATACATACAAAATCCTAGCATGATTTGCATATTTTTTCAATTATTTCAATGATATATTATTAATTATTAACATATAAAATTATGTTTAATATGCTCTTTGATAAATAATCAATTGACATAAATGCATGGTGTATAGTATCAAGTATCAAGAGGGTATATATGGCAATCGTTAGTTTTAAGCATAAAGGGTTGAAATTATTCTTTGAAAGAGGAGTCTGCAAAGGCATACAACCCGCGCATGCTAAAAAATTAGCAAACATTTTAGTAATTTTAGATACAATATCCGCGCCTGAACAAGTTACTCTTAAATCGTATCGTCTACATGCGCTTACGGGCGATTTAAAAGGTTACTGGTCAATGCGTGTCAATGGAAATTGGCGTGTTACCTTTCGTTTCATTGGGACAGACGTTGAACTGGTTGATTATCAAGATTACCATTGAGTTTTGAGGTGTTATTATGATGTACAATCCTCCACACCCTGGCGGCATTTTGAAAGAAGAATTGCTTGATGAATTAGGGTTAACAGTAACAGAAGCTGCAAATCGTCTTGGCGTTGCACGTTTAACTTTATCCCGCGTCTTAAACTGCCATGCGGCGATTAGTATTAACTTAGCTTTACGGTTAGAAAAAGCGGGTTTAAATGATGCGGAATTCTGGCTTAAATTGCAACAAAAGCATGATTTGTGGCAAGCTCGGCATAACAGCCCAATCCCACATATTTCACCTCTAGAGCAAGTAGGGCATCTTTAGAAAGACTTAGCCCATCTTTCTTCACACCTAGAGGTCATGTTCTTTAAAATCAAGCAGCCCACGATAGTTTTTTATGCTCTTGTTGATTTTATCGAACGTTGAGAAGAGACAACGTAATCTGAACAGTTTTATAAAATCGGAAATTTTACTATAGCTTTTTAACGGAGCACTGTAGTGTGTAAATAGATATATTTATTAAACTGCGTGTATGTAACATAAGAAACAATACACAAACTAAAAA
>NZ_JBHIPX010000023.1:0-13420 GCF_042196245.1 Bartonella sp. AP19HLJMH
GTAAAATTTTACGGAAACTTCGCATTGATCACTCAGAACGCCTCTTAGATATGGCTAAGAAATTAGACATATCTGTATCATTTTTATCTTCTGTCGAGATTGGCAAAAAATCTGTTCCTGTAGGACTGGAGGAAAAGATCATAGAGCTTTATGGTTTAGATAAAGAGAAGGCTTTACTCTTAAGGAAAGCAGCTTATGCTTGTCGAAAAAGCATCATCATAAAGCCTTCTACTCCGTTGCAACGTGAAACTGTTGTTGCGTTTATGAGACTTTTAGATGGCTTACATCAAGAAGCGTTAGCAGACTTCAAAGAAACATTAGAAACATTGTGCGAAGCGTGCTTTATAGAGAAATGTTAAAAATCCTATTCCCTAACTTTTATTTACGTATCCCGTACTTTTAAAAAGATATATAAAATCAATTATCTATATAGATAAAAAGAGGTCTTGTTATTTCTAGCAATAAGAATAGCATTAATCAGTTAGTTTTTATAAACTTTAAAACATTGTGACAAAAAGAAAAAGTTTGACTCAGTCGATGGAGAATTGCGCTTTTCTCATATTCTAGAGGACGAACCTGAAATGCTACGCTGGACATGAAACCATGTCCCAGTTTTCTTATAATAGACTACCAAGAAGGCCATACTTACGAACCATATTTTATTGTTGAAACAGAAAAAGCTCCATATTTGTGCGAGATAAAGCGTGCTTCATATAAGCGTGATGTCTCTCTTTATTCGTTGAGATATAACATATTTGTAGCATGAAGAGTAAATTTATTAAAATCATGATAAGAGGGAGATAGGAACTTTATAGGTGTATCATCATAGGATTAAGTCGTTTTGTTGAGAGCTATTTCTATTTTTGCCAAAAGGTTTTTGACATATTTAATTATTATTTCGTAATAGTGGATGTACTTTATTTTTATGTGCAAGAAAGCTGATTGATTGTGTAAAATAGCGTTCAAAAATTACATTATTTTTATCCTGTTAAGGACATTTTTTCTAGTGAGGGTTTTGCAATTGCAATGCTCTTTTTCTCATTCTAAATTTTGGTTAGAAAAAGCGTATAGAGGTGTTATTTTAAATTTAAGATATGCATCTTCCATTGTTGGTGTTACTGTTGTAAAAAATGATATTTTATTTGATACGCATAAGGTGTTACCAAGAAGATCGATGTATAGATAAAATTTAGATTGTTACAATATCTTGAAAAAACAATGGGTAAATAATTGATAATTGTGCTACGAAAGTTGTTAGATGGGCGTGTGTCAGCAATTCTTAATAAAAAGGTTTTTCTTGATAGTCGTTTTTTTTCAAAATACTGCTCTTTTTATGCAAATCTTATGTTGGTAAGCTATGCAGTTTTCACGGGAACAGGATAATGCATTGAAGGCTGTTGCCGCGTGGTTGAAGGAAGGGCGTTTTCCTCTTTTTCGCCTTTTTGGCTATGCGGGGACGGGTAAGACGACGCTTGCGCGCTATTTTGCAGAGACAGTTGATGGTTCTGTTCAATTTGCTGCTTTTACAGGGAAGGCGGCGCAGGTTTTGCGTTCTAAAGGTGCAAGCAATGCTTGTACGATTCATTCGCTAATTTATTGTCCACGTGGTGAAGAGGAAGTTTCCGATGAAATAACAGGAAAAAAATCTATTGCTCCAACATTTACGTTAAATCGAAGAAGTGCTGCTGCACAAGCTAAACTCATTATTGTTGATGAGTGCTCGATGGTAGATGAAAAATTGGCCCGTGATTTAATGAGTTTTCGAACGCCAATTCTTGTTCTTGGTGATCCAGGTCAATTGCCTCCTATATCAGGTGGAGGCTTTTTTTCTAATGGGGAACCAGATTTTCTTCTTTCAGAAATTCATCGGCAAGCGCGCGATAATCCGATTATACGTCTTGCTATGGATGTACGTGAAGGACGCGATATTGCTTATGGTGACTATGGAGAAGCGCGCGTTGTGACACGTAAAGAGGTCAATCAACAATTGGTTTTGGATGCTGATCAGGTCTTGGTAGGGGTTAATCGTACACGCCACCTTTATAATCAGCGTTTGCGTGTGTTAAAGGGATTTACAGCAGATTATCCACAAGCGGGAGATAAGCTGGTGTGTTTGCGAAATGATCCGATTAAAGGTTTGTTGAATGGCTCTTTATGGAAGGTGATGACTTCACAGAAGGAGACCGTTAAACCAAGTATTAATCTTCTTGTGAAACCAGAAGAAAGTGAGCGTGGGGTAGCAAAGATTAAACTTTTAAAAGCAGCGTTTGAAAACCCTGATCAAGAAATTTCATGGCAATTAAAAAAGCGATATGATGATTTTGATTATGGGTATGCATTAACGGTTCATAAGGCGCAAGGTTCTCAATGGAATAATGTCGTTTTGTTTGATGAAAGTTTTGCATTTCGTGATATGTATGCGCGCTGGCTTTATACGGGAATTACGCGCGCAGCAGAGCGTTTAACGATTGTTCGATAGAGAAAAATGTGTATATCATCTAAGTTTCAGATGGAAAATGCCTTTTTTCTATCTTGTTACACACTATAAAAAATGGAAATGGGTATGGCGGTAAAACTTTCGGTTAATCTTAATGCTGTTGCTGTTTTGCGTAATCGACGTAATCTTCCGTGGCCAAGTATAACGAATATTGGGCATATAGCGCTTGCTGCTGGAGCAGCAGGTTTGACGGTTCATCCGCGCCCTGATGAAAGGCATATTCGTTTTTCGGATTTGCCAGATATATACTGTTTAATAAAGAACACTTTTCCTACTGCTGAGTTTAATATTGAAGGTTATCCCAGTGATCAATTTTTAGATATCGCTAAAAACTATGCGGATCAGATTACCCTTGTTCCTGATGATCCAGATCAGTCAACGTCTGATCATGGTTGGAATTTTACTCATGATGCAGAATTTTTAGCACCTATTATTCAGAATTTAAAAAACAGAAAGATTCGTGTATCCCTTTTTGCTAATCCTACTGTCGATGGTCTTGATATTGCTAAAGCAATGGGCGCTGATCGTGTGGAATTTTACACGGGACCTTACGGTGGTGCATTTCAGGATAAAAAAAAACAAGATCAAGAGCTCAATAAACTTGTTTTAGCAGCAAGAAGAGCAAAAGAGTTGCAGTTAGGTATAAACGCGGGGCATGATCTGACACTTATGAATCTTCCTGCTCTTGTCAAAAATATTCCTTGGCTTGATGAAGTTTCTATTGGCCATGGGCTCATTGCTGATGCATTAGAGTATGGAATACATGAGACTGTTCAGCGTTTTATCCGGTTATTATCGTAATCTTTTTCTCTCTATAAAAATTGGAAAAGAAATTTTTATAGAGGTTTGCCAATTTATCTTAAAAAACAATTTTATATATGTTGAGATAAATAGCACTATTATCGTGCATTATAAATATTCTATTGTTCCTCTATTTATTGGTTGCTTTCTATCTTTTGTTTTTGAGTGTATGCGATGTTTTTTATTTGTACTATCCATTATGAGGAAGTTTTAAAATCTTCTTATTATAATTTCTTTGAATGGAGAAGAAATAGGGTTTTGAAAGTATTTCCCTTATAAAGGAATGCGTAGGATTTTAATGGATCAATACACAAACTTTCTTGATATTTGAGCGCATTTTTGGGTTATCTGTAAATAGTATAACGTAAAATCTCCTTATGAATAAGCTTAATGCAATAGGAGCTGTTAAATAGAATGATGATATCGACTTGTAGCTTTATGAAGTAAAGAGAGTGATGTGCAATAAATCTTACACTATTATAGGGAATTCTTGAAAAGGGCTTGAGCATATTAAAATTTTTTTATAAGGTGCCATAAATGGATAACATAATAGCCGTATGGGGGGCTTCTTCGTGTGAGAGGCGTGGATATTAAAGAACGTAAAAAGTAAAAACATCCTCTCTATTATTCTAAAGATATTGTTGTATATGCTTTTGAAGGTTGTATTAAAACAATACTTGTTATTTTGTAATTTTTCTTGCTATCCGTATTGATTTGGTTCATGTTAAAGATTGTATGTTGTATCTTAATTTTTAGAATATAGCGTTTTGTTGCACGATAAAAGAGTAGAATATTAGCTAAATTTTCTTTAGAAATCTTATTTTGTGTAATTATTGTTTTTGTAGAATAGCAGTTGAAGTTTATTTGGGGATCCGTATATGTTTTAGGAATGTTTGGGGACTACAGTTTTTTCTATGCAATATGTAAACTTTAAAATTATTCAATTGCTGTGTTCTTATAAGCGGTGTTTTTTGTCTTTATAAGTGTGTGATGCACTGTAGATAATGTTTCTTATTGAATAAAAATAATCTGAAATCCAGTTTAAATAGAGAAAGAAGGAATTTTTTATGCGTGTTTATTATGATCGTGATGCGGATGTTAATCTCATTAAAGGGAAAAAAGTAGCCATTGTTGGTTATGGTTCTCAAGGGCGTGCGCACGCTTTAAACTTGAAAGATTCTGGTGTTAAAAATGTGCAAATAGCTTTGCGTTCAGGGTCGGAAACAGTTAAAAAAGCCATGGCTGATGGTTTTGAAGTGGTGAGTGTTGCTGAAGCAGCAAAATGGGCAGATCTCATCATGATGGCAACACCAGATGAATTGCAAGCTGATATTTATAAGGAACATATTCATGATCATTTACACGATGGGGCAGCGATTGCTTTTGCGCATGGTTTGAGCATTCATTTTGGCTTGATTGAACCTAAAAAAAACGTTGATATTGTGATGATTGCTCCTAAAGGTCCAGGGCATACAGTTCGTCATGAATACCAACGGGGTTGTGGTGTTCCTTGCTTAATAGCGGTGGCGCAAGATGCTTCAGGGCATGCACATAATGTAGCATTATCTTATGCATGTGGACTTGGTGGTGGACGTGCTGGGGTGATTGAAACAACATTTAAAGAAGAGTGCGAAACTGATCTTTTTGGTGAACAAGCGGTTCTTTGTGGTGGTCTTGTTGAATTGATTCGAGCAGGTTATGAAACATTAACACAAGCAGGTTATGCGCCGGAAATGGCTTATTTTGAGTGTTTGCATGAGGTTAAACTGATTGTTGATCTCATGTATGAAGGGGGCATTGCAAATATGAATTATTCGATTTCTAATACAGCTGAATGGGGTGAATATATGTCTGGTCCACGTGTGATTACGGATGAAACCAGAGCAGAAATGAAACGTATATTGAAAGATATTCAAACGGGTAAATTTACATCGAATTGGATTCAAGAATATAAAGCTGGTGCTGCTCATTTTAAAAGTATGCGGCGTTTAAATGATAATCATCCTATTGAAGAAGTGGGTAAAAAACTTCGTTCTATGATGCCTTGGATAAAATCGAATGCTTTGGTTGATAAAGAGCGTAATTGAAGATTCTACAGAGATATTTTGTCAATAGCTTTTATAATTTTATAGATAAATATAAAAAGGGTAACTTTAGTTACCCTTTTTATATGTTTTTTGTAATATAAGCTTTATTTTTTAATTTTTTGCATAATTCTTTTTCCCAAAAAGAAAGTATACAATTCCTAAAAATATGAACCATGCTGGAGTGTATTTTAAAGCTATGGCAGTGTCAGCTTCTAATGACAATAAATAGATAATGAATGCAAAGAAAACAAGAAGCGCCCAACACATAACAACACCTCCTGGCATTTTATAAGGAGAGACAGTATGCTGGAGAGGACGATTGCGGCGATAGACGATATAGCTGATCAAAATGATAGACCATACAAATATAAACAAAGTTGCGGCAATTGTCGTAACAATTGTAAAAGCAGCTATGAGTGTTTGAGATAACGATACAACGGCATAACCAAATAAGATGCATATACATGAAAAGAATAATGCGTTGGCTGGAACGTGGTTACGAGAAAGTTTTCCTAAAAATTTAGGAGCACCTTTTTGTGTTGCTAGCCCATATATCATACGGCTGGTAGAAAAAATTCCACTATTTGCTGAAGATGCAGCAGCTGTGAGGACAACAAAGTTCATCAAACCTGCAGCAGTTGGGATACCAATAAGTGCATACATTGTTACAAATGGGCTTTTTTCTGGACTGATTTGATCCCACGGCGTCACAGACATAATCACAAGAAGAGAGAATATATAAAAGAATACAATGCGGATTGGTATTGAATTAACAGCCTGTGGTAAAGCTTTTTGAGGCTCTTTTACTTCAGCAGCAGCTGTTCCAGCGAGTTCAATGCCAACAAAAGCAAAAATAACAATTTGAAATCCAGCAAAAAAGCCTGTAATTCCTCGCGGAAAAATATTCCCACCGTTCCATATATGGCTAAGAGAAGCAACCGTACCGTTTGGAGAGACAAAACCGGTAAAGATCATATAAAATCCTACAACGATTAGGACTAGAATTGCTACGATTTTGATAAAACCAAACCAAAACTCAAGTTCGCCAAATAGTTTTACGGCGACGAGGTTAAGAATTAAAAAGGACATAAGACCAATTATAACAGGAATCCACGGATTGAGCTCAGGCCACCAAAAGTGTGTATAAGTGACAATAGCAATAATTTCAGCAGTTCCAGTGACAATCCAACACAACCAATATGTCCAGCCGATAAAGAATCCGGCACATGGCCCTAGAAGATCGGTTGAGAAGTCAATAAAAGATCGGTATTGTGTATTAGAAAGCAATAACTCTCCCATAGCACGCATGACAAAGTATAGAGCACAACCAATAATTGCATAAACGAGTAGAATTGAGGGGCCTGCTACACTGATTGTTTTTCCTGATCCCATGAAGAGACCTGTTCCAATCGCTCCACCAAGGGCTATAAGTTGTATGTGTCGGTTATGTAGTCCACGTTGCAATTTCTTCTTAGGTTTTTTTTCTAAATTTTGTTTGTTCATTTTTGGGGAGTTCTCCTTAGTTATTTTTAAATAAAAATTACCCTAAAAAAGGTAATTCCTTCTATCGGAACACGCTATGGTTAAGGAGTAAAGGAATTTTTTTCTATGACTATATGTGAATAAAGCAAAAACATTATTAATTAATGGAATAATTATTTTATATATAAGAAAAAAAAGATAAATTGTATTATATTTTTTTGATTTTTTATGTTTTATACATAAGTAATATATATAATATATAATATAATTTATATTATATATTATTATTATATGTATATAAATAATAATTTATATTTATGTATATTTGTTTATAGTAATTTTTATATAAATATCTTTATATTTAAAATTATTTATTTATAGATATTGTTATCTGTATAAAAATATAAATAAAATTGTAAATTTATTAAATATAAAACTTTGTATATAAATAAAATAAGTTTAAATTGTTAAACTATTATTTAAAACATTAAAAAATATATTTAAAATTTACATTTAAGTATTAATATTTAAAATTTATTACAAATAGAAAAATATTTTCATAGAATCTTTTTTTATTGCAGATAGCTATTAAGATATATTCTGTTTAGAGCTATATTTTTAATTTTGATAAAAAATTGAATATAAATTTTTTTGGGGGGAAAGTTTTAGATAAATCTCATGTTTTATTAGTAAACAATGTCAGTGAAGTTTATAGAGAATTTTTTACAGAATAGCTCGTTTCTTATCCTATTGTGCAGTAAAATACTGTTGTGTAGAGTAGTGATATAAAGCATATAACATTTTACGCATTAAGTATTTTTAGAATGGGTGGTGAGTGTTCAGGGCAGGGCTAGCCCATAGAGCCTTATGTAGGTGAACCATATAAATGATCAGCAGCATTCCCCCTTAATAAGCCGGATTGTTTACAAACCGGTGCCGGTAGGAATCGTCGTTTTTTGATGTTTGGGGAGGAGGTTAAGTAGAAAAAGGGTAACTAAAATTACCCTTTTTTGAGATGTTTTTATGTATAGACTTTATTTGTTACCTTGAGTTATTTTTTTCTTTACAAACATAAAATACATTATACCTAAGAAAACAAACCAGAATATACTATATTTTAAGGCTAGTAGAGTATCAGCTTCTAATGTCAACAAATAGAGCATGAAAACAAAGAAAACTAAAATTATCCCACACATGATAACACCTCCTGGCATTTTATAAATGGATTCAGCGTGTAGATGAGGGCGATTGCGACGATACACAATATAGCTAATCAAAATTACAGACCATACGAATAAAAATGCAATAGCTGAAATGCTTGTCACAATTGTAAAAGCACTTATGAGGCTTGGAGAGAGTGAGGCAATTGTATACCCTATTAAAATACATAAACAGGAAAAGAATAGAGCATTGGCTGGAACATGGTATCTGGAAAGTTTACCTAAAATTGGAGGGGCACCTTTTTGTGTTGCAAGTCCATATATCATACGGCTGGTAGAAAAAATACCACTATTTGCTGAAGAGGCAGCTGAGGTAATAACGACAAAGTTTACCAAGCCAGCAGCTATCGGAATGCCTGCAAGCCAAAACATCGAGACAAAGGGGCTTTTATCTGGAACAATTTGATCCCAAGGTGTGACAGACATAATTACAGCGAGAGAAAAAATGTAAAAGAGTACAATACGGATCGGTATTGCATTAATTGCTTTGGGGAGAACTTTTTTAGGTTCTTTTACTTCAGCAGCGGTTGTTCCAGCAATTTCTATACCAACAAAAGAAAAAATGGCAATTTGAAATCCAGCAAAAAAACCTGTCATTCCTCGCGGAAAGATATTGCCATCGTTCCATACGTGATTGAGAGAAGCAACCGTACCATTGGGAGAGGTAAAGCCCGTAACGATCATATAAAATCCCACAACAATTAATGCTAAAATTGCGACGACTTTGATAAGACCAAACCAGAATTCAAGTTCACCGAATAGTTTCACGGCAAAGAGGTTAAAGATTAAAAAGACACTAATGCAGGTAAAAACGGTAAACCATGGATTGAGTGTTGGCCACCAAAAGTTCATATAAGTGATGATGGCAATAATGTCAGCAGCTCCAGTTACAACCCAGCTCAACCAATAGCTCCAGCCAACAAAGAAAGCGATTCCCGGTCCTAGCATATCGGTTGAAAAATCAACAAGAGATCGGTATTGTGAATTAGAAAGCAACAATTCTCCCATAGCACGCATGACAAAGTATAGAGCAAAACCGATAATAGCATAAACGAGTATGATGGAAGGACCTGCTACACTAATTGTTTTTCCTGCCCCCATGAAGAGACCTGTTCCAATAGCACCACCAATGGCTATAAGTTGTACATGTCGGTTGTGTAGTCCACGCTGTAACTTATTCTGAGAATTATCTTTTAAATTTTGTTTGTAGCTCATTTTTTGGGGGTTCCCTTTAATTATTTTGAGATTAAATTACACTAAAAAAGCATTATTTTGTATCGAAGCATGATATAAATGAGGTGTAAAGGAAAAAAACGTTTTTTAGGATTTTGTGTGGATAAAGAAAAGAATATGTTTTAGGAATATGGTTTTGAAAAAAGAGAATGTTTTCCTCTTAAATAACGTAACAGATATTTGAATGGGGAGCTTTTTATTGTTATGAATAACAAATTAATTGTTCATTAAAAGACGTGGGGCTTTTAAAATTATTTCAGAAAGTTGTCAGGAGTTTTTATAATTTTTTGAAACTTATTATTTGTAATCAGTGCATTATTTATTATTATTCATAATGGTGAGAGTTTACTTTTTGCTCAAGTAGCACTCGAGAGTTCTCATCTTAGTTTAAGAAACAATTTTTAATGGAAAATTAAAATGATTTTTAAATCATTTTTTTGTTTGTATGGTGCTATCATAAATCAAAAAGTTACTTTTGTTTCATAAACGAAAAGAGGAATATCATAGCTTATTTTTTTAAAAGTGATGAATAAGGATTTTGTTTAGATATTGGTAACATTTTATAAAATGTTGCGAGAAACTCACATTGTTTACACAAAGTTTACACAAACGTCCTTGAGAGTATGATAAAGAAATGCAACGTAATTCAGTTATACAAAGAAAAAAGAACTGGGGATTGTATAAGCTCTGTTAGAGATTGAGCTATTCATAGTGAGAGACAGAATCAGGAAAAGATTGCTCTATTAACTTTACAATTTGTTATCAAAGATAAAACTGTTCCTGTCGCAATGTTAATCGAGCCTTTTACCCGCTGCTTTTTTAAGGCGGTACTGGCAAATGATATAAAAATGGTCATTAAAGTAAACCATGCAAAGATGTTGAAAGAATGTATTGTGACAAGTTCAAAACCTTTTTTAATGCTACCTCCAGAAGCTAAGAATTTTGGAAAAGCTGCTATGTAAAATATAGATACTTTGGGGTTTAGTATTTGTGTCAGAAAACCGTCCATATAGCTGGTTAAAAGCTTTGTTTAACTCGTAGCATGCTTTTCATTCGTTGAACTTCTTTCTTTTGAATTTAAGCTGTGTATTCCAGATTTAATTGATTTAAAGCCCATGTATAATAAATAGCTGCCACCCATGAGTTTTACTAAAAAAAACAGCGTTTTGTTGTTGAGAATGAGCGCTGATACACCTAGGTGTGGAAAATGCCCCATGCACATATGTTGCTGTACACAATCCTAAAACGTTTACAAATGCGTTCTTTCTTCCCAATCTCGTTGCATTATCGATGATAAGGGCCATATTCGGCCCCGGTGAGATGACTAAAAAAATGAAACAAGGAAAAAGGTCAGTATTTGATGATTCATTTTACTTTTAGCTCTGAAATTAATTGATTTTCGAGATACAATTCTATTCTGTCAAACTGAGAAAGTTTTCCGACACCCTGTGGAGTGCCTGTGTATATGAGATCACCACGTCTTAGCTGAATGTAGTGACTTAAAAATGAGATTATCTTCTCAAAGCTAAAGATCATATTTTTCGTATTGCCAACTTGTCTTGTTTCGCCATTCAACTTCATTGCAAAGGTTATTGGGTTGTTTATTTTTTCCTTGTTTATGAAGTCAGAGACGTATGCAGCGCCTTTAAATCCTTTCGATAAAAGCCAAGGAAGCTTTTTTTCTTTCAGTTTTGTTTGCAAATCCCGCGCGGTGAGATCAAGACCTATTGCTACGGCATCATAGCATTCTTCTGCTTCTGCCTCCATGATCATGAAAGCGTCCTTTGAGATTTTGAGCACAATTTCGGTTTCAAAATGTATTTCTTTGGAAAAATCAGGGAGATAAATTTCATTGCCTAAAACGAGTGAACTTTTTGGCTTGCTAAAGATAACAGGTTCATCTTCAACAACATTACCTAGTTCATGAACATGTTCAACATAATTGTATCCAACACAGTAGATGTCATTTATCATGGGAGCCCTCCAAATTTTTCATTTTCTCTTTGTATAGGCAAGAGAAAACTTTGCAAACAACATTTTTTCTTATATCGCGTTTTGCGTTTTCTGGAAAAGAAGCATTATGTGGGTTAATGACTAACCACGATGACAGCCCTTCGCATTATCCTCTTTTGAAGAGTGCTCAATCTTATAGTCTTTGAGATTATTTTCATTTTGATTGCTAATCTCCTGAAATTACTTTATTACTTAAAGAGTGATTTTGCTCGTCTACGCAGCGATTAGTAGGGTCTGAAAGCCCTAAAGTTCGATCATAAATGAGCCCACTCTGTGGGTGTCTCGGAATTATGGGATATTTTTCTATGTCTAGGTGCTATGAGCACTAAAAGTAAAAATCTGGTTCGTATTCAATACTTTCAGGCTCTCGGAATACTAATGCGAGGGTGCTCGCAACCGGCGGGGGACTTGAAAGTGAAAAGCAAAAAGCCACATTTTAACGACATTTCTATAGGCAAAAAATCGCTTTCAAAGAAAAATGCTGGGAATGTCGTAAAAGCAATTAGGGCACCAATTAGGGATAACTTTTCAACAAATCCAAAAGTATGAGAAAGTCTGTGATGATTAAAAAGAAGCAGACCGTGGCAAACTTATTATGGCATTTGGAACGGAGAAGATTTTTACCAGCTTTAAGATAGCACAATAAATAGCCGGAACTGGAGAGCGTGTTTTGTTTCTCGTGCCTTTTCTGGCTTTGATGTCATAAACGATAAGAGAATGGACACGCTATACAGAAGTACTGTTTCATTCCTTTGTGGTGTATTCTGATACATAAGTTGGCAAGCGTCGTAAAACAAAGATGCTGTTGTCGAACTCGATGTCTCAGATCTTGGCTCTATCAGCTACCAAATGATGTTCAAAAGCTTTGAAAAAAACAAATAAAGTCTTAGCGAATGCAATGACCGTGGTGTTTGCTACTTACCAATTAATCCAAGTGATTGCGGATGCGCAAGAGAAATACGGTTTATCAGAATTTGATCTGATCATTTATGAAGCAGCGCAGGTTAAGGCAGATAAGGTAGAACCTTTGGTTGTAGAAGCCAAGGAAGTAGCTGAGACTGCGAAGATAACAGCGGAAGAAGCGATGAATGTTGCGGAGCAAGCAAAAGAAGAGGCTGATACGACAAAGCGAGGGCTTGGAGAGGTCAAGAGTTCATTAGACACGGTGACAGCAACGACAAATTCTGCGAATACAGCCGCCTCTGAGGCAAAAGTGTTAGCGGAAGAAGCGAAGAGTGCATTGATAGAAGTTCAAGAGAAGGCACAGAGGAACAGTGACAGTCTTTCTGAACTTCAAAGTAAGGTAGGTTCTCTTTCCACTAATTTTTTAGAGAATGTGCGTTTTCATCAACCTGACAGAATTCTGGAAGCCGATCCGAAAAATAGAAAAGGTCTTGTGATCAATGACGGGGCATGTTTTCGCTTTTATCATGGTGAAGAGAATGGGGGTAGGTATCTCTTTTACCGCGTTCTAGGGCGTGGAAGGATGACTTTTGACGAAGATCTTGAAGCAGGAAAGGATTATTATATATCTCATCTTAAAAGATCAGACGAATGAGCTATCCTTTGAGCTTTCGCAAAATCTGACGGCTCCTGATGGCTATACAGAGGATAATTCTGAAAAGATCGGTGGATTTCATACGCTATGTGCGGATGTTGGTGAGATTGAAGGTCATCTCTTATCGGGTTATCAAGCGGGGGATATTTTGCCCAATTCTGTTTGGTGTTTAAATCACCGCCCACGTAGTAGTCCAGAAGGGATGGTTTACAATCCGTGGCATAATATTTGGGTTGATATTTATCTTCAATCAGGGACAGGTGTAAATGCAAAGTCGGCATATGGTGTTCCGATTACGAGCAATCGTAGCTATGCGAATCATGCCTTTGATTTTTGGTCTGTTAGTAAGAGATTTTTGACGAGTGATGAGTTTTCGCCATGCATGTATGGAAGTAATCAAGCAACCAGTATTGTCGGCAATCAAGCGCCTTCTCCTAAGACGTCTGGAGGATACGTTGATACAAACAATAGACGGATGATTTCGCATATCGGTTGTGAGGATGGTTGCGGTTATGTTTGGCAATATTTG
>NZ_JBHIPX010000024.1:0-2257 GCF_042196245.1 Bartonella sp. AP19HLJMH
TGAAGATAAATATCAACCCAAAGATCTGTAGAGGGGTCATAAACCATACCTTCTGGTGAACTATGCGGACGGTGATTGAGACACCAAACTGAATTGGGTAAAATATCCCCTGCTCTATAACCAGACAATGGATGACCGGAAATCGTACCAACATCCGCACAGAGCGTATGAAACCCTCCTATCTTTCGCGAATTACTCACTGTGTAATCCCTTGGATACGTAGAGTTTTCTGATAAAACAAATTTATGAGACTGTCCTCCATCAGAAACCAAATAAACATAATAATCCTTACCCGCCGAAAGAGAAGGAACGCTTATTCTTGTATCTACCGTATAACTTGCAACTAAAATATCATTGCCTAATGCCAAAGTTATGCGTGTTCCTTTTTTCAAGGTTAATTGCGCTTTGCCTGTCGCTACAAGAAACGGGGTGGAAATTGAAAGAACCGTTAAATTGGACTGTTTCAGTAAATTGTTTACCTCTTCCGCTAGCGCTTTTGCCTGTGAAGCTACTGTATGGGCTGTTGTTGCCGTTGCTAGGGAACTCTTGATACCTCCAAGCTCTTGTTTCGTCGTATCGGCTGTTGTTTTGGCTTCTTCTGCTGTCCTTTTCGCTCTATCGGCTACTTCTTTGGCTTTTTCGGCTTCGCTCTTGGCTTGATAGGCTTGTGAATCTGCCGACTCGGCTTTTTTCTTGGCTTCTTCTGAGTACATCCGCGCTAAACTTACGGGGGCTTTAAAATTCTCAACCACTTGGTTGATATCAATAACCCTACTCCTCGCAGACGAGGCTATTTTCTCTGCATTTTCTGCCTGATTGCGCGCTTGCGTCGCATCATGTCTTGCATAACCAGCAGACTCCTTGGCTTCCTTGGCTATTTTTTGTGCCTCTTCCGCTTCTTCTTCTAAAGACGCGGCTTTCTTACCCGCTGTTTCAGCTGCCTTTTGCGCCTCTCCTGCTATATATTTTGCATTACTCGCTATTTCCTTGGCTTTTTCTACTTCATTCTTGGCTTCATACGCTCGGTCATCGGCTTTCTCTGCTATTTTCTTGGCTTCTTCACCTGCCATTTCTGCTAATCTTGCTATAGTCTTAGCGTTATTGGCTGCTTCATTCGCGTCGTAAGCTTTACTCCACGCTTCATTTGCTGTGCTTTTTGCCTTTTCCGCCTCACTACGAGCTTGCCCAGCATCATGGTTGGCATAACCTGCTGTCTGTTTGGCTTCCTGTGCTATTTTTTGTGCTTCTTCTGCGGCTGCTTCTAAAGACGCGGCTTTCTTACCCGCTGTTTCAGCTGCCTTTTTCGCCTCTCCTGCTGCATATTTTGCACTATTGGCTATTTCCTTGGCTTTTTCGGCTTCATCTTTTGCTTCATACGCGTAGTTATTGGCTTTCTCCGCTATTTTCTTGGCTTCTTCGCCTGCCGTTTCTGCTAAACTTGCTGTAAGCTTAGCACTATCTGCTGTTTCATTCGCTTTGTGGGCTTTATTCCACGCTGCATTCGCTGTGCTTTTTGCATTTTCCACCTCACTACGCGCTTGCTCCGCATCATGCTTGGCATAACCTGCTGTCTGTTTGGCTTCTTTCGCTATCTTTTCAGCTTCACCCGCTACTGTCTCTACCTGTGATGCCTTCTTTTGTGCACCATCAGCTACCTTCTTTGCCTCGTCCGCTGTCGACTTCGCACTATTGGCTAATTGTTTTAGACCATCCAAAGCACCTTTCGTTTCTTCTGCTACCTTCTCTGCTGCTTCCGCTTTACTCTTTGCTGCTGTAGCTATACCCTTCAACGCTTCTGCATCAACCTGCCCTGCCGTCTCTCCTGAACGCGCCGCAGACTCTGCTACCGCTTTCGCTTCAGAAGCTAATTTTGTAGCCTCCTCTGCACTCTGTTGGGCTTGATGAGCCGTCGCTGTTGCTGTATCCGCTGCACTTTTCGCTTCTAAGGCTATCGCTTTGGCATTACTTGCCTCTTCTTTTGCTTCTTCTGATACGCTCTTCGAAGAAGTCGCTGTTTGATTTGCTTCATTCGCAACTCTCTCTACACTTTCTGCTTTAACCTTTGCTTCTTCTGATAAACTTTTAGCATTAGAGGCTGTTTGACTTGCTTGTTCACTCGTGGATTTCGCTTCAGTCGCAACAGTCTTTAAACTTTCCGCTTTAGATTTCGCATCGCTAGCCTCTCTTACAGCTTGCTCTACTTTCTCTGTTGCTCTATCCGCTACATTCTTGGCTTCTTCTGCTGTGCTCTTCGCTG
>NZ_JBHIPX010000024.1:2357-7363 GCF_042196245.1 Bartonella sp. AP19HLJMH
CTCTTAGCTTCACTCGACTTCGTTAACGCTTCTAAAGCTTTTTGCCCGATCTCATCACCAGCCTGTTTAGCTGTGGTAGCGGTCGATAATGCCGTTTCTGCAATACCTTTCACTTCTTCAGAAATATTCTTGACATCATTGACTAAGGTAAGCGCTGTAGATGCTTTATCCTTCGCTGCATTCGCTTCTGTAAGCGCATTGGTAGAGGCATTTTGGGCTTCTGTTGCGAGTTGTTTGGCTTCTTCTGAGAGTGTCTTAGATGACTCTGCTATCTGTTTGGATTCTCTTGACTCCGTTAATGCCTTCTCTACTGCCGTTTGTACTTGAGACGCTGTTTTTGTAAGTTCTCTAACAGAAGATGTCGCCCGTTCCGATAAACCTTTTGCTTCTTCGGCAATATCCTTCGCATCAGCGGCTGTCTGTTTGGCTCCATCTGCCTTCATACTTGCTTGTGTCGCTACTGTCTTAACTTCATGACACGTTGCTACCGCTGTTGCGGCTACTTGCGTCGTCTCTGTTGCTGTTTGGGAAGCATCTCTCGCTGTTTGTTCTGCACGTTCAGCAATGGATTTCGATTCATCGGCTAATCTCTTTGCTTCTGTCGAGACATGGACGGCGTTCTCACTTGCCTGCTTGACCTCTACAAAACTTTGCAATGCCGTAGCCAATGAACCTTTCGTACTACTTATTTCCCCTGTAGCTCTATCAAATCCTGCCTTCGCCTCTTCTGCCATTTGCTTGGCGGCATCAGAGGCACTCTTGGCTTCTTCGGCTAATCCCTTGGCTGTATCCGCTGTATCTTTTGCAAGATTAGCCGTTGTTGTTACTGCTGTAACCGCTTCACCCGTTTTGGTAACTTCGCTAAGCGCTCTTTCCGATACTTTTTTCGCCTCTTCTGCAACCTGTTGCGCGCCATTCGCACGCGCCATGGCTTTTTCTGCTTCTTTCCTTGCATTAACAACCTGCTCTAACGGCGCAAAGGTTTCATACGAATACAAAGACGCCGTCCCTAAAAGCTTCGGAACAACAACACTGTCTTGAGAAGTTCCTGCTATCATTTCTTCTCTCGTCGCGACAGGTATCAAATATTCATGTTCATGATCGGGTATCTTCATCTGCTTTCGTCCTCACATCATTCAGAGCACTTCGTCTAATGAACACTCTTTCAAATCTTCAAGCTCTTCGCTTAAGGTCTCTAAGCGCTTCTCTAAATCTTTCAGTGAACCATCAAGCTCTGTTTTCAAAGCGGCTTTCAGTAAATCAAAAACGCCATTAAGCGGCGCATGTACAAAACCTCCCCCCGAATACAAAACGACCCGTACTTGAGACGGGTCGCTAATCTCTGATATCGCAAACGGTTTTAATGACATTTCAACTCCTCATGTCTTGATCCCATAAATTACACTCACATTAACGGGGCGCGTTTCAACACCACCAACCCTCTCTGCCATGAGATGATGTTCATGATGCTCTCTGTCATTCAGACCTGCCGTTATAGGCGTTGAATAATATAAAAAATTAGCAAAGGGGCTCCTGATAAACCAAGGTAAACGCGGCGGCTTGTCTTTTTCTGTAAACCAAAAGGGAGTCTCTACCTGTGGACTTCCTGCTATTTGGTCAAATTCTTGATTACACTTGTCCAAAGCATCCCCACTCAAACCTACACACTCTTCGTCTACAGATCTCTTTCGCCTTGTCACGGGCGCTTCAGTAGAAGAAACATTCCGTTTCTTTCGAGAAGAAAGACCTTCTGATGACGCTGGACCTATAAAATGCTCATGCGCTTTTAAAGAACAGGGTTGTATACTTGCAAAAGAACGCCAAGGGTCTAAATTGCGTTCATTATCAAGTCCCCGTAAAAATAGCCCCCGAAAATCGGGAACATTAAACGTCGTGGCGCCATCTCCTTCTCCCCACGTCGTTCCTATGACACAAAATAAATCCCAATAAACATACCGTGAATAAGCACTTCCATCACATGGCAACCAACCATCCGGCAAGCGCTCCATTGCAAACGGTCCTATCAGACCGGAAGGTAAACGTTTTAAGGAAGAAACTTTGCCCCTTGTCGGGTTGAGAACTTGCCAACCCGTAAGCTCTTCATCATACACAAGCGTATAAAGACAGCCATCTTGTATCTCTCCTCCCGATAAGGCTAATAAACCGGTTTCTGTTGCCTTATAAACGGGCTTACCGGCTAAATTATTTAAAGCAATTGTTGTCGCCCCAACATTCTTGCCCTTCGCTTTAAAACAAACCGATATGCCATTCTTATACTCTAAAAATGCCGATTGACTTAGAAGCCTTATCACGCTCGTCTTTTGGTTATTATCAACCGTCACAATCCCTTCAAGAACACCCCCCGTATCCGATAAATACTCACTTACCCGTTGCATCATAAAACGAGCGCTATTATTAACCGTGTTAGGGTGCTGTCCCTCTGACCAATTAATTAAAGCATCAGCACCACCATTCTCAGATGCCGTTAAAGACCAATCATAAATCGTGGACATCTAAACCTCACGTCTTGATTCCAAACACAACGCTCATATTAATCGGGCGCGTCTCACTTATACCTGAACTTGCCAATGCAACATCACGCATGTGAAGGTGGGAATGGGGAAAGGCGAGCTTATGGTGCACGCGTATATCCTCTGCTCTCACGCCCAAACGTTCAGCAAGCTTCAATCTTTGCTGGTCATTCAACACATATCCCCAGATGATCGTCATATCACCATGCCAACTCTCTTCCTGATTTTCATCATTCAAAATCGTAAAGGATTGACCCCCATGGTCATGCTTTCTCATTGCGTCATTTTGTAAAGTGCCAAGATAACGAAAGCGGTCTATCTCGCGGTCATCATCAACACCTCGTAAAAAAACACCACGCAAATCGGGAACATTAAACTTCGTCCAACTATCAGCGCCTCCCCACCTGATCCCTATCGCTTCATAAAGAGCAGGATAATCACTACGCAAATAAGCCTTCCCATCACATGGTAACCAGCCATCTGGCAAAACTTGCATCCCAAAAATCCCTATCGTCCCTAGTGGATAAACAGGGATAACCGGCTCTTGCGATAAAGAGAGAGGCGTAGGATTTAAAACTTGCCAAGCATGATCCCTATAAACCAAGCTATAAATGCACCCCCTTTGAAGCTCGCCTCCCGATAAAACACGGAGACCTAATTCCGTCGCCTTGTAAACAGGTTTAGCCGCCAAATCATTCAAGGCAATTGCGGTTTCCCCAACATTCTTGCCCTTCGCTTTAAAATAAATTGATATCCCATTCTTATACTCTAAAAATTGCGATTGGCTTTGAAGTCTTATCAACGTCGTCTGGTGTTCAGCATCAACCGTAAAAGTGCTTTCAATCACACCACTCGTATCCGATAAATACTCACGCACACGTTGCATCATCACACGAGCACTATTATTCAGACTACTAGGACGTTGTCCTTTTGACCAATCAATCAAATCATCACAATAGGCATTCAAGGAGGCATTTAAAGACCAATCATAGATCGTCGACATCTTACACCTCATGTCTTAATCGCAAACAGAACACTCACATTAACTGGACGCGTCTCGCCTTCACCAGTGCTCTCCAAAACAACCTCTTGGTTCTCATCAAGAGTATGAGAACTTACAATGTAGCCCCCTAAATTCTCACGCTCTATGCCCATAAAATTCGCTAGAGAGCTCCCCCCAAACAAGCCTAGACGATAGCCCAACACATCCGTCGTATTCCCATCCCAAAAATTTTCGTTGCTGGTAAAATGAGACATCGAAAGGCTCTGTCCTTGATGTTGATGCGACTCAATTAAATCTGTTTGCACACTTGCAAAAGAACGCCCCTCATCAATATTGCGCCCTCCATCAAGCCCCCGTAAAAACATCCCTCGAAAATCGGGAACATTAAATGTCGTGGCGCCATCACCCTCTCCCCAAACCGTTCCTATCGTCTCAAATAAATCACGATAATCACGACGCAAATAAGCCTTCCCATCGCAAATTAACCAATCCTTTGGAATCCCACGCATGCCAAACGTTCCTATAAAACCCGTGGGATAAAGACTGCTTTCTTCTTCTTCTAAAGGGAGTGGGGTAGGATTAACAAGATGCCAATGATCTCCATTATAAAACAATGTATAAATGCACCCTTGTTGGATTTCGCCCCCTGATAAAAGCGATAAACCCGTTTCCGTTGCCTTATAAACCGGCTTGCCATCTAAAGCATTTAAGACAATCGTGGTCGCTCCAACATTCCTGCCCGTCGCCATAAAGCGCAAAACGATACCATTCTTATACTCTAAAAACTGTGAAGTGCTTGCAAGTCTTATCACACTCGTTTGTTGGACATGATCATTTGTAACAATGCCTTCAAGCTCTCCACCCGTGTCTGACAAGTATTCCTTTACGCGCTGCATCATCACACGGGCGCTCGTATTCACACTGCTAGGATGCTGTCCTTCGGACCAATCAATCAAATTATCAGAACGCGTATTATCCGCCGCTCTAAGCGACCAATCATAAATCGTTGACATTTCTCGTGAATCCTAGCTTCTGTAAAATGGTCCGTAAAACGCCCGCATGAATTGCGTCATCAAAGGATTATCATCATCATCACTCTCTTCTTCTTCCGAAGCCTCTTCTTGTGATGCTAATAATGCCCTTAAAACCTCTAACAAGTTGTCTCTATTTCTAATGCCACCCTGCGCTGTAGGACTTGCTCTATGAGGCTGCCCCCCATACATCTGTAATACACGGTTGACAAAATCACTTGCACGCATAGCGTTGTTTCCACCATTCAAGCCAACCGCATTGCTCCCAACAATTTGCGCCGCATTGGCATGGGGATTTTGAAGAAGCCGCGCGGCTCCTCCTGCTCCTTGTTGATGGGCTAAATACAATTCCGCTTCACTAGGCGCTCTTCCCAACAGGCGGCTTAAATGATTGCGATTATCAAGCGTCAACCGCCCCATGGCATCTGCCGCTTGCATGGG
>NZ_JBHIPX010000024.1:7463-11508 GCF_042196245.1 Bartonella sp. AP19HLJMH
CTGCTGCTTGACGGATCGCTTGATTAACAGAAGGACTAGAACGGGTCATAGCCTAATCTCCTCCCTTACTCAAATGCACTCAATAAATTCAACTCCTCCGTTGAGGCTTTTCCCCCACCTCCAAACAAAGCAGCAGAAAGCTTTTTGAACCATTCTTTTGTCGCATATCCCTTATGATGCGCGTTTACCATGCGTTGAATGAGAGCTACAATTTGATCATTCTTAATCTGTGCCCCCCCTGTTAACAATTTGACAACATCCTTTTCAATCCGTTGACGCTCTCTAAACGCCGCCTCTTTGAAAGGAATCCAAGAAGCCTTCACCGCTGCTTTTCCTGCTTGCATAGCTGCATCAAATTTACCCGTTGGCATACTGACATTATGCGTAAAAGAGATCTTTTCATCCGCTACACGACCTGGTATTCTGTTATAAAAATCTGCATAATTAGCTTCTTTTTCGACAACCTTCTTGACCGCAGAAGCTTTATCGGCTCCATAAATCTTTGCAAATCGTTTATACAGATCATTCGTACCAAAAATCTCCTTTGCCTTGGATACTTCGTCTTTTGTTTGACCCATGCCTTGTAAAAGTTCTGCCCTTGAACCCTTTTTAAAGTATTCTTGTTGTGCCTTTGGTAATTCATCAAAGATTTTACTGAACTCATCCTTATTAACCGACTTGCTAAGGATTTTGGAACCTTCATCCATAGCATCTAAACGTGAACTATATTGATGATACAATGATCGTGCCTTCTTATATTTAGGCGATATATCATCCATAAGCTCTAATAACTTTTTCTGAATGCCAACTAAGGTATGAACTTTACTATTATCTCCTATCTTCTCGGCTTCATCTCTCATAAGACCAAGTTTAACCTTCGTTTCATGGAGAACACCCATGTTGGGCTTTTCTTTAAGGAGATTAAATTTTTCAGAAGAAAACGAACTGACTTCTTTGCCACCACTCGTGAATTCCTGTAGCCCTCCTTTATAAGCCTGTTTGAAGTATGGACGCTTCATTAATTCATTAAGAGCACCATAATGCTGTTCTCCTATTGGTGTTTTTTGAGCTATTTCGTAAAGAGTATGTGGTTCTGCTTTCCTAATCGCGATAAGATCATCTTTTAAACCTGTAACATTTTGACGAGGAACAAAGTGTTCATCTGCTGCCTGATGAATACGCTCCCCTCCTCCCAGCGCTCTCTGCCCAGCTCTTTTAGTCAAATCAAGATAAGCTCCTTGATTTCTTTTCGCGATATCAAAAACAAGATCCTGTAAAAAAGGACTATGATCAGCTACGTAATCGGTAGGAACTGCTTTTTTAAAAGATTCTCCTAGCTCTTCAGACGCCTCCTTACCTAAATGTTTACTGATTGCTCTTAACGTGTCTGTTGCAACACCTTCCTTATGAGAAGGAGAAAAAAGTCTTCGTATTCCGCTTACCGGATAACCAGCTAAATGAGCTAAAGCACTTCCAGCCAATGCCCCACCCGCTCCTAAACCTGCACCAGATAACGTACTTGTAAGTGTATTACCAAGTCCTTCACCTTCTCCCGCTCCATGTAATGCACCAGATGCCGCCCCTACTTTAAGCAAATGCGGCAATGTTGTTTTGTTCGTGATGCCTAAAAATGGACTTGCAAATCGACTTGGGGGTAACTGACCTGCTTTCAAAAAGGCTTGACCTAATTTTGACCCCGCCACATTCCTTGCAAGTGTAGGCGCTACAAAGCGTGCTCCTGAGGCTAATAATCCTCCCCCTAAAGTCGCAAGGGAAGGAATTGCCGACCCTAAAGCATTTCCAGCAAAAGAAGTCCAATAATGTTGATCACTCATCCTACGATAATAATCACGTATTCTATTGGCTTCTTTCTCATATTTTTCTATGGTTTTCTTATCTCCAGTCCAATAGTTGTAAAGCCCCTTCGCAAAAGCCTTTATTGCCAACTCATCATCAGAATCACGTCCTGCCGCTGTAATCCCCGCAATCTCATCATCTAAATTAAAACTCAAACCATGCTTTAAAGAATTCCAAAAGGCTTCACTGCTACTTATTTCGGGATGTTGGGATGATGTTTCGTATTCATCTTTAGGGATACGACGTATAACTCTTATTCCAGTACCAAAATCTGGAAATGGTTCCTCTACCGATTTTTCGTATTCATGTTTAGGGATACGGCGTATAATTCTTATTCCAGTACCAAAATCTGGAAAATCTTGATGAGTATTATTATGCTGAACCATTTAACTATCCCTAATAATTTCATACAAATCTTTACCATCATGAACGGTTGCTTTATCTCCAATAGCAAGTTTTTTAATATTTGCTCTGCTAATTGTAGTTGGCAAGTTTGCACTACCTCCTTGTGACATCGACTGATTAGCATATTGAGCAGAATACTTTAGACGCGGTCTTACTTCCATTCCATTTGACAACCTATAAATTTCCTCATCATTCAGTTTTTTAAAAAGATCAAACATATCTTTGATTTTTAAGAGCGTTTTATATAGTTCTTCTGGTTTATCGCTAATGTCCATAGTACCATAAGATGCTACTATGCGCCTGCTTTCTTCATTAGATAACGGTCCAACGCCTAATTTCCCGCCGTCACTTTGCTTTTTGATTGCTTCAATCACTCGAACAAAGACACCACCTTCAAGCGTTTTTAATTTATTTTTTAATGTTTTTGCAGCAGTATCGGGGAAAATCTGAGTAAAAGCACCGACCTTACCAGCAGCCTTTTTGGGATTCTTCTCTATAATTTGAAGAGCATTGTTAACTGTATCCACAATATGATTAATTTCTTTTGCTGCTACAGCAGCAGTGTTTCTCTTACCTATTTCCCACTCTTCTATGTCTCGTTTTTTCTGATTATACTCAAGTTCCTGCATCGACCCCTTAACCGGTCTCGCTCTACGTTCACCTAGTTGTGAATTGGGATCCCATTCATAACCTTTATCTAACTGAGGTTTATCACCACCTGTTAGCATCGCACTAAGCATTTGCGGATTACGTGCCATGATAGCAGCTTCTTCTTCGCTGTAACCTTTAGATTTTAGGTATTCGACGGTTTGATTGACTTGTTCTCTTCGTTTATCACCTTCATTAAGATGCTTCACACCACTTGCAAGCGCATCCCACCCAGAACCGTCTGATGAAGATTCTGCCATACCTGCAAAAAGATCTTTGAGCTTCTGATACGCATCTGATTGAAAAAACTTATAAGTATTGGACTGTAAAAATTTCTCTGCATCTGTCAGTTCAGGAGTCGGTGTTGGGGAAGCGGGTGCTAATGGTTGCGTTTGTTCATTAATATGAGGTTTTAGTTCTTGTGGAGTACTCTCTAGTGCATTTGGCATGGGTGGATGTTGATCAAATCCAAGAGGCATTTCCGCTTTAGGAGCCGTATAGGGCATAAATGGTCCATATGGATTCAGACTATTCTGTAAATAGGGGTTGGATGGGGCTTGTGCTTTCTCTGGTGTCATCATACTTTCAATACCTGACATTCCAGTCATAAATAGAGAGGTTTTGGGGTACTTTGTTATGAAATTCCCCACGGGGTTCTTTGTTATTAATTGTCCCAATCTATTCGCCCCTGTAACCGCTTTAGGAGCAAGATACCTAAAAACATGAGGCGCAGCTCTTGCTGCCATAAAAGCTGCCCCAGCTAATGGAAATAATATTGGAAATGCCATCACACTCTCCTACAAAGCTATTCTTTAATTATTCTCCAGAGCTTTCTTTTGATTCATGTAATCTAAAAAAAACTTGGATGCTCCTCCTGCCAACGCTGCTCCCATTGGACCACCTGCCATGTAACCAAAAGCCATCGGTGCTGCTTGAAGTGCTAAAGAACCTATAGTCCCTACATTTTTCCACGGATTATTGCCCTCTATCTTAGAGATTGTATGATTATTCGTTGTCGTGCCGTAATTCCTTGCAAAACCATGACCGGCATTCATAAGCATATTCAACCTATTCCAGCCGCTATTGTCTTGTTCCAGCCAACGTTCACGATTGGCATCAACAAGGCGTTGATTGT
>NZ_JBHIPX010000025.1:0-8405 GCF_042196245.1 Bartonella sp. AP19HLJMH
CTGAACTGGTATCACGAGAAATGGGATGAGAAGCGTAATATTGGCTTGGGAGCAGAGCATGATTGGTCCAGTCATGGGGCAGATGCCTTTGGACTGATGTGTATTTCATACAAACCACCAAAAGAAATACAAAAGCGACCAGCTTATAGCGGCAGAATGGAATATGAGAGTACCTCATGGATGGCAGAATGATGCATGATGATGAACGTTTAGAAAAAGACAGCAATGTATCTGATCTCTCTCATGAAGGTTTGTTTCGTAAGCTTGTGAGCTGGTACAAAGAAGATGTGGAGCATGTGAACAAATGGCGTGAACATGCGCGGGAGGATTTTGGTTTTTACAATGGTGATCAATGGAATGAAGAAGATTTATCGGCGTTAAAAAAGCAACGCCGCCCCGTTATGACTTTTAATCGTATTGCTCCGCTTGTGAATGCTGTTGTGGGTTCAGAACGCAACAATAAGCGAGAAGTGCAATTCATTCCTCGTCAAATAGGGAAGGCATTGCCAAGTGAATTGCTTACAGGAGCAGCAGAATGGTTTCGCGACATGGCACATGCTGAATATGCAGATAGTGATGCTTTCCAAGATGCTGTCATTTGTGGAATGGGGTGGACTGATACCCGCCTTGATTATGAGAACAGCCTCGATGGTGAACCGGTCATTACGCGTTTAGATCCTTTAAAAATGGTCTGGGATAGTGCGGCAGTGCAACCGAATTTAACCGATGCACAACGTTTGTGGTATGTAGACCGCAAGCCTTTGGAAGTTGCCAAGCAGATGTTTCCAAAATCTCATTGGACAGAGCTGAGTGCGGATTGGGCGCGTGATGGGAGCTCTCATGAAGGTGTTCACCATAATGATCTTGATTATTACAGTGATGAAGGGAGCATTGATGTTGAAAACGGTCGTCGGATGGTTACACTTGTTGAATGCCGTTGGTTTGAAAGCGAGCGATATTACAAGGCGCCTGATTTAAGCACTGGAGAATTTCGTGATTATAGCGAGGAAGAATTTAAACAGCTTCAATGTATGATGCCTAATATTCAAGGGGCGGCTTTTAATAAAAAGGTTGTAAGGCGTGCTTTTTTAGGGAGGAAATTGCTTGAATCCCCCGATCAACCTTTGGTTCCAGCTGGTCAATTGGGTTGGGAGTGTATAACGGGGTATTTTGACAAGATAGAACGGCAATTTTATGGGGTTGTGCGCCCGACAAAAGATCCACAACGGTGGGCGAATAAATATTTCAGTCAAGTGATGTATATCCTTAATAGCCAATCCAAAGGGGGGCTTATTGTCGAGGAAGGGGCGTTTAAGGACATCAGGCAGGCTATGCAAGATTGGGCGCGGGCTGATGCGTTGCTAGTTGCTGAAGATGGCGCTCTTGCAGAAGGCAAGATACAACCAAAGCCTGTAGCACAGTTTCCAGAGGGCTTTTTCCAGCTGTTTAATGAAGCTAAGGAAGCAATTAATCAGGTGACGGGTTTATCGCCCGAATTCATTGGCACAAGAGAAGTGACACAAGCGGGTATTTTGGAGGCACAACGACGCCAATCCAGTTTAAATCTGCTTGCTTGTCTGTTTGATGGCTTACGTTTGTATCGCAAGCGGCAAGGTAAGATTATTTTGCACCTTATACAGAATTACTTGTCCGATGGGCGTTTGGTACGGATATCTGGTGAGGAGAATGCGCAATATATTCCATTGACGCGTGAAGAAGTAACGAGTGTCGAGTATGACATTGTTGTCGATGATGCTCCAACCAGCCCGAATGAGAAAGAGCGTACCTTTGGCATTATCACGCAATTATTACCGTTGCTTCAAAATGCCGTAACACCGGATATTATGCTTGATTTGCTTCGTTACTCACCCTTGCCTGCGTCATTACTCAATCGTGTAAGTGAGAAGATGCAACAGCAGCAAATGGCACAACAAGCCCAACAACAGCAAATGAATCCGGAACAAGAAATGAAGTTGCAGGAAAAGCAGCAAGATATTGCGGCTAAAAGTCAGATGCAACAGATGGATTTACAAGGCAAGCAGATTGAATTGGTTATGCGTCAAAAGAGAGCAGAATTGGAAGCTGAATTGATGCAACAGAAGCATGAGCTTGAACGGGAGCGTATTCTTAATGAACGAGCGCAAAATCAAATCATGCGTGAAAGAGCGGCAACATACAGAGGAAGAAGCATTTGAGAGAGGTTAGAGAATGAATGCAGAAATGAACGAAGCTATGAATGAAGATTACAGAGTTGGAGCACCGGTCTTTGATGATGAGAGCTCTTTTGATGCCGGCACTTATGATGGTGAAACGATTGATAATGATGATGTCACCTCTCCAGAGCCGGTTGCACAGCCCGTTGAAAAGCCTTCAGAGATTGTTCCTAGTATAGAACAGCAGCGTATGGAGCAACAAGCCAAACAAGCTCGTGAAGCGCTTGTCAAGCTTTATGAACCCCAGTCCCAGACGCCAATGGTTGAAGGTGAAAATGCACCCCCAGACCCTACACAAGACATTATTGGCTATATGAGTTGGATGGGAAAAAAGATTCGAGAGCAGGATGCGTATATTAGGGAACAGAAAGAAGCGCTAAGACAAGCTGAGGAACAGCAGCAGCATGATATACATCTTGGTCAGTTTTTCAACAATTCTGTTAAGTCGTTTCAAAATAAATTCAGTGATTTTGGTGATGCGGCAAATTTTCTTTATGAGAAGCGTGCGAAGGAATTGAGTTCTTGGTCGTCACTTTATCCTGAGTATGCAGATCCAAACACAATTTCTGAGATCATAAGGAATGAATTGCGTACGATTGTAGCCACTTGTGCACAAAGAGATCTCAATCCGGCAGAAGAGATTTATAGAATAGCGCAAAACCTTGGCTATCAGAACCAAGCAGTGCAAGCGAATAATCAAGTTGCAGCACTTCAAAGCCGTCAGAATTCTGCGAGAACCTTAACGGCATCTGGTGGAGGGGGCGTGACGGGTCCTATGACCAAAGAGACACTTGCGAATATGTCAGAAAAGGAATTCAACGCATGGATATCCAATCCGAAAAATGAAGCCCGTTTTTATGAAATAATGGGTGCAGACCCTGATTAGGCAATCAGTTTTACAACATAATCCGCCTTGATGCGGGTTTTCCACCGGCTTTAAGCCGGTTTTTTTACAGCAAAGAAAGGTGAAATCAATGGCAACAACACATATAGGAACCCATGATCCGCAATCGGTGAAATTGTGGTCACAGAAATTAAGCAATGAAGTTTTGAAAGCGACAAAAATTGCCCCTCTTATTGGCAAAAGTTCGAACAGCATTATCCAACTTTATAACGAAACCCATAAGAGCGCAGGGGATAGTGTTACGTTCAGTTTGCTAGTCAATCTGTTTGGAGATGGTGTCACGCAAGGCGAAACCTTAGAAGGCAATGAAGAGGCGCTTCAATTTATGAATGATCGGTTGGTGATTAACGAGCTTTTACATGCGGCGCGTGTTGCCAATGATGATTCGATTGATCAACAGAGAATCCTCCCGAATTTACGTAAGAAAGCGAAAGAAGGCTTGGTTCGCTGGTATGCCAATCGTTTAAGCATCATGTTCTTTTTGCAGGTATGTGGTTATACAGCCCGTACGATTAGCGTTGATGGTCGAGAAGTGTACATTAAACCGGTTCATTATGGCTTTAATGAAATCATGGCACCAAGCAGTGAACGGATTATCCGCCCCGATGGGAAAACCAAAGATGAAGATCTTAATGATAAAGCCAAACATAGCTTTAGTTTGAAGCTTATTGATGAAGCGGTTAAACAAGCCAAACTTGCCAATCCGCAAATTTCCCCCGTCCATGTTAACGGTGATGATGTTTACGTTCTCTATTTGCACCCAACACAAGTGATGCAATTGCGTACCAATACAGCCGCTGGTGAGTGGTTAGATATCCAAAAATCGGTTTATGCGACTTCTCGTGCAAAGAACCCAATCTTTGATGGTTCTCTTGGCATGTATAATGGTGTTGTTTTACGCGAAGCTATTCATGTTACCCATGGTGTTAAATCGACAGATAATACAGCTGTTAAAAGTGTGCGTCGCGCGGTGTTTCTAGGGGCGCAAAGTGCTGTTATTGGTTTTGGCAAAAATCACAGTGCAACGCATTATACGCTTAAAGAAGAGTATTTTGATTATGAACGTGAATTTGGTGTTGCAGCCAAAACCTTAATAGGAATGAAGAAAACACGTTTTAAGATGCCCAATAGCGCACAAACAGCTCAAGATTTTGGAACGATTGTTATCCCCACCTACAGCGGTGAACCTGATAATTAATCATAGGGAGGAAGCAAGACATGGCAGATCAATTACCACCTCCACTACAGGGGAGAAATCTTCACACCCAACAGGTGAGTTTCTTACGTTTGAATATCTCGCATAAAGATAAGCATCTCACAACGAAAATAGGGATATTACCTCGTGGCGCTTTGATCACTTCGATGAAGGCTTTTGTCAAGACCGCGTTTTCTGAGGCAAAATTAAAGATAGGCAGCACCTATGGAGGCAATGAGTTCAGTGAAAAAGACATCAAAGCCCAAGGCACGCAAGATTTTACGCCAACAGATCAAAAGTCTTTTGTTGCAGATGATAAGGAGATGACCCTTTATGCAACACGGGATAAAACAACTGCGGCTGGTGAGTGTGTTGTGGTTGTGCAATTCGTAACAAATCATTGAGGGGATAAGACATGGCAGATTATTTACCACAGCCCTTGCAAGGGAGAAATCTTCATACCCAGCAGGTAAGCTTTTTGCGGCTTAATTTTAGCTATGAAGATAAAGAAAACGCTATGAGAATAGGTACGCTACCTCGTGGTGCTTTGATTACTTCAATTAAAGTGTTTGTTAAGACAGCATTTTCGGACACAAAGGTCAAAATAGGCAGCACTGCTGGAGGGACTGAGTTTGGTGAAGCGGAAATCAAACAACAGGCAGTAAAAGAGGTTAAGCCCACCAATCAGAAGGAATTTGTCCCTTATGATGAAGAGGTCACTCTCTATGCTAAAGCGGACAAAACAGTACAAGCTGGTCAAGCAAGTATAGTCGTTGAATTTGTGACTAATCACTGAGAGGTATTTTGATGACACGTCATTATATTCGGGTTAAGACCGGAGGACCGATACCTGTAAAGCGAGATGTTTATCGTCATAAGAGAACACTTTCGCACTTAGTGTCGGTTATTCAAGATGAGATTGATGACATAGCCGATGAGTATGTTCAACAAATCCAAGAAAGCATTTTTGCAGCCATTCGTTTTTGTGAACGGGAGACCTTTTACTTTAACGAAAGCCGTGATGTGGTGTTTGAGACACGGGCGGGACAAGGTGTTTATGATGCAAGCGCTACCCGCCATATCGAAAGTGCTGTTAAAATCAAAAACGTTTATCTAAGTTCTGATCAACATCATAAGTTTGCCTTGGAGTGTAAGGACTATGTTTCTTTAGAGCCTTTGTTATCATCAGAGCAGCAAGGAACGCCGGTTTGTTACAGTTATTTTGATAGGAAATTACATCTTTATCCCACGCCGGATAAAGCCTATCAGATTCAACTCATTCTCTCTCCATTGCGTTTATCAGAGATAGAGAGTGTTGATGAGGAGCATCCATGGTTTGTGCACGCGTTTGATTTGATTAAAGCGCGTGCAAAATATGAACTGTACAAGAATATTCTTAAAGAACCCGATTGTGCAGCCGCTGCTTACAATGACTTTAACGAACAGTTGCATGAATTGCGTGCAGAGACGTCCAAACGTCATAACGTCACTCGAATAATTCCGACGGATTTTTAAGATGGTTTATTTTCCAATCGCTGATTACAGACCAGATGTTTCGGTCGTCAACGGTAGCTTTACGGATACGCTTGTGAATGTTTTACCGGCTGATGGCTGTTATATTCCGATGCCTAATGCAGTGGTAGTGTCTCATGCTTTAGAAGAAAAGCCGTTGGGGTGCATAGCCTTTAGAAGTGGCAATGGTGTTAAGATAATCGTAGGAGGCAAGCAAAAGCTTTACAGTTATGATAGTCAAACGCAGGGTTGGAAAGACATAAGTCAAAGTGGTGTGACCTATCAAGCAAATGAAGAGAATAAATGGTCGTTTGCATTATTTGGTGAAACTATTATTGCGGTGAATAAAAATGATAAACCACAAGTCTTTAATACTCATAGCTCTGAACGGTTTGAAGATTTAGGAGGCAATCCCCCGAAAGCAGGATTGGTGAAGGTTTGGGGTGATTTTGTTTGTTTGATGCAATTAACAGATCATCCCAATCGCATCCATTGGTCGGGTTTGAATGATGCAACTCATTGGACGGTAGGTGATAAAGATTGTTATTATCATAATTTTAATGATGGAGAATATGTTCAAGGGGCAACGGAATCGAGCAATCCCCTCGTTTTTTTGCGTTCTGCTATTTATGCTGGTTGTTTTACGCTAGGCTCTAAAGTCCCCTTTATTTTTCAAAAGCTTCAAGACAAGCGTGGATCCCGCAGTGCAGCCTCTATAGCGTGTCGTGGGAGTGATGCTTTTTTTGCTGGTGATGGTGGCTTTTATCAGATCAGTGCTGATGGTCAACTTTTGCCGATAGGCTTTGAGAAGGTTGATAGAACGGTTTTTAAAACCTTTGATAAGTTTGCTCTTGATGAGATGCAAGGGGTTATAGACCCCATTGATAACCGGATTTACTGGTCCTTAAAAAGAGGTAATAACGAGCAAACGACCTTTGTCTATGATTGGGGATTGCAGAAATGGTCGACGCTACAGGGAAAACCTTTCACTTTGTTTCCAGTATTTACGACAGGTTATACTTTAGAACAGTTAGATGAGATCTCGATCAATCTTGAGACATTACCGGCTTCTTTAGACAGCCCTCGTTGGCAAAGTGGCGCACCCATGCTTGGTGCTTTTGATGACCAAAATCGGCTTGTTATGTTTACAGGTGCGCCGATGGAAGCAACGGTTGTTTCGCAAGAATTGGGAGCACCAGATGGAAGTTTTAACTTTATCACGAAGATGTTTGCTGAAGTTGATACGACGGAAGGTCTTTTAAGCATAGGAGAGCGTCGGCTTCGCAATCATCAGACGCCGATTATATGGCACCAAGAGAGGGCATGTTCATATGTCACGGGTGCTTATCATGGTCGTTCGCGCAATCGTTATCACCGCTTTAAATTGCGTATTCCTGAAGGTGTTCATTGGAACCAAATCACAGGATTTAATGTGGATTTACGTCCTTTAGGCAGAGGGTAATGGCAAAAGTCTTTTTGACCACGTCTTGGGATATGGAGCGTATAGCGCCTTATCTTGAAGACATCATTGCATCCTTTAGAGAGTATGTAGAGCGTTTCAAACATGAAATCACGTTGCAAGAGCTCATTGAAGCGATTTGCAGCGGCAAGAAACAGTTATGGCTTGTTTTGGATGATGACGAGCGCTTTTTAGCGGCAGTCACGACCCAGATACAGCAGACAGTTTTAGGAAAGAAGCGCGCTCTGATTTGTGAATGTAGTGGCAAGGGCGTTCTTAATTTGGTTGATAATTTGCAAGTTGCAGAGGATTGGGCGCGTGAGAATGGGGCTTTTGAGATAGAGATTTTAGGGCGTTTAGGTTGGAAGCGCGCATTGGACAAGCAAGGCTATGGCATAGCTATGCTTTATTATAGGAAGGAATTGTGACATGGGGAGCAAGACACCAACAACGACAGAACAAAAGCAGGTACAAACAAGCGCCCCTCCTACTTGGATGCAGAATGTCTTTAAGCGTGGGGGTGCAGATGCGTATAACATGTATGACACAGGGATGGGTGGTAATGTTTATGGTGGTCCTCGTGTAGCGCCGTTAAGTGATCAAACGCGCTATGGAATTGGTGGTCTTGGAAGTATTCCTCATCATTATCAAAATCGCTCTTTGATGAATACAATCTATAATCCAACGTCGGCAGCCATGAATCTTCGACATATGGCCTCTGGTGGTATGATGGGAGAAAATTCGTATTTCAAACAAGCACTTCAAGAAGCATTAGATGATTCAGACACTCAAATTAACAGATATTTCTCAGGGATTGGTCGTTATGCAACTCCTGATCACAGAGAGGAAGTGCGGAAAGGAAGAGATTCTATATACGCTCGTGCTATGTTAGAGCAATATAATCGTGATGCGGATCGCATGATGCAAGCCAATGCCATGATAGACCAAGCCAATCAAAATCAATTGGGTGCCTCAAATAACTTCTTACAGGGTTATGGGAATGCCTATTCCAATGCCATACAAGGGGGAGGTGTGCTTGATGCCCACAATCAACGCCTTGTTGATGCCAATCGTGAACGTTGGCTGGAACAAGACAATAGCGGCTGGAATAGGTTGAATATG
>NZ_JBHIPX010000026.1:0-8254 GCF_042196245.1 Bartonella sp. AP19HLJMH
GTGAGATAGACGACATAAAGCCATCGACAATCGAATTAGCCAGATCTTCGCCGGCTTGTTCCATACCAGCCTTGGCAGCATCAGAGAGCTTTTCGCGGGCAAAAAAGCTCTTTCTAAACTGGAACTTCTTAAAATTCCCTTTTTACACCTCTCTCAAAGCAAAGATAAAACTGCCAAAACACGTGAGAGTCATCTAAGGATAATTGCATGAGACCATAACAGCTATAAACAGACTCCAATATTTGTATCATATTATTGTAACGATTTACTTACGTATAAAAGAAGAAGATAAAATTGTAATACAACTAAAAGTTCATACGGTTAATCAAGAGAAATTATATAGCATCACAAAACATCAATTGTTTGAAGATTATAAGTAAAAAATTGATCAAAATAAAAAGCTTTTCTATGAAAAAGAAAAGAGTTGCCCATGAGTAGATATTATAAACTCTAACAAAGGGCATAACTTGATAATTATACCGCAACAAACTAATAGAAACAGCCTTCTTGATAATTCTGGACAACATGTGCTAGCAAATTATGAACACACCCTTGACAAACTCCCCTTTCTTCAAAGATGAAAGCCTAAAAAGAAAAAATAGAATAACAAACCATTATTCTGCTTTGTATTAAAGCTCAGTTCACATTAAACCATTGCACTTATAGCGTATAACCTGAAATCTTAACAGCTTTGAAAAAGATATAAAAAAGATGTCTGATTTTTCACTCTATTCCTAAGTAACATTTAGACACTCCTACTGCTCTTCAAGTCCGCACATATAATACGTTTTTTCCCTCATGCTTTAAGACAAAGAAACAAATCCTATTATAACTTACTGCAACTTGCCGAAAATTGGGTGTCTTTCCCTATAACACCAAGATCTTTAATTAAAAGCGGTTTTCCTATTTCTCCATTATAGGCTTTAACGTGAATGGTCTTGCCTTTCACATCTATGAGGTAATAATCTCCATTAAAAAGCGCACCAGCTATATAGATAGGGATATTTCCAAAAACCTTATCATTTTTCGCACGGCAATAAGACTGATAATGCGTGTGACCCACGAAGATTGCTTTAACATTATGAGAGGTAATAATTGACTTAAAGACCGACAAATCTTTAGCATTCTTTTTACGAATAAAAAAGGATTCACCATCAATGGAAGCAGCACGCGCATCATGAAAATTAATGATTGTCACTTTACCTCTTGCATCAGCAGCAGCTAAATCATTCCTAAGCCAATCTAAAGATTTATTGATTTGCACTTCTGTAGACTGCCCCTTCAAACCAACCGTATAGCTTGGATAATTGTGAAGCTGCACATAGTGAACATCTCCATAATCCCAAGAATAACTCAAACTCCCCCTTATCGAGCGAATATTTCCACCCGAAATGGGAACCAAGCTTTCAGTAACATCTGCATTGAAATGCGATAATTGACTACGGTATTTTTTGATTTCCGATACCATTCTTGAAACTGCACTTATAGCACAAGCATCTTTGTAAAAACTGAATTCTTGAGGATTTGTACAATTACCAACATTATTGGCATAATCGTGATTCCCTAGCCCCTCATAGACAGGTGCTCCAAGAGTTTTATAAACATTTTCATAATCATCATAGTTTTTTTGTTGTCCAAACTCCGTCAGATCACCATTGACAATATGGAATGCAGCCTTGTGCGCTTTTATCACACCAGCAACCTGCTCATTTATCTTTAACCATGGCTCTCTGTTTGATATTCCATTGGCATCACCAGAGTTTAAACGCCACGGTTGCGGATCAGCCATAATGATAGCAGTATAATTTTTTGTAAGAGACTTTTCTTTCATCGACCAATCCATGAATGCATCATGATAAAGCCTCTTGTCTCTTTTTATTTTTTCAGCATCAAGATTAAAACAACCAGAGAGAGTAAAAGCAATCACGGTGATTACCAATTCAACTTTATATCTCATAAACCTATCGCCATAAAAACGTTACATATTATTTATATTAAAAAATTCCTCAGAAGCAATTTTTTAGATTTTATTGTCAAAAATATGTCAAAAATTCGAAATAACGAAAGCAATAATCCTTCAATGAAGGTGCACTTTGATGATATAAAAGCACTGTTGATTTCAAGCCTTCAACTTGAAGCACCTTCATTGATTAAGATTTATAAGCTTGGGCTCTGGCTCTTTCAAATGTCATCGATACATCAACAGCTTATAAAAACTTAGTCGTATACTATTAAAATATCCCCAACAGGAGAAAGAATGTATTCTTATACTAGAGCACCCAACTCCTTTGGATATCAAGATCAAATATATTAGAATATTATGATAAATAAGGTATAACTAATCAAAAGTGCTAGCAATAGTGTTTGAGTATTACCGTCATCACTTACTTTGACAAGTTATAAAAATGCAGAAGTATTACAGAAAATACTATTATTACTTTATAAAAAAATAATATAACTTATGTAATTATTATAATAATATTTATAATTTCTATAATATAGATTTACAATAAATTTAATTATATAATATAAATAATTACAAACACATTGTGTGTTAAATATAAATTAATACAAATTTAATATCATTTGTTTTTTAATTTTGACAAAAAACCAAAAATATCTTACCAAATAAAGACAATTATCGAAATTAATAACAACTATCCATTTTCACTTCTTCTTATAAAGTTCGCGGGGAAATGAATATTTGGGGACTCTCATAAGGAGAATACTAGTGTATAAAACATCCCTTTTATCATGCACGGCTGCGGCTGCTATCATCCTATTCAACATCCAGTTCAGTGCACATGCTGAAAATCTTAGCGTTGCCAACGAAGAAAAAGATATATCCGGAAAAACGTACGAGACTATTTATGTAAAAGACAAAGGAAAAATCACCGGCAGTACTGTAACTGTAACTGGAAATGAAAACACAAATACAGACACAGGTAGCGATAAATATGTTGTAACAGTTGAAGGTGCTAACAGTGCGCTTGAATTAAATAGCTTAAATATTCAAGGCACTGATTCTGATGTTCGTTTCGGTATTTCTGTAAAAGACGGCGCTAACATCAACCTGACCGGGGGGAACATTACAGCTTCTCAAACTGGCGTTTATATTGACGGCAGCGATAAAAATATACTGCAAAATGTAGTGATATCAAATAATAAAAATGAAGTTTCTCAACTCATTGGAGTGCAATCAGATAATGAAAGTAACATCACTTTAACAAATGTAAGCGTTACGCACGCAGAAGTTGGCATACTCGCAGATAATAATTCTCGAATCAACGTATCCGGAGGATTATTCGAGGGTAGAATGGATGGTGTATATGCTATGAGCGGCACCACCATTACTGTAAATGGCGGTACTAACGTTACCTCATCTAATGGTAACGGACTTCATGCCATCGATGAAAAGAGCGAAATCATAATGATAGGAGGAAGCGTAACTGGAAAAGATGCAGCATTATCTGTAGACGAAGGTGGTCATATTAAAGTCACGGGTGGTACTCTAACAGCTAAGGAAGATACCACAAGTGCACCTACTACAGAAGGGGATAACCCTGCATATAATAAGGGTACTAAAATTGAGAGTGGATTCGGCGCATTGTCTCAAGGTGAAAACAGTGTGATTGAATTATCTGATACAAAGATCAATGATGCGACAATCGGGTTAAAAACACAAGAAAGTGGCGCAATCGCAATGACTGGGGGAAGCATTACAGCGTCCAAAGTTGGTGCATTCTTTTTAGATAGCAAGAGCAAAGAAAACGAACTGAAAGATGTAGTGACATCAAGTGGGAAAGATGATGCGCCACTAATCAATGGAATCAAGGCAACTAACAGTAATGTCACTTTAAATAATGTAACAGTGACGCAAGCACAAACTGCCATAGATGCATATGATTCCACAGTAAAAGTTTTAGGAGGATCATTTGATGCAGAAAAAGCAGCAATATTTGCTCAAAACGGCGGCAACATCACTTTAACTGGCGGTGCAAAAATTACATCATATAACGATGCTGGACTCTATGCGGAAGGTTCAAAGTCCATCATCGAAATGACAGGAGGGAGCATTACAGCGAAAGAGGAAGCAGTAACGACAACATACGGTGGCCATATTACTGTTACAGATGTCACCCTAAAAACAAATGGTGATGGACTTGGTGTCGCTTCTGATGACCTTGGTAGCATGATTGAATTACTTGGAAAGACAACGATTAGTGATAGTGCAATCGGGCTTCAAGCACAAAACGGTGGTGTAATCAAGATGACTGGGGGAACCATTACAGCTTCTGCAGCTGGTGCTGGCTTCTTAAACAGTAACAGCCGTGAAAACAAACTAGAAAATGTGACAATATCGAGTGGTAAAGACGATGCGCCACTGAACTTTGGAATAAAAGCAGATAAAGGTACCGTCACTTTAAAAGATGTAACAGTGACTCAAGCAGCCGCCGGTATATTTGCAGATCATGATTCGACAATAACAATCTCGGGAGGATCATTTCATGCACAAAATACAACAATATCTGCTCAAAACGGCAGCGCCATCACTTTAACAAACGGTGCAAAAATTACATCATCTGATGATGTTGGATTATATGCAAAAGATTCAAACTCCTCCATCACAATGATAGAAGGAAACGTCACGGGAAAAGCGAGTGCTTTGGTTGCTGAAGATGGTGGTCATATTACTGTTACAGATGTTACCCTAAAAACAAATGATAGCGATAAGTCATTTGGTGTATTTTCTAATGGCGCAAATAGTGTAATTGAATTGCTTGGAAAGACCACAATTAGTGGTAGTGCAATCGGGCTTGCATTCCAAAATGATGGCGCAATCAAGATGATTGGAGGAACCATTACAGCTTCTGCAGCTGGTGCTGGATTCTTAAACAGTAACAGTCATGAAAACAGACTAGAAAATGTGACAATATCGAGTGATAAAGACGATACGCCACTGAACTTTGGGATAAAAGCAGATAAAAGTACCGTTACTTTAAAAGATGTAACAGTGACTCAAGCAGCCGCCGGCATATTTGCAGAGAATGATTCGACAATAACAATCTCGGGAGGATCATTTCATGCACAAAATACAACAATATCTGCTAAAAGCGGCAGCACTATCACTTTAACCAATGATGCAAACATTACATCATCTGATAATGTTGGACTCTATGCAGAAGGTTCAAAATCCACCATCACAATGACGGGAGGAACTGTCACGGGGAAAGGTAATGCATTGGTTGCTGAAAATGGTGGACATATTACTGTTGCAGATGTGGCTCTAACTGTCACAGATGTGGCTCCAAGTGACGACTATATATCGTCTGGTGTATTTTCTGTTGGTGAAGGCAGTGTAATTGAATTACTTGGAAATACAACTATTAGTAATAGTGCACTCGGGCTTCAAGCACTAAACGATGGTGCAATCAAGATGACTGGAGGAGCCATTAAAACTTCTCTAGTTGGTGCTGGCTTCTTAAACAGTAACAACAGCGAAAACAAGCTAGAAGGTGTAAAGATATCGAATAGTAAAGACGATGCGTTACTGAACTTTGGAATAAAAGCAGATAAAAGTACCGTCACTTTAAAAGATGTAACCGTCATGCAAGCAACCAATGCCTTAGTTGCAGATGATCACTCGACAATAACAGCCTCAGGAGGATCATTTCATGCACAAAATACAACAATATCTGCTCAAAACGGCAGCGCCATCACTTTAACCAACAATGCAAACATTACATCATCTGATAACATTGGACTCTATGCAAATAGTTCAAACTCCACCATCAGCATGACGGGAGGAACCGTTACGGGGAAAGGTAATGCATTGGTTGCTGAAAATGGTGGACATATTACGGTCACAAATGTGTCTCTAAATGTTACATATGTATCTCTAGGTGACGAAGATATATCGTCTGGTGTATTTTCTAATGGCGAAGGCAGTGTAGTTGAATTGCTTGAAGGAACAACGATTAGTAATAGTGAAATTGGACTTACAACAAACGATGGTGGCGCAATAAAAATGACTGGAGGGACCATTAAAACTTCTCTAGTTGGTGCCGGCTTTTTAAACAGTAACAGCGGTAAAAACAAGCTGGAAGGTGTGAAGATATCGAATAATAAAGACGATGCGTTACTGAACTTTGGAATAAAAGCAGATAAAAGTACCGTCACTTTAAAAGATGTAACAGTGACTCAAGCAGCCGCCAGTATAGTTGCAAATAACCACTCAACAATAACGGTCTCAGGAGGATCATTTAGTGGACGTGATGTAGGAGGAAGCGCCGAAACCAGCAGTACGATTATCTTAAAAAACAATGCTAACATTACATCATCTAATGGCGAAGGACTCCTTGCAGACGGTTCAGGATCTAAGATCATAATGACGGGAGGATCCGTAGCCGCGAACAAAACAGCGTTATTCGCAATCAACGGAGGGCATATTGATGCCACAGATGTTGCTCTAACAACAGAGGGAAAAGGAAGCGGTGCATTTGTAAGTGGCAATGACAGCACAATTCAATTGCATGGTGATACAATAATTAACAATACTTTGGGCGGCCTTGGAGCAGTTAACGGTGGTAAAATCATTAGCGAAAACTTATCGATAATCGGTGGTGAAGCACTTGAAGGCCCCGACAACGAGCGCACTGGTATATGGACATCGGACTCTGGTAGTGAAGTTAGGTTAATGGGCAAAACAACCATTCAAAATGTTGATGAAGGTTTTTATGCAGACGGTGGAAGTAAAATCATTAGCGGAGATTTAACAATAACTGGTGGTGAAAGTAAACAACAAACCGTTGCTGTAAACGTTGCGGAGTCTGATAGTGCAATCGAATTAAATGGTAAAACAATCATTCAAAATTTTGATGTTGGTCTTTTTGCAGGAAATAATAGCACAATTAAGATGACGAATGGTTATATTGGAGCAGCAGAGAATACAATAAAAAATAAAATAGAAGCAAAAAAAGTTGCACTATGGGCGGCAGCTAATGGACATATTGATCTCAAAGATGTTTCTGTAACAGCAGGAATCAGCGGCTTGCAGTTCTTAGCTCTCCCTAATACCAAAACCGATGAATCAAATGATCCGCAAAAACATCAAAATAGTGAAATCAATTTAACCAATGCAGATATTCACGCTGAAAATGGTACTGGAATTTTCATTGGAGCTTTCACTAACGATAACATTGAAGATATTCCAACTTTATCAATCGGTACAGCAAATCTCAAAAATTCAGAAATCCATGCCGATGTATTGTTAGGAGATGGTCTTTTCGAAGATCCAAAATCTTGGAAAAATGACAATTATTGGAACAATAAAGAGGTTAAAGCGATCTCCAATGGCACCTTCACCTTAAGCGCTGATCATTCAACTTTAGAAGGCAGAGCAAATATTTCTAAAGACAGAAATGTACGTTTTGATCTAAAAAACAAGACAACATGGACACTAAAGACCAGTACAAAAGAAAAAGATGATGATGGCAATCTGCTTGATATCGCTCAAAGATCTCGTTCTGATATTTCCACGCTTAATCTCGATAACAGCTCTATTGTTTTTGATGGACTGGTAGAAGATCATTATCACACATTGCATATAGGATCTGGTAAACCAGACACGCAAGAAGTCTACAACGCCTCTGGTGACGCAAAGATTTACTTCAACATTGCTTGGAGTGATGGCGTAGCAAGTGCCGATCAAAAAACCGATAGACTTCTGATCCACGGTGATGTCTCAGGCTCCACAACAGTTTATATCAAAAGCGATTCAGGAGATGAAAGTAGTGTAGTCAATGCTGCTGATCCTTCCAATATAGGTGGCCTCTCGCTCATTCAAGTATCTGGAAAAGCACAAGAAGACTCTTTCAAACTCGTAAATGGCTATACCACAAGAAATCGTTTGCCTTATAAATATACGCTAACGGCCTATGGACCAGAGTCAAGCCACGGTACAGCCGATGTTGCACAAAGCCTCTTTGATGAAAAGAATGAAAATTTCTGGGATTTCCGCTTACATAAAGAAATTCTTGAAACAGATTCTGGTTCTGGTCCAAGTGTGATCGTCCCTGTAGCACAAACGGCCAGTTACTTAGTCATGCCAAATGCTCTCTTCTATAGTGGATTAACCGATATGGCTAAACAAAACGCGCTTTTAGCCAATATCAGAACATCTGTCTTAGGAAAAGAAGAGGAAAAACAAACCGGTTTCTTCCTCTATACTTACGGAAACACAGGAACCTTATCT
>NZ_JBHIPX010000027.1:0-8222 GCF_042196245.1 Bartonella sp. AP19HLJMH
ACACAAAATCGGCAATGGTCTTATTGCTGGTCTAAAAGGCTATGATCTCTATAGCAAAGGCAAAGGTCTTTATAATGGGATGAAAGGTGGAAACAAACAGTCTATTCGTGATATTGTTGATGTTTCTGCTAGCGTAACCGTGGGCTTTAAGACAGAGAAGGCAGAAGCCTCTGTTCAGACCTCTACAGCGGTAACAGATAGCATAGAAGCAGGACGCGCTGTTAATATGCAAGCCCACAAAGGTAGCATCCATGGTGTTGGAGCCGATATTATCGCTGGTACAAACCCGATACAAAGCAATGATGAACAGAGCGGGAATATCACCATGGGAGCAGGTAAAGATATCATCTTTGAAAGTGCGCAAAACACGCAGAGCACAGAAAACCACACGCAAAGCGCTTCAATGAATGTTGGGTATAGTTATGGTACCGGTGGTACAGGGTGGATGGGGAATGCTTCTTTTGGTAAAGGCAAGGGTTCCAGTGAGGAGGTTCACCAGAAGAACAGCCATATTATTGGCACCGGCACAGTTCACACAACGAGTGGGGCAAACACCACATTGGCAGGCGCCGTGGTTTCTGGAGAGCTTGTAGAAATGGAAGTAGGGGGTGATTTTACCGTTGTCAGCCGCAGTGATACGGGACAAAGTTCCAGCAAGCAAAACTCTGTTTCCATTGGTTATAATAGCCGAGAAAAGGATGGTACAGCCACAACCAATATTTCCTTGAACAAGGATAAATCCTCTAGTGATTATCATAGTGTTGTGGAACAATCAGGCATCAAAGCGGGTGATGGTGGTTTTAAGATCAACGTTAAAGATAAAACGACCCTAACCGGAGGTATTATTGAAAGCACCGCGCCGGCAGATAAAAACAGCCTGACCACAGGAAGCATTAGCACCAGTGATATCAGCAACAGTGCGCATGCGCAAGCCAGCAGCGATGGGATCAGCATTTCTGCGGGTGGTCCGATGTATCAGGGCAAATATGGTGTCGGGAAAAACATTGCTAAAAATGTCTTAGATCATTCAAAAGCTAAAGATTCAGAAGAAGGCTATACCAAATCTGCTATCAGCAATGGCACCATTGTCATTACTGATGAAGCAGGGCAGAAGGCATTGACAGGGCAAGACGTGGAACAAGCCATAGCCTCCCTTAATCGTGATACCGCCACCGCCCATAAGGGTGTACAACAGCTCGATGCAGGCAAGCTGGAACAAATCGTCCATGAAAATCGTGAAATGGCAACTCAACTCTTAGAAGAAGGGTTTAAATACAGCGATGACTCCTATAAAACCATGTTTATCAAAGAGCACCCCATCGCCGTGGTCGACCGTGATGAAAAGGGTAATATAATCTATAAAATAGATGCAAATGGAGAGCCTATAGAAGACGCTCGTGGACAAAAAATCCCTAAGTTTCATTATTTAACGGATGAAGAAAAGCAGCATTTGCAAGAAGGCTCTGATGGCAAAGTGCATGTGTCCTTTAATGGCATCTTTACTCCACCAGAGGAAGCCGCTGTTTATGCAGAGCAACATGCGAAGGATAAAAATGAACCGCTTTATTTTGTTGTGTTCCCTCAAGCCGATTCTGCTATCTCAGAACTTCTAGTCGCGGGCTATCAGAAGTTTATGGAAAATAACTTTTGGGGTTTGACCAATTCAACACAAGAAGCAAAAGATTTGATGTATAGCTATGGTCTTACAGGGTTAGAACTTTATGGACATAGTCGCGGGACAATGACATTGGGGAATATGCTGAATTCTTTCAAACAAGAAGGTGTTCACGGTATAGCCAACGAAAACACGACTATCAATCTCTATGGACCAGCCTTTAATGTTTTAGTTGCATCCGGTCTGTTAGGGTATGTGAGTGATAGCAAACAAACCATTGTTGGTTTTGATGGGAATAGATATGACTTTGTCAGCAGAATTATTGGCGGCAATGGCTATACCTACGGGACACTCCCTGCTGGCAGTAACTGGTGGAAAGAATGGTGGAGAGTGATCATGAATCCCATAAGCTCCCATACTTGCCTTGGAGATGCGGGTCAAAAATGCCAAAAAAGGTATGGCTCATCTCATTTAAAACAAAAACCTTGAATTAAATCATGGAGGAAAAAATGAAACAAACTCTAAAATTATTAAGTGCTGTAACTTTGTTAGGTATTGCAGGATGTCAGTTTAATAAAACTCCTGGGGGGTATTTGAGCGCATGGGAGAAAAATGGTGTTACTGATTTTACTGAGATAGGAAAAGCATTGTTAGAATGTGGTATGCCAACCCCTTATGATAAGGATCCAGAAAATAGAAAGTTAAGTTTAAATAAAAAGGCTTTCATTGATTCTTGTATGGTTCAATCAGGATTCCGCTATAAAGATACAGAGGCAGGAACGTGGTGTGAGAATTTTCAAGGAAAGAATCTTCCGGCTTGTCGTCCAGGTGCTGTCATACCACAGCGCAGTGTCAAGAAGCGCTTGAACAGCCCGTTTTGTAAAAAATATAAAAATAGTCGCAAATGCCAGCCTTAAGTTTTGCTGTTTGTGATGATTAACAATCCGCCATCCTTGCCTTCGCTTGGAATGTCGGGATTGTTTTCTCAATTTACCATCTCAACTCAGTTCAGAACTGTCTTGAAAAACGGAGATAAAATATCAACAGGCTTATGAGCTCTGTTTTATTGTAAATAAATCCATTGAAAGAGGGGAAAAATGAAGAAAATCTTAAAACTGTTGAGTTGCATAGCTCTCTTAAATATAGCTGGATGTGTTAACCAACCTCCTCCATCAACTTTAGCATTATGGGAAAAACCAGGTGTCGATAAAGCGATGATCCAACAATCCTTATCAAAATGTGGCTGGAAACCGGTTTATGCTTCTTCTAGTGATATGAATTCGTATGCGAGTGAATTTGCCTCAGTTTATGAGTGCATGAAAAAAGCAGGTTTCCGGTATAAATTGCAAGATTCAAAAGGGCTTTATTTTGTACAACCTCTGAAAAGTGACTCGTTTTTAGCTAATTTGATGCTAGCTGGATATCAGCAATTTATGGACAATGATACCTTTGGTGTGACCAACAAAACGAAACAGGAACGCGCTTTACTAACGCATTTTGAGGATGAAAGAAAACGTCAGCAAAAGCAAAAAGCTTTACAAAAGCGATCACCAAAGCGTCCTCCCCATCGTTAAAAAGGTCGTTGGATAAAATCACGAATGAAGTAGGGGATCAAAGCTGTCTCCTTCTTTATTCAAGCGGGTGGCACTTTAAATAAGGCAGCGTTCATGGTGTTGGCGCTGATATTATCGCTGGTACTAATCCAATCTATGTGCTGGAAAATGATGAACAGAGCAGGAATATCACCTTAGAAGCAGGGCAACATATCACCTTTGAAAGTGCACAAAACACGCAAAGCACACAAAACAGCAGTGAAAGTGCTTCAATGAGTGTTGGCACCGGTTATGGCACGGGTGGCGCAGGGGCAACGGGCAGTGCTGCTTTTAGTCAAGGGGAAGGTTCCAGTGAGGAAGTTCAACACAAAAACAGCCATATTATAGGCACCGGCACTGTTCATACCACGAGTGGGGCAAACACCACATTGGCAGGCGCCGTGGTTTCTGGAGAGCGTGTAGAAATGGAAGTAGGGGGTGATTTTGCCATTACCAGCCGCAGTGATACGGGACAAACTTCCAGCAAGCAAAACTCTGTTTCTGTTGGGTTTGGTGCTGGACAAACGGGTGGTGGGGGCTCCATGAGCGCCTCTTTCCAAAAGGATAAATCCTCCAGCGATTATCATAGTGTTGTGGAACAATCAGGCATCAAAGCTGGTGATGGCGGCTTTAATATCATTGTTAAAGATAAAACAACGCTGACTGGAGGACTTATTTCCAGCACAGCCTCGGCAGATAAAAACAGCCTGACCACAGGAAGCATTAGCACCAGTGATATCAACAACAGTGCCCATGCTAAAGCCAGCAGCCATGGGTTTAGCATTTCTGGTGGCGGTGCTTTGCAACAGGGGAAATATGGCATCATAAAAAATATTGCTAAAAATGCTTTAAGTCATGGAAAAGCCAAGGATGCAGCAGAAGGGAAAACCAAATCTGCTATCAGTGATGGGACTATCATCCTTACTGATACAACTGGACAGAGGGCGATGGGGCAAGATGCTGGACAAATCATTGGCTCTCTCAACCGCAACACCGCTACAGCCCACCAAGCAGTAGAACAGCTAGATGTCGCATCGCTTGAGGGGATAGTACATAATCGCGTAGATATGATCAATGATTTATCGGATGAAGAATTTAATATCTTTGAACAGGGCTTTGTAAACATGTTTATCAAAGAGCATTATCTGGCTACTGTGGATCACGATGAAAATGGCAATGTGATCTATGCAACCGATGAAAATGGAGAACCTATAGAAGATAGCCATGGAAACCCGCAGCCGCAATATCATTATTTAACGCCTGAAGAACAACAGAATTTACAAAAAGGTTCTGATGGCAAGGTTCATGTTTTCCTCAATGGTATTCTTACAACACCAGATGAAGCAGCCCATAATGCGGTTCAGTTGGCTGATAACAAGAATGATCCGCACTATTTTCTGATGTTCCCTCATAGCGATTCGCTCTTGGTAGAGGGGTTCATTGCAGGGTATCAGTATTTTCTAGAAGGTAAGTTGGGTGCTCTGACCAATTCGACGAAGAAGTACCAGAATCTGTTGTATAGCCTTGGCAATATAGGATTGCATACTGATGCGCATAGCCGCGGCAGTATGACAGCGGGCAATGGATCGCATGATTTAGAAAAGCATGGTGTTCATGGTATAGCAAAGAAAACAACGATTAATTTCTTTGGACCAGCTTATAATACTCAAAACATGGCAGATACGTTATATATCTTAAGTGATGGAAAGCAGGATTACGTAAACTTGGAAAATCATAAAAATGACTTTGTGGGTACAAAGATTGGCAAAAATCCTTACACTTTTGAGCAAATACCTCCTGGAAGAGGTCCCTGGAAAGAGAGAGGGCAAATATTTAAAGGCTACCCCAGTGTTCATGCTTGTTATGGTCATGCAGGTTATGCGTGTACATCGCGCTATGGTTCACCTAATCGTACGCCAATTTATTCAAAATATTCAGGGAGGAAAAAATGAAGAAAATCTTGAAATTATTAAGTGGTCTCATTCTGTTAAATATCGCTGGATGTAACATTGATAAGCCTGCTCCAGGGTATTTGAGTATGTGGGAGAAAAATAGTGTTACTGATTTTACTGAGGTAGGAAAAGCTTTGTTAGAATGTGGTATGCCAACGCCTTATGATGTTGATCCAGAAAGTGAAAATATAAGCATTAATGCTAAAGCAAAAATTCATGCTTGCATGCTCCAAGCAGGATTCCGTTATAAAGATAAGTTGGGAGGTAATTGGTGTTATACTTTTAGAGCCGAAAACCTTCCCATATGTCGTCCAGGTGCTGTCATACCACAGCGCAGTGTCAAGAAGCGCTTAAACAGCCCGTTTTGTAAAGAATATAAAAATAGTCGCAAATGCCAGCCTTAAGTTTTGCTGTTTGTGATGATTAACAATCCGCCATCCTTGCCTTCACTTGGAATGGCGCGATTGTTTCCTCACGCACATTATTTAACGGATGAAGAACAACAGAATTTACAAAAAGGTTCTGATGGCAAAGTTCATTTTTTCCTCAATGGTATTCTTACAACACCCTATGAGGCGGCTGTTTATGCAGAGCAACATGCGGAGAATAAAAATGTACCGCTTTATTTTGTTGTGTTCCCAGAAGCCGATTCTGCTATTTCAGAACTTCTGGTCGCGGGTTATCAGAAGTTTATGGAAAATAACTTTTTGGGTTTGACCAATTCAACACAAGAAGCAAAAGATCTAATGTCTCGCTATGGTAACACGGGATTGCATTTTGATGCCCATAGTCGTGGCAGTTTGACAGGCTTTAATATGATGAATTCTTTCAAACAAGAAGGTGTAAATGATGTAGCAGGCAATACAACGATCAGTTTCCATGGACCAGCGGCTAATGTTTTGGCGGCATCCGGTTTGTTAGGTTATGTGAGTGGTGGCAAACAAACCACTATTGGTTTTGATGGGCATAGATTTGACGTTGTAAGCAGATTGATTGGTGGCAATGGCTATGCTTATGAGACAATATCTGCTGGTAGTAACTGGTGGACAGAATGGTGGAGAGTGATCATGAATCCCATAAGCTCCCATACCTGTCTTGGAGATGTGGGTCCAAAATGCCAAAAGTTTTATGGCTCATCTCATCGTGAACAATTTCCTTTAAGTAAATCATGGAGTAAAAAATGAAACACATTTTAAAGTTATTAAGTGGAATAGTTTTGGTGAGTGTAACTGGATGTAATATCGATAAACCTCCTCTAGGAGAGATAGCTACGTGGGAGAAAAATGGTGTTACTGATTTTACAGAGGTAGGAAAAGCCTTGTTAGAATGTGGTATGCCAACCCCTGATGATGTCGATCCAGAAAACAGAAAACTCAGCTACAATGCATGGGCAACTATTGATGCCTGTATGGTTCAATCAGGTTTTCGTGATAAAGTGGGGGGAGGGACTTGGTGTGAGAATCATAAAGCCGAAAACCTTCCCATTTGTCGTCCAGGTGCTGTGATCCCGAGGCCCAGTGTCAAGAAGCGCTTAAACAGCCCTTATTGTAAAAAATATAAAAATGCACCTGAATGCAAACCTTAAGTCTTGCTAGTGATGATCAACAATCCGCCATCCTTGCCTTCGCTTGGAATGGCGGGATTGTTTTCTCAATCTAACATCTCAATATTGTTCACCGTTGTTTTAAGCAGCGGTGACAGAAAATATCAACAGGTTTATGAGCTGTTTTATCGTAAAGAAACCCATTGAAGGAGGGGAAAAATGAAGAAAGTCTTGCAATTATTGAGCGGCATAGCTCTGTTAAGTATAGCTGGATGTGAGTATAAAGCTGAGGTTCCCTTATCAGCTTGGGAATTATGGGATAAGCTTGGTGCAAATACAATTGATATAGGGAAAGCGCTGTTAGAATGTGGCATGCCAACACCTTATAATCGTGATGAATACAACAGAAAGTTAGACGGAAATGCGAACGCATTAATTGAAGCTTGCATGGTTCAAGCAGGTTTTAGATATAAATCCGGATATTTGAGTTCGTGTGAGTTTTTTGATGCTCGTTTTCCGATTTGTCATTCAGGTGCTGTCATTCCTCAAAGAAGTGTTAAGAAACGCCTGAACAGCCCCCATTGTAAAAGAAATAGAAACAAGCCTGAATGTCTACCGTAGTTTTTTGATGATGGTATGATTAAGAGTAATCTTTAGTTTTTTTATCTTTTGCATAAGTGTGTGGGCCAATTGTATCGGCACTCAACATGTTTCAAATTGATATGGACAGAGGAATATAAAACATCGACAAGCTTATAAGCAATCTTATCATAAAAAATCATTGAAGGAGAGAAAAAATGAAAGCAACTTTAAAGTTATTGAGTGGATTGGCTTTGCTTATTATAGCTGGATGTTTTCCAGGTCCTTACCAGGCTGTGGATGTATTAGAGAAGCTAGGAGAAGATAAGATTGAGATTAAAAAAGCACTATTAGAATGTGGAATGCTGAATCCTCATGATGATTATATGATGGATTATAGAGAGTTAAGTATAAATGCGAATACATCTATTTATGCATGTCTAACCCAAGCAGGTTTTCATAGTAAATTAGGAGGGAAGTGGAGAGATCGGTGTAGAAATTATAATGCCGAAGATCTTCCGATTTGTGTGCCAGGTGCTGTCATTCCAAAACGAAGTGTCAAGAAGCGTTTAAATAGTGCTTATTGCCAAAAATATAAAAATAAACCAGAATGCCAACCTTAAGCACTGTTTGTGATGATCAACAATCCGCCCTCCGTGCCTTTGCTTGGAACGGCGGGATTGTTTTCTCAATCCATCATCTCAATATTGTTCACCGTTGTTTTAATGAAGCGGTGACAGAAAATATAAACAAGCTTATGAGCTTTTTTATTGTAAATAAATCCATTGAAAGAGGGGAAAAATGAAGAAAATCTTAAAAATATTGAGTTGCGTAGCTCTGTTAAGTATCACTGGATGTGTTAATTCAATTCCCTCACTTTCTCCAGCATTATGGAGAAATAAAATACTTTTAGAATGTGGAGTACCGGACCTTAATAAGGT
>NZ_JBHIPX010000028.1:0-8025 GCF_042196245.1 Bartonella sp. AP19HLJMH
TGAAGAGCAGATGAAGATAGTTCTTGAAGATGCCAATAAGTATACGGATGAGAAAGTTAGTGGTCTTGTCAATGATGCTGTTAACGAGTCGAAATCCTATACGGATATAAAGTTTGAGACATTGAATTATGCTATTCAGGATGTTCGGAAAGAAGCAAGACAAGCTGCTGCTATTGGTCTAGCAGTATCTAATTTAAGCTATGACGATACACCGGGAAAATTAAGTTTTTCACTTGGTACAGGTGTATGGCGCAGTCAATCTGCACTTGCTATTGGAGCTGGTTATATGTCTGAAAATGGAAGATTTCGCTCTAACGTATCTGCAACGAGTTCTGGGGGACATTGGGGGGTAGGTGCTGGATTTAGGGTAACACTGAATTAACAATAGAAAATTCGAAATAAATTTTCCTTCTCTTATCAAATGCGTTACATGTGCCATTTAAAGAGAAGGAAAGTTATTTTATCACAAATGAATAGCAATAGAAGATAAGGACGTATTTCGAGTAAAAATATATTTTTTATTATGAAATTTTATATGAAAAATCATTTATCATCTCCAAAAGGAATTATTTGAGTAATCGATATTTATTTTTAAGAGAGTTTTTTCCTTATAAGAGAAATATATATTGTAATAATATTATTAATGAATGAGCATTGTTTTTTATGACAAGATAGGGGGGTATTTTGCATAATTCTACTGCTGATAAGATTATTATTGGATTGTATAATGCCATAAAAGGTGATCAATTACATGACAGTGAGCAGCAGATTAAGACAGTTTTTAATGATGCAAAAAAATATATAGATAAATGTTTTTCTGAATCCATAGTATAATGCAATGAGTAATGTTGTTAATGATGCAAAATCTTACACGGATACAAAATTTGAAGCATTAAGATGTGATATTAAGACAGCTCAGAAAGAAGCAAGACAGGCGTCCTCTGTTGGTTTAGAAGTATCGAATTTAAGTGATTTTAATATCCTTTGGTCTTTAAGTCTTTGTTTTGGTGGTGGTTTATGGCGTAATCGATTGGCTTGAGCTATTGGAACCGTTTATATGTCAGAAGATGGAAAAATTCGCTCTAATTATATCTGTCACGAGTGCAAGAGGTTACAGGGGGTTAAGTGCAGGAGTAAACTTAACACTGAATTAATAATAAAAAACGCATTCGCCCTTGTCTCATCAGACAAGGGTAAAAATTTTATAAAGAGGTGATATTTTACACAGAAACTCATAGAGTAGTATACTTGTAAAGTTTTATAACAATGTATTCTGTAATAATAATCTTAGTGGGACTAATTTTAGTTACAGTGAAGCATTTTAACAAAAAAAATTACAAATGCAGAGTGATGTTTTCATATAAATTAATAGAGCACGCGTAATCGCACAATATTTTAAAACTGTACAGTTTATAATTTTATTAATAGGAATATCCACTAGGGGGTATGCTTAAAGAAATAAAAAATCTCATTTTTTCCATTTTTATTATTTTCTTTGTATGTAGCAGCGGGAATGATTAAGTAAGACTCACTTTGATCACAACAGGGATATTTAAAGCATAACGATGCATCAGCACTTTTATAAAAGCCTAAAGTGTAAACAATGAGGCTATGAATTTTAGAATTATTTCAAGAATCAGAAAAACGCATTATATAAAAAAATAATTAAATTATTTTTTCCTTGCTATTTTTTAATAATTGTATAGAGTGTGGAAAATTAATTAAAAGAAACTAGAAATCTTTTCGCAAAGCGGGGTGCGGTAAATCATGAAAAAATCACAAAATCACAATCATCTGATCTCAAAGAGCTTTAAGAGATACAAATATAAAACTCAGGGATATCTCGCTTATTTTCACGACAAAAGCGCAATAACCCTACAAAAAACGCTCTAAATTACTCAACAAACAACTTAACCCCCTTCCGCAATAAACATCCTTTATTGCCTCTTAAGCACACAACACTTAATAATAAGTACGCAAACATGTTTTTTCCACACTTCGTTAACCTTTCTTCACCTTTAAATTTAAAGGCTCTGCTAAAGAAAAACACCCCTCCTTAAAGGGGATAAATAAAAACCACATTAATTGGACTATCGATCAACGTCGACTTCTATCTCATTGATATCTTAGATAGTCCTCTTCCGCATTATGACAACCCTAATCTTTTATAAAACAAGAAAAAACAATCTCTGGAGCTTAGTAGCACCGGAATATGTCTTTTTGATGTTTTAAATATCTTTCTTTACTTAGAGGATTTATTATGAAAAAAATATATACCACACCACACACGCTAGCAGTGAGTAATTTAAAAAATTCTTGCTCGTCTTATCGATTACCTTTTATTAAAACGCTTTCATTAGTGTCAGTAGCTGTCTTTTTATCAAATGCTTCTCCTGTTTTTGCTTGTGATCTTTGGGGTAATGTAGCACAGTATTTTGGCGGAGGTACAAATATACGTAAAAGTATTGCGCCAACCTATATAATTAACGGTAAAATATATAGAGATGTTGGTTCTGCGCTGTATGGTTTGGAGAATTATGTCGCTGAAACTAGGTATGATAAGCTTGTTAAGCAAGATGCATCAGGACTTATTACAATTGGTGCGGACGTAGGTGGTAATAGAATAACTATCGCAAATAGCTCTCATGGATTGAGGACTCTTACTGGTGTTGCTGATGGTTGGGTTTCGCCAATCTCGTATGATGCAGTCAATGGTTCTCAGCTTTTTTCCCAAGGCATCAGTACTGCGATCTCTTTTGGCGGTGGTGCTGGATACGATAGAAAAGGAAACTGGATAGCTCCTACTTTTACAGTTAAGGTCTTTGATAAAAATGGTAATGGAGCTGAAAAGGATTATAAGAATGTTGCGGATGCCTTTACTGGCGTAAGTAGTTCTTTCACGAATCTTGATGCAAAGATTGAAAATATTAAGGTAGCAAGTAATAGTCTTGTTAAGCAAGATGATACAGGACTTATTAGCATTGGTGGAGAAGTAAGTGGAACTAAGGTAAGCATTGCAAACGTTGATAATGCAGTTCGGACTCTTTCGGGTGTTAGGGCTGGTTCGATTACAGCAACGTCGACCGAAGCAGTAAATGGTTCTCAACTTTATTCAATAAATCAGGCATTTGCTGAATATTTTGGCGGTGGTGCTGGCTATAAAGATGGAAACTGGAGTGCTCCTACTTTTACAGTTAAGGTCTTTGATAAGGATGGTAATGGAGCTGAAAAGAAGTATACTAATGTTGCGGATGCCTTTACTGGCGTAAGTGGTTCTTTCACAAATCTTGATAAAAAGATTGAGAATATAGTCATTAATGGGACAGGTGATGATCTTGTTAAGCAAGATGATACCGGCCTTATTACCATTGGTGGAAAAGTAAGAGGGGTCCAGGTAAATATAGCAAATGTTGATAATGTGGCACGGACTCTTGCGGGTGTTAAGGCTGGTTCGATTACAGCAACATCGACTGATGCGATAAATGGCTCTCAATTTTATGCCATGAGCAATGTAGTTGCTAGCTATTTTAGTGATAATGCTGGATATGATAAAGATGGAAACTGGAATGCTCCTACTTTTACAGTTAAGGTTTTTGATAAAAATGGTAGTGGGACTGAAAAGAACTATAAGAATGTTGGGGATGCGCTTTCTGGTGTAAGTAGTTCTTTTACGAATCTTAATCAAAAGATCGAAAGTGTGACAGGTGATAGTTTTGTTAAGCAAAATAGCGCTGGGCTTATTACGATTGGCGGAGACAAGGGTGGTGATAGAATAGATATTACAAACGGTATTAATTTTCCACGAGTTATCTCTGGTGTTAAAGGGGGTGCATTTACGGCAACATCGACCGAAGCAGTAAATGGTGGTCAAATTTATTTGATGGCTCAAGCATTTGCAAGTTATTTTGGCGGTGGTGCTGGCTATAAAGATGGAAAATGGTCACCTCCTACATTTACAGTTAAAGCCTTTGATAAGGATGGTAATGCAACTGAGAAAAACTATACTAATGTTGCAGATGCGTTTTCTGGCGTTAATAGTGCTTTCACAAGTTTGAATGAGGAGATTGTTAAGATAAAGAATAAGCCTGGTATTGAAGAAAAGGAACACACCCATCAAGACGGTGATTTGAATGATATTATTTCAGAAGGCTTTCCTTTTATGAGAAGCTTACCTAGTGCTTTAGGTAATGTGAAGGTTCCAACTACGATAACTGTTGCTCCTAAATCACCATTAAAACAAGTAAGTTTTATGAGTAGTGAAGGTGAAAGCCGGCGTCTTTTTGATATTGCTGCTGGTGAGATTTCAGAAACGTCGACTGATGCTATAACTGGTTCTCAGCTCTATTCGATAAACAACCAGATTGCTACTTATTTCGGTGGTGGTTCTGGATATAAAGGTGGAAATTGGAGTGCTCCGACTTTCACAGTTAAAGCCTTTGATAAGAATGGTAAGGAAACTGAGAAAAAATATACTAATGTTGCAGATGCATTTGCTGGCGTTAATAGTGCTTTGGCAGGTTTAAATGAGCGGGTTATGAACGGTATTGGTGAAACAGAGGGTAAACCACAAAATGGTGATCCTTCGGATGTTATTTCAAAAGGCTTTCCTTTTATGAGAAGCGCACGTTTTCTAAGAAGCTTACCTCTTGCCATAGATGAGGAAGAAAGCGCCATAGATGAGGCGGATAATTCAACCACGGTAACTGTTGCTCCTAGTGAAATTTTAGAAAAGTCAACTTATGAGGTGACTGACAATCAGTTTTCACAGATGAGTAACAGGGTAACAGGCGTTGAAAAAAAGGTAGACAGCGTTACAGACAGGGTAACAGGCGTTGAAAAAAAGGTAGACAGCGTTACAGACAGGGTAACAGAAGTTGAAAACAAGGTGAATGTTGCGGTTAGCTATGATACCGATGATAGCGGAAAGAAAATCAGTAGCATCACTCTAAAAGGTGTCGATGACAGTGAGCCTGTTTTGATTACTAATGTTAAAGATGGAAAAATTGAACATGGCTCTAAGGACGCAGTGAATGGTGGTCAGTTATACGATCATACCGCGCAGCAGATGGAGATTACTCTTGAAAGTGCGAAAAAGTATACGAACGATCAAGTCAATAATGGTATTAACGAGGCAAAATCCTATACCGATATGAAGTTTGACGCACTAAGTTATGATATTACGAATGTGCGCAAAGAGGCAAGGCAAGCAGCAGCGATTGGTTTGGCAGTCTCTAACTTACGTTACTTCGATGACCCAGGATCTGTGAGTGTTTCATTTGGTGGCGGTTTTTGGCGTGGACAATCTGCCTTTGCGATTGGTGCAGGTTATACATCTGAAGATGGCAAGATTCGTTCTAATCTATCAGCAACCAGTGCTGGCGGTCAGTGGGGTGTAGGTGGTGGAATAACTCTGAAATTAAAATAACACCAGAGAATATGAAAAACTACAATTTAAGCGAAGTTTCGCCCTTGTCTTCTTAGACAGGGGCGAAATTTTATATTATAGAGAAGTAATATTTTACAGAGAAGGCCATAGAGTAGTATATTTATAAAGTCTTATAATAATTAAAGTCTTATACCAATGTATTCTATAGTAATAATCTTAGTGAGATTGATTTTAGTAAGAAGTAAAGCACTTTAACAAAAATTTTACAAATACAGAGTAGTACTCTCAGTGCGTAATTGCGCAGTATTTTAAAACTGTACGTTCTATAATTTCATTGATGGAAAATATCCATTGGGGGATACGTTTAAAAATCCTATTTTATTATTTTATTTATTTGCTCTGTACATAGCAGTAGCAATCATGAGGCACGCAACAGCAGCAATTATTAGTAAGACTCATTTTGATCAAAATGGGACACTTAAATAAAACTATGAAACAGAATCTCTAGACAAGTCTATAGTGCATGGAATCTATGAGTTTTAAAGTTATAAGGATATTTCACGGTTATATAAATCGGAAAGACTCATTCTGTAAAAATAATTAAATTCATTTTCTTCTTGCTATTTCACTCAATAGTCTATAACATCACAGAATATTCTTTAGTAAGACTCATTTTGACAAAAACAGAAAAATGCTCGTAAGGGGGGGCAGTTGATTATGAACAACACACACAATCATCCTCATTTTACTCTAAAGCTTAAGAGTATGCCGCTTATCCCCGCGATAAAAGCGTAATGATTTCACAACAAGTACTCTAAATCATTCAGCCAACAACTTAAACTTTTCCCCTAATAATACCTTACAGCTTCTTAATCATATAAAATGAACTCTTTTACTTTTAAAACTATAAACCGCAGACCTAACAATAGGGTGCAAGTATGTCTTCTTCATACCTGTTTTTCACCCTCATCCAGGAGTTTTGTTGCAAAAAAAGCACCCTTCTTAAAGGCGGAAAAAATAAAAAACCCATTAACCACATCGTTTATCAAGATTGATTGCAACCTTGCTAGACTTCTAATTACTTCTGTTCGCCTCTGCGGCAAACTCAAACTTTATAAAGAACAAAAAAAATCACGTCGTTAATCACTCCTAACACTGAAATATGACTTTTTAATGTTCTAAATATGTCTTTCCTATTTGGAGAATTTGTTATGAAAAAATTATATACCACACCAAAAGCGCTAGTGGTGAATGATTGTAAAGATTCTTGCTCGTTTTATCGACGGCTTTTTATTAAAGCGCTTTCATTGGCTTCAGTGATTATATTTTTATCAAATGTTTCTCCTGTTGCTGCTGCTACTCAGATTTTAAATAACATATCAAACGACTTTAGTGGTGGTACAAATGCGCTTAAAGGTATACCGCCAGCCTATGTAGTTGGCAGTAAATTGTATAGAGATAGTGGCTCTGCATTTGTGGAGGGGGAGGATGCCCCCAAGAACTTAAGTCTTAATATTAAGTTTCAGACTAAAGCTGCTTTTGATACTGCATTTGCAGGTACGGAAGGTTATAAGAATGTAGAAGGTTATAAAAGTGTTGCGGATGCATTTTCTGGCGTGAAGAGTGTTTCCACAAGTTTAAATCATCAGATTGTTGAGATAAAGGAACCCCATGCTATTGGGGGAAAACAAGATAATCCATATCAAAGTGATGATAGGCATGAAAACACAGGCAGCTTTTCTCTTTTAAGAAGCTTATCTCGTGAACTAGCCCGAGCGGATGATGCAAGTATGGTAACTGTTGCTCCTACCTCACCATTAACTCAAATAACTATTCGGAATAGTAAAGGTGAGACACGGCGTCTTTTGGATGTTTCTCCTGGTGAGCTCTCAAAAACGTCAACCGATGCCGTTAATGGTTCCCAGCTTTATACGTTAGGCACTGGGGTTGCAAAATCTTTAGGTGGTAATGCTAGTTATGCGGATGGAACTTGGAGTGTACCTACATTCACGGTTAAGAGCGTGAAAGAAGATGGCAAAACAGAAGATAAAGAGTATCATGATGTAGCAACAGCGTTTGCTGGTGTAGGAACTTCTTTCGTAAATATGAATAATTCTATCACGAATATTAAGAATGAACTTAGCAAAGATATTGCTGAAGCAAAGAGTGATTCCTTGCATTGGAGCGATACTGCACATGCTTTTGTAGCGACGCATGGAGAGAAAGATAGCAAAAGTAATAGCAAGCTTACATCTCTTTTAGATGGTTCGATTAATGCTGGTTCCACGGATGCCGTAACGGGTAATCAGCTTCATGCTCTAGGTAGCAGTGTTGCAAAATCTTTAGGTGGTAATGCTAAGTATGAGAATGGCACGTGGAATGCTCCTACATTCAAGGTTAAGCGATTTAATTCTGATGGTGATGTTACTGATTCGACTTATGATAGTGTCGCGTCTGCCTTTGCCGGTGTTGGTGATTCTATCACGAATATTAAAAATGAGATTAGCAAAGAAATTGCTGGTGAAAAGAGTGATTCTTTAATCTGGAGCCAAACCGCGAATGCCTTTGTAGCGACGCATGGGGACAGTAAAGAGAGCAGCAAGATAACGTCTCTTAAAAATGGAGACATTAGTAGAACG
>NZ_JBHIPX010000029.1:0-7892 GCF_042196245.1 Bartonella sp. AP19HLJMH
TCTGTTACGGCTGATATAGAGCGCTTTTTGACATGGTGCACTCCCTCAACAACAACAGCATGAATTGGAAAACATTGTTTCCCACCCAAAAGCGTTTCTGGATTTTGCTCTGAAGGCGTCTTGATCCTTTTAGGCGTTAAAGACCGTAATTTCTCAATTCTTTCTAATTGCTGCTTCTCAGATTGTTGGCGAGAAAAATTATCTGTTGGGGAATGAAAAATAGCTGAGGAGCGCGCATAAACATTTACACCTGTAAACAAGCCAAAGAAAACAACAATGGCACGAAAAATTCTCAAAAGAGAACTTTGGCGTAAAAATATCAATAACAATACAGATTGCCCCCGCTTTGCATTATCCATGAAGCACTCTTTAAAAAAACTTCATGGAACCTCTAACAAGTCCACTCAAAACAGCCACTGCCCTATAACGCTTTTAACAAAAGCACATGCCTCTGTGACCAAAAAAGTGACACCCAAAAACTGCTTTATTTTACAAAAACCACTTTATTTTAACTGCTGAAGATCTCTCCCCCACATTTCTATGGAAAAACCTCTAAACAAAACTGTTTAGCCCGTCAATGGTTAATACATCAATATCCCCATAAATATAAAGGATAAATTTGCTCAACCATATCCCCTTGCATTCATAGAGTGAACCTTCAAAGGACGCCTAATCTATGAGTTTCGAATGGTTTTGAGTATTTTGAGGGTTCCTTTTACCCCCCCGTTATATATTTTTTTCAATCGAAAATTAAAAACATTATATTTCAATATGTTAGTATTTTAATGATACTAACCTATATCGACAATACAACCTTAAATACAATCCATAATATATATTTGTCAGTTTGTGTCTGTAAATTAAACTGACAAAATAGACTATTTTAGTGACTCATAAAACCTATCAAAATACTCATTATGATATTTTAAAAGCACATATCAAATTTGTCTTTTTTCCATAAAATAAACAGCAAATTTCACTACTTTGCTGATCTTATCCTATGCCATGGGCTGTGGATAAGTACCTTTAAAAACCCTTTTGAAAAAAATTTATCCGTTTTTTCGCATTTTTCTGCATTTTTTTCACCATTTACTCAAAATGGATTTAATAAGCTTCGTTTTGATTCTTTTGATAAGAATTAACCCTCTCATATGAAAACGGAGCCCTGTTGTAATATGCATCACTTTAATAAGTATGATAATGAACATGTCACTTTACGCTCTCTCTTAGAATATTATCGTCAACAAGCAAAATCACCCCGTGAATTGGGAACCATGTTTGAAAACCTTGTCATGGCTTATTTGACAAACGACCCTTTACAAAAGCAAGAATACGAAAAGGTTCAAACCTATTTGGAATGGGCTAAAGAGCATGGAGAAGATGGAACTGATATTGGCATTGATCTGGTCGCTACAATCCGTGATGAAGGAGGCTATGCTGCCATTCAATGTAAATGCTATGATGCCTCTCACATAATTAAAAAAGAAGATATTGATAGTTTTATAGCAGCGTCTGGCAAAAAGATCTTCACCCGTCGTATTCTGGTTGATAGCACTGAAACAGATTGGAGTGACAATGTTGAACTAACTTGTGAGGGGCAAGAGGTTCGTATTCAACGCATAAACCTTTTTGATTTGGAAAGCAGTCAAATCGATTGGGGGGCGTATAAAGAACAAGGACAAGCCGTTCTTAAAGAGCAACCCAAAAAAAAGCTTTTAGATCATCAAAAAGAAGCCCTTGAGAAAGTCTGTGAAGGTTTAAAAGAAGCAGACCGTGGCAAGCTTATTATGGCATGTGGTACGGGCAAGACTTTCACCAGTTTGAAGATAGCAGAAACCATAGCAGGTCAAGGCAAGCGTGTTTTGTTTTTGGTGCCCTCCCTTGCTCTTATCTCTCAAACAATCCGTGAATGGACAGAAGATACAGAAGTGCCTTTGCGTTCCTTTGCCGTGTGTTCCGATACACAAGTAGGAAAACGTCGTAAGAATAATAAAAATGATGCTCTTGAATTTGATAGCTCTGATCTTGCCTTGCCTGCTACCACGGATGCAAAAGAACTGGCTAGTAAAGCGAGTAAGGTTTCACATAATCTGATGACCGTGGTCTTTTCCACTTATCATTCAATCCAAGTGATTTCGGATGCACAAAAAGACCATGGTTTACCCGAATTTGATTTGATCATTTGTGATGAAGCGCATAGAACCACTGGGGCTTCATTGGGAACTGAAGACAATGAATCTGAATTTATCAAGGTTCATGATAACAACATCATTCGAGGCAAAAAACGCCTCTATATGACAGCAACGCCCAAGATCTTTACCGATGATGCCAAAAAGAAAGCCAATGAAATCAATGCCGTTCTAGCATCTATGGATGATGAAGAGCTCTATGGAAAAGAGCTTTATACCTATACTTTCTCAAAAGCCGTTCAGAATGAACTTTTAGCACCTTATAAGATTATTGTTTTGGGTGTTAATGAAGAGGAAGTAAGTCAATCCATTCAACATCTGATGACCGATGAAAATTATGAACTTATTCTTGATGATAAAACCAAGATCATAGGTTGTTATCAAGCCCTTGCTAAAATAGATCTAAAAGTTGATCTAAGTGATGACCCCAATCCCATGCGGCGGGCTTTAGCATTTTGTAAAGATATCAAGACTTCTAAACGCATTCGTAAAACCTTCAATTCTGAAGAAATACAAGAAGAATTATTTAATCTTCATCAACTCTATAAAGATACCCCGCCTCTTCACTGTACCTTTGATCATATTGACGGAACACAAAGTGCCAAATCACGCAATAAAGCCCTTGATTGGCTTAAGGAAGATGTGGGGGAAAATACTTGCCGTGTGCTCACCAATGTAAGATGTCTGTCTGAAGGGGTGGATGTACCCGCTCTTGATGCCATTATGTTTTTACACCCGCGTAAAAGTTATGTGGATGTCATACAGGCGGTGGGGCGTATCATGCGCCGTGCAAAGGGCAAGAAAAGAGGCTACATCATTTTACCCGTTGGGATCCCTGCTGGGGTTTCTGCTGAACATGCTTTACGCTACAACAAGAGATACAAGGTGGTCTGGCAAGTGATCAATGCTTTGCTTGCTCATGACGAGAATTTTGAAATCACCCTTAACCAGATGATTTTGGGGCAAGATGTTAGTGATTCTTTGGAGATTGTCGCCTTAAAGAGCATGACCGCGGTTGAGGATAAACTTCATATCCATGAAAAATCAGAACATATGGGACTTGAGATTGGAAAAGCCGCTCATGAACCACAAATTATTCATAGCGTAACAGGAAGATTACCTTTTTATAAAGAGTTTCCCAATGCTTTGAAAACCCTTATTGCAAAGAAATTTGCTATTGCGGATTATTGGGAAAATTGGGCGGGCAATGTTGCTGAGATTGCACAAAACCATATCACACATCTCCAAAACCTGCTTGCTGATGAAACCAGTGAAGCCTTTCATGCTTTTGATGTCTTTCATAAAGAACTAAAGAACAACTTAAACAGTGAAATCACGCAAGAGGAAGCGATTGAGATGTTAGCGCAACATCTTGTCACGCGTCCCGTATTTGAAGCTTTATTTGACGGTAATGAATTTGTACAGAACAATGCCATTTCACAAGCAATGGAAAAAATCTTAACAGAACTTGATAAAACCAATATCGAGGAAGAATCCAAGGAATTACAAGAATTTTATAACAGTGTAAGGCTTCGTGCTTCTGGGATTACCACACCACAAGCAAGGCAAAATCTTATTATTACGCTTTATGAAAGCTTTTTTGCCAAGGCATTTAAGAAAACCACGGATAGGCTTGGGATTGTTTATACGCCCGTTGAGGTTGTTGATTTTATCATTCATTCTGTTGATGATGTGTTGCGTAATGAGTTTGGCAAAAGCTTGGGGTCACGTGGTGTGTCTATTCTTGACCCTTTCACTGGAACAGGAACCTTTATCACACGGCTTTTACAATCAGATCTCATCAAACCAGAGGATATGGAATATAAATTCCGTCATGATATCCATGCCAATGAGATTGTTTTGCTTGCCTATTACATAGCAGCGATTAACATTGAATCGACCTATCATAGTTTGATGAAAGAGAATTATATCCCATTCAAGCATATTGGTTTGGCTGATACGTTTCGGATGCTTGAAAAACAAGATTTGATGAAAGGTTTACTAGAGGAAAACAGTGAATATTTAGAGCATCAAAAAAAACTGGATATTAAAGTTATCTTTGGTAACCCTCCTTATTCGGTAGGACAAAAGAATGAAAACGATAATAATCCCAATATATCTTATCCCATATTAGATGATCGTATTCGTGAGACTTATATAGCTAAATCGAAAGCAACTAGTACGCAAAAGTTATATGATAGTTATATCCGCGCTATCCGCTGGGCTAGTGACCGTATTGATAATGCTGGGGTAATCGGCTTTGTCACAAATGCCGGTTTTATTACTGGACATTCTATGGATGGTTTACGCAAATGCCTCGTTGAAGAATTTAGCAGCCTTTATATTTTCCATTTACGGGGGAATGCACGGACTTCTGGAGAACAACGTAAAAAGGAAAGTGGTGGCATTTTTGGTGAAGGATCTCGTGCCCCTATAGCGATTTCTATTCTCGTAAAAAATACAAATGCACAACAGCATGGTAAGATATATTTTCGTGATATTGGCGATTACCTCACAAGAGAAAAAAAGCTTACGATAATTGAATCCCTTGGAAGCATTGATGGTATTACACGGAGCAAACAAGGTTGGCAAATAATTACACCAGATAAGTACAGTGATTGGCTTGATCAACGTGATGACAGTTTCAAAACATTCTTAGCTATGGGTGTCAAAAAGGGGCATGATAAAAAGCTCTTTGAAACTTATTCTCTTGGTGTTTCAACCAATCGTGATGCTTGGACGTATAACTCAAGCCGTGAATCTGTAAAGAAAAATATGAATAACATGACTGCCTTCTATAATAATGAGGTAAAACGTTTAAATAATACCTATTCACATGCTGATCGTACAGCACGTGCAAAAGTCGTGAATGATTTCGTCAATTCCGATGTAAGAAAGATTAGTTGGAGCAGTACTCTTAAGAGAGAATTATTAAGAGGTAAATTTTCCGAATTTGAAGATAAATGCCTTATTCAAAGCCTATACCGTCCTTTTACACAACAATGGCTTTATTACAATAGCGTCTTTAATGAAGCAGTTTATCAAATGCCGCGTATATTCCCGATAAGACAAGCGGTTGATAATAAGGTGATACAAATTACAGGTATAGGAGCAAAGAAAGACTTTTCTGTATTGATGACTAAAGCTTTGCCTAATTTAGATTCAATAGAAAAAGGTCAATGTTTTCCACGCTATATTTACGAAGATACTACGGTTTCAAAAAGTAAAAGTGAGAAACAATCCCATTTATTTACAAATTCTATAGAGGAAAACAAAACAGCTGGTTTACAACGCCGTGATGCCATTACTGATGAAGGATTAGCACATTTTAAAGCCGCTTATCCTAATGAAACCATAACAAAAGATGATCTATTCTATTATGTTTACGGTCTACTTCATTCAGAAGATTACCGTGCTCGTTATGCGCATAATTTATGTAAAGAATTGCCTCGTATCCCTTGTGTAAAGAGCACTGAAGATTTTTGGAAATTTGTAACAGCAGGGCGTGAACTGGGTCATTTGCACGTGAATTATGAGACTGTAGAGCCTTATCCCGTGATCTTTAAAAAGGGTAATCCAAAACAAACAGAGATCTCTAATCCCGAAAAATTCTATTATGTAACTGAAATGAAATTTGCAAAAATTAAGAATAGTAAGGAAAAGGATAAATCTACAGTTATTTACAACAGCAATATCACAATAACAGACATCCCTCTTGAAGCTTATGAGTATATCGTTAATGGTAAACCCGCTCTTGAATGGGTTATGGAGCGTCAATGTGTAAAGACTGATAAAAAGAGTGGTATTGTGAATGATGCCAATCGCTATGCTGTTGAAACCGTTGGCAACCCTGCTTACCCATTGGAGTTGTTTCAAAGGGTTATTACGGTAAGTTTAGAAACCATGAAAATCGTTAAGAACTTACCCAAATTGGTATTAAGAGAAACTGAATAACTTATAAAGATGCTCATATAATGGGTATGATAAACGCATAAGGGGTATAGAGCTTATAACCATAATCTATACCTCTTTGTTAAGTTGATTAGATACAATCCTAATATGCGTTATTCTAAAAATAAGGCTTTGTACTTTTAAATACTCTTATTTTGATTGCTTTAAGACTTTTAAGAAATCCCATCTTAAAGTGAATAGGCTTCTTTTACATTGCCTTTAAAAGATTATACCGTAATCTAAAATGATAGCTTTATCCTTTTCAAAAGCTTTGTTTAAAGAGAGTTATGTATATTCATTTTACTTATAGGTTTTGTAGGTTCTTAAACCCCCCAAAACCCTTACAAAACATACATCATTAGTTGAATTTATAGGTTGTGTTATCAATATGGGTTGTTTTTTAAAGGTCTGTAAAATCTTAACATATTGAAAAATAACGTTTTTGCTTTTTATCGTTTTTTTACATAATAGCAGCAACCCTCAAAACTCAAAACCCCTTCAAAACTCATAACCATAATGATTTTGATAGCATTTCATATGAGTTACAAGCTATCTTTTGAAAGGCTTTAAAGGGTCATACGCTTTTCATAAGACACGTTTTAATGACTCACTAAAATGATCACTTTTGTCAGTTCAATTTACTGACACATAACTGACAAATATATATTTACAGTTGTATTTATGGGGTGCATCTTAATAAGGGTTGTATCATTAAAATACTAACATATTGAAATATAATGTTTTTAATTTTTCTCATTAAAAAAAATAATAGAGGGTCTAAAAGGAACTGACAACACTGACACAGTCTATTAAAAGGGATTTTGCTAATCTTTATAATTATCAATCTCTCTTTAGATATTTTCATAAGTGTTTTCATAACAGTCTATAAATTACAATTATCATATAGCCTATTTATCATTTCTCTTATGAACATGAAAAATGATGCCATGGCTATAAAGAACATAACAGCTATAGAGAAAGCAAAAATGCAAATGAAAGCATTTGTTTATAAAGACAGTCCCTATAAAGGCTGTTAAGTCTAAAATGTGTTATTAAAAGAAATTAACAGAAATCTTAAAAGCCATTTAGTGACAAAATTGATAGGTTATAAAGTTTAAAATACGCATAATGAGAGCGTTTCTAAATATTATAAATGTATAGATTCAGAAAATAACGCAATCGTTTAATAAAACCTATAATATATCTTTAAAAGCACATAAATATAAAAGAAGCAATTAATAAGCATAAGATATTATCAATACATAACGTATTTAAAAAATAAGAAAAAATATCAAAAAAGATAAAATATTATTTGACAATAAATACGTATTTTGCTATATAAATAATCAAGTGCTTAACAACACTAAACAGTAAGCGAATAGGTTGCGATAAACCTAATCCTATTAAAAACTGACTATCTTTTATGCTTTTGTTAGCATATATAGTGATTTTGTCGGGTGTAGTTACACCATACAATACCCATTTATGGGAAAAGTGTAACGACGGACTTACTGCCGTGTTTGTTAGCACCCGGCGCCTCTATAGAGATGCCAATAACAAACATTTAATCAGTAAGGTTTTAATTATGAAAAATATATCAAAAAACACCCCCGTTATCTCTAATATTTCAAATGAAACCACGTCTGTTAATCAACAAGAGCCTGCAAAAAAATATGAATTTATTGATGATTGTGAATATATCGATGGTCATTTCTTAACTCGAATTAGAGCCTTAAGAGATTTTGATGATGT
>NZ_JBHIPX010000031.1:0-7220 GCF_042196245.1 Bartonella sp. AP19HLJMH
GAAACGTTTCGCAATGCCCCCAAGCCCATTTCACGACGGCGCCCATGAATGGTATAACGGTAAATCCATTGAGCACCTCCATCTTTACGCTTATGAAGTAACAAGCCGGCTTGTGACGTGCAAGCAAGTGGTTTTAGTTGATTCAACCATACACAGATTTGAAATGAGAGAATCCTACGTTATTTGGGATTCTTATTCGATATGAATAGTGCTAAATTATCATTATAAATCAATATGATTGTATCTTTAATAAGAAATAAAAGTTTGTATTTTGGCGTCGAGTAGAACCTCTTTTAAAGGTAATTTCACCGCAAGTAGTAGTTCACAAAATTACAATTAAAACAGAAAAATAATTGAAAAATTTTTCTTCTGAGAAGCTGATTTACGCAACAACTATTCTTTATTTCAGCCCCAAAAAAACTTTTTAAAATTACTTGATAAAGCAGAGCATTGCATATTTCTTATTGCGATTGAAGTGAAATAGCCATTGAAATCAGGAATAACACTTTTTGAATGAACTTAATAATTAAAATGGAAATTAGCTGAGCACAAGAGTTTTTCGATTTATACCGGTATAGGCTAATTTGTTTTCCAAACTGAATATTGCGTAATACAGTTAAATTGACTTTACAATTATAAAGTTGTAAAATTTTAGACTTTTTATAAAATACTAATTGTCTTGAATATAAATAAAGTACATAATAACAATATGAGGGGGATATTATGTCATATAAAAAACCGCAGGTGATTGGCACTGTGAATAGTGCAACTTTAACTTGTTATAAACCATTGGTGTGAGATAGAAAAAAATAAAAAAGCAGGATAAGGGCGGTGCAGCGCCCTTATCCATTGTATTATTGAGAAACAATTTAGGAGGGGAAATGTTTCGTATTAATCTCGACGAGAATAGCATAACTAGATTAAATGATTTTTAGACTATTGTGCTTAATGATTCAGCTATAATTTTAATTGATTCAGCTTTTTTACAGAATCAGAAAATTGAAACTGTTGCGGCAAAGCTTAATGTAGAGACAGAGATTTTAGCATCAGATTTTTCAATCTTGTTAAGAGAACTAGAAAAGAATGGTTTTCTTTTAAAAAAGGAAAACTTGATTAGTGCGTCAGATTCGATTTTTGATCTTAAAAAATTATGGGCACCTGTAACACCTATTATACATATTATCCAGAATTGCAATAGCCCTTGTATCATGTGCGATTGCTGGAAGATTAAGGAAAAAAATTGGCATACTCCAGAAAGTTTAATACCCTTATTTAGAATGTTGAAAGAAAAAGGAGCTGCCTCAGTGATGCTTTCTGGGGGAGAACCTTTAGTGCATCCGAGGCTTAAAGATATTTTATTAACGTTGAATGAACTAGGTCTGCCTGTTGAATTAAATACCAATGGCATCTTATTGCATAAAAATTTATGGATTTCACAGTATGACATAAAAGAAATTGTTGTTTCTATGGATTCGACTAGTGTCCAAGGATATTATGATATACGGGGGGCGAATAAATTTGATCGCGTGTGGAAAAACATTGAAACAGTTAAGAATCTTCAACCTCTGCAAAGTATAGGAATAAGAGCGACAGTTACTAAAGAGATTCTAGAAAATATTATTAATTTTATCGATTTTTGTATAAGCAAAGATGTCGATTATATCGGATTCAACCCGCTCGATACGTCGTCATTTTGTTTTTCTAGAAACAATAATACAAAGGATCGATCTAAGGCTTTAAGCAACAAAATTCTTCCGCCAAACGCCTCACTTTTTCATTTGAGAGATGAATTATCAAGGAAAGAATCCTCCCTCCAGATTTATATAGATAAAAAGTTCCAAGAAAGGAAAATCTCATGGACGTCACAAAATTTTGTAAATTGTATTAATTATTACTTAGGAGAAAATTCTGCGTACGTTTCGTCGCCGTTAATGTGTTTATTTCCATTTTCATCCTTGGTATTGGACTATAATGGAGATTTAAAAAATTGCTTTTATTCAGAAGCTTTTGGGAATCTACAAAATTATGAGGCAATAGATTGGTCTGCTCAAAGCGTTTTAAAATCTTTGAAAGAATCTGGCGCATGTAGCGGATGTCGTGGGAAGGTATTTTGTGGATAAGGTTAAGCAATTTAAGATTTATAGCGTTAGCAAGTCTACTGCTCTAGTGGTTGCTGTTTTACCACTTTTTTTGTCGGAAAAATTGCATTTGTCGCAAGCGGATATTGTTTTAATCGGTAGTTATTTTTTATTGCTTCCTTTGATCTTAGAAGTCCCCTTGGGTTTATTATCAGATGTTTATGGAAGTAAGCGCGTTATTTATACTGGGCTGTTTTTCTTTCTTTGCGGTTTTTTAGCTCTTTTTATGAATTATGCATATTTTGCTTACGCCACTTATTTGTTGTGTATCACATTAGCGGCCGCTTGTTTCTCAGGTGCGGAAGATAGTTTACTCTTTTCTGTAGTACCAAAGCATCGCACACTGTTTTCCGTTAAGTCCGAAGTGGCTGCTGTTACCTATAGTGTGACAACGGTACTTATTTTTTTAGGGGGAATACTTTATTATGTGCATCCTGCATTGCCTGTAATTTTTCAAATCCTTTCATTAATTTTTGCTATTTTTATGTTTTCAAAACTGACGAAGGGATTAGATAGTTTTCATATCAACGCTCATCCGAGTATTTTCACAGTTATGTGCGCCAGCCGTAAAGAAGTCAAAAACCCTTATCGCTTCACTCTTGTTTTTTTAAGTGCAGTTTCAGCTTTTGCTATTTTGGTTAATAATCGAACTGTTTCTATCGCATTTTCTGATTTTTTGCCATTTCAACCTGCTATTTTGGTTTCGATTATTTTTATCATTGGGAATTTTTTTTCAGCAAGTTCCAATATATTGTTTCAGAAGTATTTTTCAAAGTTTCAAAATCCTATTTTTCCCGTCTTAATGATTGGTTGTATGGTAACCATTGCTTTTTTTCTCATGTCATTTCAAATCATTGCGGCTCTTATATTAGGATTTTTACTGCTATGTGTTTTTAAATCTGCTTATCGATCTTATCTGTCGTCTCTTCTTATAAATTCACTGATTGATCCCAAAGCTATCGCGACTGTTTTATCATTTACAGCCATTATTACAGCTGTTGTATCCTTTGCATTCAGTTTTTTATACGGTCATGTTTTTTCAACATTCTGGCAAGCTAATTTGTGGTTGGCAGTGATTATGGCAGTGATTTTTGGGGTGTCTGCTTTAATTATTTTTGTCAGAAAACAAGAAATCATTTGGTTACAGCCTGAAAATGCACAATCGTCAAAACAACATTTCTTGAAACGCAAGCATCAAGAGTTTTGCTATGGGCAAATTTATCCGGAAGCATCGTGCATTAATGAAAACATCAAGGATGGCTCTTTTCGACAAAGTCTCTATCCTGCACCAAATTTGATAACACTTTGCGATGAAATAGTCGAATGGGAGTTTATCCGGGGTACTGTATTGAGCCAAATGGATTTGCTACATCAAAAGGCGATTATTGATCAAATCAATAAGATCTTTCAAGATCGATTAAGCAAGAATATAATCTTATCACATGGAGATTTACATCCTGATAATATCATTGTTACTTCTGATAGTTCTTTTATGGTAGTGGATTGGGATTTATGTCAAGAAGCCAGTCCGGAATTGGATATCTTAACATTTTTCACCAGTCCAAGATTATCTCTCAATTTAGAAGAACGGATAGACTATATTTCTCATTTGCTGTCTATATCAAAGGATGAAGCTTTACCAATGATAAAAGCGTTTGTGGCTAAAAAAATTTCTGATCTTTCTCTATACCAAAATATTTTCATGAAACAATTAGTATTGGATTATATGAACTTGAATAAGAAATTTCATGGGCGATAATATTGTAATTTGTAATGAAAATTGCAGTGCGGGCTGCAATCATTGTCCGTATTCGATGGAATATATGGTGAGAGATGACGCGTTGCCTGAATCTTTATATACAATAAATGACATAAAATCTGATTTTATTATTCTTTCTGGTGGAGAGCCTTTTGAGCTCGATTATGATTTACTTCATAAATATACTTGTATGTGTCTCATTTGCAAAAAATATTTTCGGATTGCAACAGGGGGGCACATCTATATTCAACCATATTTGAAGCTATTAAAGAGTAATCCGTTCTTTTTAGGGATACAAATAGGCACAGATGTTATTTCAGAGATAAGAAATCTAGACAGTAAAAAATATAAACAAACGTGGGTGCGTAACATAGAATGTATGAAAAAAGATAGCGTACCATATAGTGTGACGATTACTTTATCGGAGAGATTCGATTTGGCAGAAGTGTTAGCTCTAATATGTATCGCTACTCCCGAGTTCATTTCAGTTAATTTTGAAAATAGAAAAAAGTATGAGAATAGATTTCAGTTAAATATGATACGGGATTTTTTTTCTGGCTGTGAGATAAAATATGGATATACGCATCAGAGTTTACACCAATAAATATAAACTATCGGATTCTTTTCACAGTTCTTCTGGTGTGTTAGTTGAAAAAACAGAACTGATAATTTTATTTACTGCTCAGGATAAAGTTATTTCGCCCTTTGCTATGGAGTTGCCATTGTCACCTAGTCACGGAGAAATGCCGGACGATTTTATAAAATCTGTAAATGAACGATCAATAAATAAAAGTAAACACTTTGCAAATTCTTTAAGCTATTTCTTTGGGTTGGAAGATTTTTTTAAAAAAGTTGAAATGGCTAAAATTATTAATTCTGGATTAATGAAATCTATTAAAACGATAGGAATAGGTGCAATTATTGATGATGAGATACGTAATTACGATTTGATAAAATTGAAATCATCGAATCAGTATTTGGATGATACAATTGCAATTGTTAATGAAAACAAAAATGTAAAATTTATTATTGATTTCAATGCAAGTATTAATTTTGAGCAGTGGAATTATTTTATTGATAGGATAGATAAGAATAATTTGTTTGGAATAGAACAGCCTGTGAAATTTCCTTCAAAAATTCCAGATTTGGGTTTCTTAAATATCGCTGATGAGACATTCGTGAAATGTGGTTATGAAAAAATTCACGAATATGGCTATAATGCTTTTGTCTATAAGCCATTTGCAAGTAATATTAAAGAATTATATAAGTGTTTTGAGAATAAAAATAACTACGTTGGTATGGTTGGAAGTAATGTTTCAGGCCCTTTAGATTGTAGTTTTTGTAACATCATAAATCATTATATGCCTACCAAATTAGCAGGAAATCGTGCAAGTAATTTTGAAGCGCATCCGTTAAATAATAAAACTGAGGATTTAATGAGAATTCGAGAAAAAAAGATATCTCTCTCTGATGAATTGTTTATTTATCTTGATAAATTTTGCCAAAAGGTATCGGATTTGTATTTTGATATGAATCAATTAAAAGAAATTGCTACAAATATATAGTATTTCCCACTCTGAAGCAGCTATGTTTCGTGAATAGATATAGGACATACCGATGGAAGAACGATATGGTGCTTGTCTCATGTATCGGGATCTTATATACTAAAAGTGTCAAAGATGGTGGCAAAATTGGCTTTGATTTTTTTGATATTAGCAGTAATTTAAGCAGCAACTTGCCTTTTTTATTCAAGATTTTTGATGAGAAAGAATTATAGGTATTTCAGTTTGATGTAACTCAAAATAAGCGAACGGTATTTTTAAGCTTGATGTTTATTATAAAGCTGAGCTCAACCCCAATCAAAACAGTATGGCAGGTGGACTTATTATCTTACTTAAAAGGGGCTAGCTAAGAAGCATACGCTTGTTATTATATCGAATGTTCTCAATTTGCATTCGATTAAACTTACAAATCAAGATGGCTTTTATTCTAATATCATCAATACTGGGCTTTATAGATTAAACATTCAAGTCCAATAATTCGCAGAACAAATGAGCCATGCATCCAAAATGCCAATTACGAGTAATATAAATCCCAATGATATTGTAGCTGATATTCACTTAATACCATCAATACTCCCAAATGACTCCTATTATCGTAAGGTTTTTTTCTTTTCTCTTGAGATCATCACCAACGTCATAAAAATATATTTTACCATGCTGTTGCACGTTTGGATTTTTTACAAAAATAGAAATTTCCATAGAGTAGCTCAAGATCCTAAACAAAAATATTAAAATATAATGTTTTTTATTTTTTATTATTAAAAAAATAACATAAACATTGGAATAACTCTCCAAAAGCAACAAAACTCTTTGTAAGAAGAACTCTGATCATTTTCTTTGAAAAAAGAGCAATGAAGAGAATGTCACTAAAAAGAGCGTTGAGCGATTGGCTTGAAAAACTGTCAAAAGAGATTTCTCTATTGTGTGGTCCTATGATTTTTCACCAAGGTGAGCTATTCATAGCGTTTTGTAGGCCGACCGCCTTTTGGGTTTTGTCTTCATAAATTTCACGAAGATAGTTGTAACAGCATAAAAGCTCTAAAGTTTGTTAAATAATTCCTTATGTTTTGGATTGGCTTGGCTTAAATGCACCCCACCACCTGTTACAGATCCCAACATGGCTTTTGCTGGTTTTTGGTCTGTTTTGCAACCATTGGCTTGTAAAAAGGTTCTATGAATGGCGAAAGAGCCAGCGCCCTTAACAAGAGCCACCAACGCGGTCAGTGTAACCCCAGAGGGGTGCGAACATTTGTCGTAAAAGCGTAAATCAGGAGGCAAATCACATGTAATACCCCGCATACGTAAATAGGTTTCTGCTAAAGTGTTTTTAATTGGTTGGCTTTGTTGCCAAATTGCTTTTGCTCTCTCTGCTTTCTGTTTTGCTCGTTTGAGATCAGCACAAAACTGTTTGGAGAAAGAGAGCGTCTGATCATAAGCTTGTTTTCCAAGCAATCTAATTCTAATAAGCGCTTGTATGATCTCTCTAAAAGAGCAGCCAGAATAACAATAGAGCAATAAACGCCCATCATGTCCATTGGCAAGGGATAAGCTAGGCAACCTATCATCATGAGCAGGGCAACGGGCTGTTCCATAACGCCCATGCCAAGTACCACGCAAGGCACGTGTGATACCTTGCGCATTCTTAAAAGAACACATCATTTTAAATCCTATAACGTTGCGTCATAGGACGGATTGTGCTATCTCTAGGGTGATGAGTTTGAGAAAGCCTTGTCCGTCCTTACGCGACAAGGTTTTTTTATG
>NZ_JBHIPX010000032.1:0-6402 GCF_042196245.1 Bartonella sp. AP19HLJMH
TACGGAGCTGCCTTATTATAAGATTAAGTAGGGTAGGGGAAGAACGTATAGGTATCTAATTTACGCGCATAAAGGCTTTGTAGAAATTAAATCTAAACTCAGATTCTCTTGGTTCTTATGTCATCTCTCCCTTTGTCCTATGTGTAGCCTGTATATCGTCATCCTCAAAACAATCTGCTAACTTTTTGTAACAAAAAACTGCAAACAATTCCTTGAACTCCAAACTATCTATACCACTAAATACTAAGGGGGGCGTATAGCTGGCCTAAACTTTCTTTACAGAAAACAAAAAAACAAAACGCTGCATAAGAAAAACTCAAATGCTTGAATTTTTTCTTTCAACGTATGCGCTGATATTTGCTTGCATATCGTCTTAAAAATCCATTTTCCACCAAGATTCGTCTTAATCTCGCAAAATCTAAAGTAAAAAGGCTACATATTTTTGATGTTTCCGTTTCGCGATAGTTTTTCCTATTTTAAATGCTTCTGCAATTTTTGTAAGTATATCTTCTGTTTCTAAATGGCGATCGCTAAAAATTTCCATATTTCGTACATTTTTATCTTCTAGCGCTTGCCATAATTTATCGATTGCTTGAAATCCCTTTGTTGTGTTTTGAATAAGACTAAGGTTTAAAAGGCGATTAATAGATTTGTGAATGTTTTTGGTCTCTGAATTGACAAGTTTGAGGATATCAGAAAGAATTTTAGCACCAAGTATAATAACAGTATAGACAGCGCGTAGTGTCGGTGAGGTCATGGCAGAAATGAGCGAATTATAAGAAAAATGATTTGGCTGTATTGCACATGGATATCAATAGAATATTATTCGTGCAGAATGTAGCTACCTTACGCTTGTCTACCCCATAATCCTTTAAGCTATGAGACAATTTGCAACGGCGTTTACAGAGCAATCTTTAGAGACCGTTTTGAGCTTTTTTGCCGCAGAGTGTGTTCAAAATCATAATTGAGTGATTTATGGCGAAGTGTTTTGAGTGCTCTTGTTGTGCCACCGGTTGTAAAAACTATATGTGACATGGAAGCTGCTTATTTTTTCGTTTGCATGAGGCAAAGGCAAGAAGCAAAGGCGGAGGCACCAACAATCATGCAAAAGGTGAAAGCGATATGATTGTTGAAATGGCTGATAATCCATCCACTTGTCCATGAGCCGGCGGCTTGGCCAATATTTGAAATAACAAGAATATAACTGAAAAGAACACTGGCAGAGAGGGATGAGGTTGTTTTCCCTGCTTGATAGTATATTTCTGGAATCATGACAGATTCATAGACACTGTAGGCAATTAACGCAGTCACAGCGGTAAAGACCCCACCTATGAGGAAAAATGAGGAGAAACTTCCCATAAAGCAGAGCAGATAAAAAGTTGATTTATCGGAAAGGCTGAGATGTTTATTAATTATTCCTTGCCAGATACAAATACTGATGCCAACAATTGAAAAGAAAATTCCACTATAAGGGGCGAGATTGCTGTCAAATTTACTGAGAAGTGTTGTGGTGGTGATGAAAATTCCCATGAGGAATGCACAAAACAAAGCCGTGACCAGCAAATAAGCAATAGAACGATTATGTATTATTGTTTTTAAAGAAGAAAGAAGAGCTTTTTTTGTTTTTTTATTCTTTTCAAGAGATAATGTTTTATGCGGGTAATGATAAACAATTTGAATGGATAGAACACAAAGATATAAACCAATGAGTGCAAAAAAAGCCATTAAGAAGGTTGATGCGTTGTATTTTATGGCACTCGTTGCAACAAGAGGGGCGATAACGACAGCAGCATTTTGAAAAAAAGAATAGAGAGTTAATGCGCGTTTAAGAGCATTTTCATTGAGATGTTCTGATAAAATTTCTCTCAAAAATGGCTTTGAAATTGCTTTCGAAAAAGCCATTAAGGTAAAAAAGATCAACCATGCAGAAGGTGTGAGCGATAGGATAATGCACACAAAAGCGCTACTCCTTAAAATAAAGGCGCTAGCCATTAAGAGTTTACGCGAAAATCTTTCTAATAAACCTGTTGTGGTTACCATGAGAATGCTTTCAAGGATTACCGATCCAGCGAGATAAAAAGCAACATTGGCAGCAGTTATGAGAGAAGAGTTTCCAAGCAGAGGGAGTACAAAGAAAAAGGAAAATTCAGAAAGAAAAACTGTGCTATAGATGAAAAAAGGAATTTTATTTTTGCCCATGGAATTTCCATAGAAGTGTTGTTAAATGATCAAAGACATTTTGTTGTATCTTTTGAGGAAGTTTTGCCAGCCCTATTTCTGCTGTGCACATTTCGTTGAAATAGTATCTTTCTTGATTCACTAGCCAGTCCAATGCAAGAATATTGTTTTTTCTACGATGTTTTTAGAAATATCGAGCATGATTTGGATTGAGCAACAACACTGTGCCCGGATGTTCGCGCAACAATCGTAAGATCATTGAGACCTTGATCCTATATCTTCTCCTGATGGTTTTGACTATTTCTAATTCTTTTTGATAACCACCCAATCCTTTTTGATAACCAATTGGCATCCCGCACTCTTGTTCCTCCCCATTGCATCTCTTGCGAAGAGGGCACGCTAATCTCATCTCCATAGATTGTCAACATATGAATGGGATGAATGATTTTGTAACCTTTTAATGAAATTATATTTTTTTAGTGGAAGGTTATTCATTCTCTTGAAATAGAGAAGAAAAACGATAGCGTTCGCTAATCATTTTTCAATTCTCTTTTAGCGCATGCGTTGATATTTTCCTCCATGGCGTTGTAAAAAACCTCTCTCAACAAGAGTGCGTCGTAATCGGGCAAAGTCTATCGTAAAGAGGTTGCATATCTTGGAAACTTCCGTTTCGCTATAGATTTTTTCCTTCTGAAAGGCTTCACCAATTTTTGATAGCATCTCTTCTGTTTCTAAATGGCGGTCGCTTAAATTTTCCCTATTCCGCTCATGTTTATTTTCTAGCATTTTCCACACTGTCTCTTCGGCTTGAAATCCTTCTGTTGTGTTGTGAATAAGTCCGAGATTCAAAAGGCGATTGATGGATTTGTGAATGTTTTTGGCATCTGAATCGACATGTTTGAGGATATCAGTAAGATTTTTTGCACCAAGGATAATGGCGGCATAAACAGCGCGCAGTGTCGGGGAGGTCATGGCAGAGATCAGTGAATTGCGGGTATTGCGTTTGTGAAGGGTTTCTTTCCCCATGGGCAAAAGATCATTGCGAATGGGAATTTCATTGATTTCTATGAGTTCTGCTTGTAGCGATTGTGCGCGTACAATTTGTTCGGCAAAGGTGCGTTTACGAATAATCCCCAGACCACTTTGGCGATATTTGTGGTTTTCGGGGAGTGTTAAAGCTTCATAGGAGCCATCAAGCCGGTAGAGAATTTCTTCCCACAAAGGAGTTCTGACGCGTCGAACCCGCTGTTCGCCATTGAGAGCAATTGTTGTTGTTATGGTTGGTTCATGTAGACAAAGATAACCACCCGCGGTGATGTGTTCCCAAAGGGTTATAACAAATCGCACGTCATCTGCGGGCGTTCCAGCATCAAGCCAAGCAAAATCTATTGGTCCCCAAGATTTGAGGGTGCTTTCATCAAGAGAGAAAAAATTCTCATGGATAAATGTTACCATGTTTTTTTCAATACCGTCTTGAAGCAGTTTTTGCCATGCTTCTTCTGCTGATTGACCTTCGACTGTAAAATCATCAATGGTGATAAGCCGAGGTTCGTAATTCTCAAGGATTCCTGAAGGATCAAGCAAAGCTGTACGCTCTTCCCAGGTGGAAGATTCTAAAAGTTTTTTATCTTGTTGCCATGCTTGTTTTGCTTTTTGCAGTGCTTTAGCAATCAAGCGCGTACTATCACCAGCACCGATTTCAATGACTGTGCGCGGTCTTGCCATTTGAATAAGCGCATAAATGAGCTGTGCACTATTTTCTGTTCCCATGCCAGGTCTTATCAGCTGCATCTTTTTATCCTTATAATTTTACCAATCGTAGCATTCCTGCTTTTATAAAAAACTTTATTGAATCCTCTAGCGGATATTGAATACGTATTGGTGTGGTGGCTTGCTTCAAGAGATGTTTTGTTTTTTCATGAAGCCGGATTGTACGCCCATTGAGTTGATTAATGGCAAGACTGCCAAGAGAAGAATCTATGATAATACATGTTGGCTCTCGTAAAAGAGCGGTTGCATCATTTTCTGAAAATGCTTTTTGATCTGTTTCGATGAGACCGTGTTGTAAAAGTGATATCAAAAGACTTCCAGAGGCAAGAAGAGTACCATTGAATTGTATTTCCCTCAGTGATTGGACAAGGCAGCCTTCACGAAGTGCTTCAAATGTGGGAAAATCGAATCCGCCAAATGCCGCTCCTTTTGTAGAAACAATGGTGATGGGTTGTATTTGCCGTTTGCCAATGAGTGCTGGTTTGTTTTTTATTATTTGTACATCTTTTGCCCATTGAACGCGTGATAAAGGATTGAGTTCACTTGGGTAGACAGCGAAAGAATTGATGGCTATGGGCGGCGTTGGTTTTTGCAATTCAAGCGTGTGGATGTTTTCATTCAAGTCATGTTGCATGGTGTTTGCAAGTTGCCATACATAACCGCCTGTTCCATTGTAAAAGTTTAAGCCTATAGGGTCTTGTTGCATGATGTTATCGTTTTTTTTACTTTAAAATATCAAGTTTTGGGGAGGGTTGTTAGTTGCTCTACATTAAAGAGTGGTTTATCAAAGTCCTATTGGGTTGGTATGGGGTTGCATGGGATACAACGATTTGATAGGGATTTTATTGAAATTTGATTGGGTGGTGATTGTCATGTCCTTTTGGGGTGTATGGTTTGCTTGAGAAAAACGCCTCGTCCACTAACCATTATCAAATTCTCTCTGTTTTTTTTGTACGGCACTGTTCACAATAAAACCTAAGATGCCTGTGATCATTGTGGCGATGCCAATGATAAACAGTGTGCTTTGGGTGTGATGCACTTTTACAAAACCGGCTCCTAGAAAGCCAAGGCACACCGCTGTTTGTATGATAAAGATATAGGCAGGCATTTGGTTGTTTCGGTGTTCTTTCTGAATGGCTTTCATCATAAAACTTGCCATCAGAGCATTTTGCACGCCGTTAGCACCCCCAAGGATGAAAAATGACAGCATCATTAACCATACAATATGTGTTAAGGAAAAGCAGAAAATTGCAAAACCAATTATTGTAGCGGCAAGTGATGCACCAGCGGCATTGCCAAAGCGATGAAAAAGGCTGGAGAAACAGAGTGGACCAACCACGAGGCCAAGACTTAACATGCTTGTGATTACCCCATAGGTTTCTGCACTGAAGTACAGCTCAGTGCGGATGCGGACAATCGATAAGACGTTGAGAGCAGAGGTGAGGATGATGGTAATGATGAGGGGAGAAAGAGCATAGACAACATTTTTTTTACGCAAGAGACCCGTTAAATCTAGCCCTTTTTTGCTTTTTTGCGTTGTGTTTGTCGTTTGTGTATGAATTTTAAAACTTTTAAAACAGAAGAGAGTGATAAAGGTAGCAAAAAGAACCATGATTGACAACACAAACAATCCTTTTTGCCCGTTTGATATTCCATACAACACGCCCCCTAACAGTGGTCCTGCAATATAGCCAAGATTACGAACTGTTTGGATAATGCGGTTGATACGGTCTAATTGCTGATCATTGGTTGCAAATTCTGGGACGGAAACGAGGATAGCAGACCAAAAGAGTGAACCAGCACAACCTAGTGCGAAAGAAAGGGCAATATAAACCCAAAATTGGTTGGCGATTGCAGCTGTGGCTATAAAGAGTGCTTCAAACAATAAAACAATGGGTACTGTTCGCGCTGGTTGGAAGTGATGCAAGAGGCGTGGTGCAATTGGTCCGGCACAAATTGCCCCGACAAGCCCTGCAAACAGCAGCATTGAAATAGATGCTGTGCTTTCTGCTAAGTGGAGAGCAAATGTAACTTGTGCTGTTTCATCGGCAAAGCTGCTAAAGCCCAAAACAAGGAAAAGTCCCATTTGGGTAAAAATCATGGATTTTTTCTTTGTCACAATGCTCCTCCCCAAGAGGTTATAAGGTACAATTTTCTTCTACGTGTTTATGGTATATCCCATGCTTTGTATAGTTTTTCTTGATGATCAGTTGAAAAGGAAGTTTTCAGAGCTCTTTTCCAAAACAAGAACAATGCCTATTGGCAGCGATGAGCAACTCCTTATGTTTTTTTAAAGGGGAGTATTAAGGATGATGGGCTGGTGAAGTTGTCTGATATGAGAGACAATGATACAAAAAGACAATCAGAAAATTTTGCAAAAAAAGCTGCACTATGCGTGCAGCTTTTTATGTATTTGCTTTAAAGGTAGACAGGTAGATGTTTTAAAGCATGAAA
>NZ_JBHIPX010000033.1:0-6315 GCF_042196245.1 Bartonella sp. AP19HLJMH
CAATGTTTTCCAATTCATGCTGTTGTTGTTGAGGGAGTGCACCATGTCAAAAAGCGCTCTATATCAGCCGTAACAGAGCCTTATGTTGGAAGATGTATCGGTCTTTTTGATATTCAGCTCTTAATCAAGAAGTTAACCAAAGTTTATTTGGATCAAGGCTATGTAACGGCACGTTTTTACATTCCTGATCAAGATATCAAAAACAGCAAGACGCTCAAATTTGTTGTCGTTGAGGGCAAGCTCTCAGAGATTTACTATAATGGTTCACCGGCGTCTCGTTATAATAATGTTGTGTGGAGTGCTTTTCCTGGGCTTCAAGGTCATGTTTTGAACATGCGCGATATTGAACAGGGGCTTGATCAGATCAATCGTTTGAGTTCAGCACACGCTCAAAGCGAACTTCTTCCAGGGCGTGAAGAAGGGAGCACCATTGTCAATATTAACAATCATCCCGATAAAACTTTCAAGGTTACTGTTTCTCATGACAATATGGGACAAGCCTCTACAGGTTATGCGCGTTATAGTGCGGGCTTGAGGGTAGAAAATATTTTAGGGATGAATGATGCGTGGGATTTTAACTATCAACGCAGTGAGCCCGATTATTGGGGTGGGAGCAAGCAAGAAGGACATAGCAATAACATTTCAGCGAGTGTGAGTATTCCATATGGTTATTGGACCTTTGGATTGAATGGCACTGTTTATAATTACCAAAGCATAATCCCTGGCAATTTTACCGATATTGAGACGACGGGGGATTCCAGTGAGTTGCACGCCAGTACAAGCAGGGTTCTTTACCGTGATAGTGTTTCCCTTACAACCTTGAATTTGGGTCTTTCTTATAAAAGAACCAACAATTACCTTCTTGGCAATAAGATTGAAGTGGGCAGCCGTCAATATAGCGTCGCCAATTTTGGGATTTCGCATTCGCGCCAGATGTTGGGGGGGACTTGGACCTTTGATGTGAGTTATTTGCAAGGTCTTCCCTTGTTTCATTCAGTAAAGAAACATGCGCCAGGGGCAGGGGATGCGGAGCCACAATTTGCCAAATTTACCGGTACGCTTAGTGTCATGACGCCTTTTAAGGTAGGGGGCTTGGACTTTATACTGAGCAATCTTTTGAGTGGTCAATATTCACCGCATAATTTATTGGGTGCTGAGCAGATTTCGTTGGGGGGCGCTTCCAATGTTCGTGGCACGCGTGAGAGTTTGCTTTTTGGCAATAACGGTTTTTTTAGCCGGAATGATTTGTTGTTGCGCACCATTCCGTGGAGCAATCACGCGACCTTCAAAAAGGTTTTTGGAGAACTTCGCCCTTATGTTGGTTTGGATTATGGGCGTGTGTTTTCGCAAGTTTTGTATGGGATTAAGAGTGACCAGCTTGCCGGTTGGACAGCCGGTGTCAAGCTTGCGGGAGGCATGGTCTCTCTTGATGCCAGTTATTCCAGTATTTTTTGGAGCACAGTTAAGCACAAAAAATCAGGAACATTTTTTATGACATTAACAATGGAACTTTAAGCATTTTTTATTGGGGAGTTAACGTATGAGATATGAGAAGAGAGCAGAAAGAGCAGCTTTATTAGGTGTTTTGGTCTCCAGTACGATGCTCAAAAAGGTTTTATTTGGGGGACTTGGTTTTTCTTGTTTGTTAGCCCCTTCAGCGTTACAGGCGCAAATTACTGTGGATCCTAACGCGAATGCCGCCCATCGTCCAGATATAGTGGCAGCGCCCAATGGGGTTCCCTCGATTGATATTGTTACCCCCAATGGCAAGGGCTTATCACACAATAAATATAACGATTTTAATATTGGAAATCCGGGTGTGATTTGGAACAATCATGCGCAAGAAGTAGGGCAATCGCAGTTGGGGGGCATTATGCCGGGCAATCCGCATTTGCGCCTCACGGGTTCGGCGAAAGTGATTTTAAATGAAGTGACCAGCAGCAAGCGCAGTGCGCTTCATGGTCCAGGAGAGGTTTTTGGGAGCCCCGCCGATGTGATTATAGCCAATCCCAATGGGATAAGCTGTGATGGTTGTGGCTTTATCAATACGCCCCATGCGACTTTAACCACAGGTGTTCCCGAAATTGATGCGAGCGGTTTTTTGAAAGGCTTTGAGGTGCGAGGTGGGGATATTACCTTTGGCGCTAAGGGAGCCAATTTTTTCTCTGGTCAAGGGGCGGTTGATATTGTCGATATTGTCTCACGCACAGTGCATTTTGAAGGAGCTGTTGCGGGCAGAGAAATTGGTGTGACAGCAGGGACGGGTCACTTTGATTATGCTTCACGGGAAATGAAAGAACTGACCGATATTACCGGTAAACCGGAATATGCGATAGATGGTTCTGCTTTGGGGGCTCTACAGGCGGATCAGATTAAACTTGTGGCAACAGAAAAAGGTGTTGGGGTTCGCATGCGCCATGATATGGCCGCCAATGCGGGGCAGTTGCATCTTTCTGCTGACGGGAAAATCTCGTTGAAGAATGTTTTTGGTCATGGGGGTGTTGTCCTCAAATCGAAAAGCCAGAGCGTATTGGCAAAGCACATCACCTCGAAAAAGCATATTGATATTGCCGCCCATAAGGATGTGACGTTAGAAATGGTTGGCGCTGAGGGTCATTTGAAGATAGAGGCGCAGGATGGGCTTTTATCGATTGCCGGTAAGGCAACCTCTGGGGGCAATATGGAGCTGTCTTCGCGCCAGACACTTCAAGTTTCAGGGCTAGGGGCAGGCGCTGATATGGCTCTTGAATCGGGCGGAAACTTGAAGCTTGAGGGGATTGTTTTAGCGCAAGGGAATCTCAAGGCGCATGCCGGTGGTGATATACAAGCTCATTTTTTAGCCGGTGGGGTTGATATGGCGGCAACGGGTGCTGCTGGTGTTGTTGTTCTTGGCACTCAAGGGGATGTTGATCTCCAGAGCAGTCAAGGTGCGATTGTTGCTGAAAGTGTTTATGGAGCAGGAGATATCACCCTGGTTTCTCATAACGGGCTATCTGTTTCTCAAACAATTCTGTCGCATCAAAATGTTGCCATTCAAGCACAACCAGCAACAAATGCTCCCGTTCATTTTGGGCAACTTTTAGCCTATGGCAAGGCAAATATTGAGGGTGGGGCGGTTGACTTTTCTTCGCTGATGACGGGTGAAGAAGCTGTTTTAAAGGTTGGCAGCCTTGATGCAGGCACACTGATGACAGGTGTCGTTTCTACGGGCGGTTCAGGGGATCTTGTTTTAGATGAAAAGGGCTTTCTTTTGATTACAGCAAAAGAAGGGGTGAAGGTTGGGCAGATTGCCAGTGGTGGCAATATTGAAATTTTTGCAGGCAACGACATCTATTATGATCAGGTCATAGGCTATGGCAGCGCAACATTGACATCGGTATCAGGAGAGATCAGTGTTGAGAATGTGCTGTCTGCTGAGGGGGATGTGAGGTTGACGGCAACAACTCTCGATTTAAGCAATAATCGTTCTCATATTTACACGCCGCAAACGCTGTATTTAATTGCAGATCATATTGATGTCTCAGAGAGCGAATTGACTTATGGCGGTTTAGACTTTCAAAGCACCAATGCCCTTGATATTCACCATGCGCGGCTACAAGCCGTGACAGATCAGGGTGGAACTGGAGATATTCTCTTTGTTGCTCCAAGCGTTATGGTTGATGAGACAACGTCTGTTTTAGCGGCACGAGATTTCGTGATCAAGACGGGGGAGCTTAGAAATAGCGGTCAATTGGCATCGGGGCAGGATTTAGCCTTTAGCGTGACGGGCAATGTGACCAACAACAAAACGGGTTTAATCTATGTGAAGGGCAATGGTGCTTTACAAGTTGATGGAGCTTTGTTGAATGATTTTGGCACCATAATGGCAGAGGGTGATTTGTTTTTTACCAATGCGGCTGGCAGCGGAAAAAGCCTTTCCCTTGTCAATAAAGCAGGCTTGATTCAAGCTGGTGGAAACTTAAATATCCAAACCAACACCCTGAAAAACAAAGCTGATAGCACGCCTGTCATCACGGAAAAAACGGAATATAGCGATATTTCTTTCGAAAAACCAGACAAATATAATTTTCTCGATGGTAGGGATTTATATCATGATACGAGATCGAATAGCTGGGGTAAAGGAAAGCTTTCTAAGTGGCCGGCTGGTAAAAAGAAGAAGAATTTTATATTTGAACAGCAGGTTTGGGCGAGCAAAGAAGAAATCTATGGCACCGCAATTTCAAGCGATGGAACAGTCTATAAGGCTTTTACTTGGGAATATAATGATAACAGAAAAGGCATAGAACAGTATTCTTGGAATGGTTCTCGGCAGAAGGGAGGATGGTTAGGGTCAATAAACGAAAATTGGTCACACATGACAGAAAAGACTGTCACGCAAGGGTTTTCTCATAAACCAACTGTTTCGGGGGTAATACAATCTAGTGGCAACCTCATCATTAACGCTGATACCATTGACAACCATTATAGCTCTATGAGAGCAGGGGGAAATGCCGATATCCACGCCAATGTGCTCACCAATTTGGGGGTAACAGCTTATAAAAACATTTATCTTGGTTGTCAGGCTTATACAGACAGTTGTTATGGCTATAAAGCTGATGGAAGCCGCGATGTTTCTTTAGATATAGCCAATGGCAAGGATCGCCAGATTGGTTCAGAAGCTTTGGAGAGTGTTCCTGGTCTTGTCCAAGCGGGTGGCACGTTGAATTTGGTGGTCGATCAACTCAATAACACGGCAGCGGAAGGTTCGATTACAGGGGATGCGCATTTTAAAGCACAAGCAGTTGAAGGCAATCCACTGGAGTCCTTAAGTGGTTTAACCGGGGTTGATGCTCTCTTTACACCAAAAGTGGATCTCAATAATACAGGGGAACTTTCTGAGGGGCTTCCTTTACCAAAACCCCAATCGGGTGGGGTTGGGGGCACGCTGCCCAACCAAAATTTCATTTATGAAACGCGGGCAGAATTTCTTGATGTCGGCAAGTTTTATGGCTCAGCCTATTATTTGAACAGAATTGGTTACAATCCTGACAGAGAGATTTTTTTCTTAGGCGATGCTTATTTCGAAAAGCAGCTGATTGAGAAACAAATGCGTGATCTTGTTGGTCAAGGGTTGGGCAAAGGTTCCTTTATTCCTGGAAGTGATGCCATTGAACAAGTCAAAACCTTGCTGGATGTCGGGGCAGACTATGCAAAAGCACACAATCTCCCTTTTGGTGAGGCTTTGAGTGAAGAACAATTGGCATCCCTAGAAGCCCCGATGGTGATTTATGTGCGCCAACAGGTCAAGGGCATGGATGTTTATGCACCGGTGCTTTACATCCCCGAAAAAGACAGAGCCTCCTTTGTTTCTGCTGGAGCTTTGATCATGGGCGATGATGTGAATATCACCAGCCAGAATACGAGCAATTCCACGATAACCAATTCAGGGCGGATTGCGGCAAACCACCAGTTGCATGTGCATGGCGGGGATATCTTTAGTCAAGGAGGGCATTTTGCTGCGGGTAACGATGCTGTTCTCCTTGCGGAGAAGAATATTCGTTTAGATGCAGGGCGCACAACGGTTGACGGCGTGGAGACCGTATTAAACACCGAGGCGCTTTCTGCTGGGGGCAATGCGAGCGTAATTGCCAAACAAAATATCACCGCCTCCGGGGTGGGGATCACCACCGGAGGTGATCTTGCCATGGCTACAGAACAAGGCAACTTGACGATCGGTTCAGCAGAAACCCATTACCATGATGAACACGGTGATGCCACCATGCATCATAAATCAGAAGTCAACTCTGGAGGCTCGACGACACTTGCCTCTGGACAAGATTTGAATATTTTAGGCTCTGATGTTCAAACAAAGGATAAACTTCTCTTACAAGCTGAGAGGAATGTTTCTATTGATGCCACACGCAACAGCATGGACAATCAGAGTGGGAGTGAAACATCTCATGTTGCCTTACACAATGGCTCTCATCTAAGTTCTGGAAAAGAGACCACTGTTATCTCGGGTGGCGATATCCATATTGCTGCTTCCGATATAGATGCCAAGGGTAATGTTGCTCTTGGCGCCCAAGGGGAGATAACAATAGGGGTGAGAAACGATGAGATGGAGTATCATCTTCGCGCCAAAAACACGAAAGTGGATATGCAAGCCTCTCATGCGGTTGGCTCTTCGATAAAATCGGGAGGTGACACCACTGTCATTGCAGGGCAGGATGGCAAACCGCATGATCTTAGCATCACAGGCAGTTCCATTGCGGCTGATGGCAAGGTAGGGCTGAAAGCCAGCAACGATGTCCTGATCAATAATGCAGAGGATAGCTT
>NZ_JBHIPX010000034.1:0-6236 GCF_042196245.1 Bartonella sp. AP19HLJMH
GATGCTGATAATTTTACCGTTGATATGAAAAATCCTTCTCAATGGTTGATCCGTGTTGGTGGACGTTTGACAAAAACTATTTCCACTGAAAACAACCGTCCAATGTCTTTCTATGGAAAAGTAAACTTGATCAAAACCTTTGGTGATAATGGTACCATCCAGATTGGCAGAGATTTTGACCTTGATCCTATGGGACCTGCAATTGAAGGCGGCGTTGGCATCAATGCGCAACTGTCTCACAACTTCTCCCTTCATGGTGATGTAAGCTATCAACAAAAGCTTCAGAAAACGGGTATATCTGGAGCAAATTTCTCAGGCGGCATACGCTATCAGTTTTAACACAAAGCTGTAAAAGCAAGCCTATTCATTCTATTCAATTTAATAAAAAGGCAGCACGATATGCTGCCTTTTTATCTCTCCCCTATTCTTTTCTACCAGTACACACCGCCAACATTTTTCTTTAAGAAAATTAGTTAAAAAACTCAAGACAATAAAATATCGCGCTTTTAACTAGTAAAAATATCCCTTAAAAAAACTAAAAGTCGATTGAAAAATCAATGAGCGCTATTTTATCGTAACCGTGTTAAAGAAAAACATGAAAGCTATGGTATCATCTTTGGTTTCATGATGTTGGAAGAGATCCCTATCAGGCTCAAGCATACAGTTTTTTGAAATTTTCTTGCCTACTCCTTTTCTTTAAGCATAAGCAACAAGTTTTATGCAAACATAACACATATCTTGAATAGAAAAACTTATAATACTTATATAATATTAACATAATGTATTCATTTAATACTAAATGAATTTAAATATAATACATTATATATTAAATGTATAAGTTAATTTATACTTTACACAAAAATAAAAATATCCTATTCACGTTCCATCTCTAAAATATCCATCCATTTGATATCCTTCTTATAAGCGGGGGAAGAGTGTGTGGCTCTTATAAGTTAGGAAAATCTTGATGTGTAAAAAATCCCTTTTATGCTGCACAGCTGTCATAGCTGTCATGCTATTCAACACCCATATCAATGTATATGCTGAAACTCTTGAAGTTTCCGGCGAGAAAAAAGAAGTATCTAACACAACGTATGAGATTATTAATGCGAAAGACAACGGGAAAATCACCGGCACACATTTAACTGTGGTTGGGAATAAAGACACGGATATTTATGCTGTAACAGCTGACGGTCTTGGCAGTGCGATTACATTACTGCAAGACACAGCCATTAAAGGAACTGATTTTGACATTCGTCTTGGTCTTAATGCAAAAGATGGTGCTACAATCAAAATGACTGGAGGCATTATTACGGTTTCTGAAATTGGCGCTTTCTTCGAAAACAGTATGAATGATAAAAATAAGCTGGAAGGTGTAACAATATCAAGCGGTAAAGATGGCCACTTCATGGACAAGGGAATAAATGCCGACAACAAAAGCAAAGTTACTTTAGAAAACGTAACAGTTACGCAAGCAAACACCAGTATATTTGCAAATGATCATTCTGAAGTAACGATTTTAGGAGGAGAATTTGATGGAGAACTCAAAGGAATATCTGCTACGGAAGGCAGCGCTATTACTTTAACCTATAGTGAATTAGCCGATAATAAAAAAGGCAGTGTTCAAGTTACATCATCTCATGGTGACGGACTCTATGCAAATGGTGCACAATCCACAATCACAATGATAGGAGGATCAGTCACTGGAGAAAATACAGCATTACTTGCAGAAAATGGCGGACATATTGACGTCACAGATGTTACTTTAAAAAAAGATGGCACCGGAATCGGTGCAATAGCTAATGATGTTGAAAGCACAATTGAACTACACGGAAATACGGTAATTAATGACGCTGTAATTGGGCTTTATGCAACAAACGGTAGCACAATCACAATGACTGGAGGAACCATTACGGCTTTTGAAACTGGTGCGTTCTTCAATGAGAGTAAAAGCGATAAAAACAAATTAGAAAATGTAACCATTACTTATGCAAATACCAGCATAAGTGATCAAGACAAGCTAGAAAGTGTGAAAACATCGGACAATGAATTAGACCCTGGATGGGAAAGTGAATTAGAAAATGAAAAAGAAGAGTTTTTATACACAGGAATAACGGCCTTTGCCGGAAGTCATCTCACTTTAGAAAATGTAACCATTACGCAAGCAGACACCAGCATATCGGCAGAAGATGGTTCACAAGTAACGATATTAGGAGGAGCATTTGATGGAGAACACACAGGGCTATACGTAATGAACGGCAGCTTCATTACTTTAGCCAATAGTAAAGAAGGCAGCGTTCAAGTTACATCATCTGATGGTGATGGACTCTATGCAGACGGTTTATTCTCTACAATCATAATGATGGGAGGGACAGTGACTGCGGGAAATAGAGCATTATTTGCACAAAAAGGTGGATATATTAAGGTCACAGATGTTGCTCTAACAACGATGGACGGAAACGGATACGGGGCAGCTTCCACCGATCCTTACAGCTTTATTGAATTGGATGGAGAGACAACGATTACTAATGCTATAAATGGACTTGATGCGGAAAACAGTGGTGTCATCATAATGACGGGAGGAGCTGTAACTGCAAAAAGCGCAGCATTGTTTACCATGAACGGTGGATATATTAAGATCACAGATGTTGCTCTAACAACGATGGACGGAAACGGATACGGTGCAGCTTCCACCGATCCTGAAAGCTTAATTGAATTGGATGGGAAGACAACAATTAATAATGCTCTCATCGGACTTTATACAGAAAATAGTGGTACTATCACAATGGCGGATGGAACTGTAACTGGGAAAAGCGCGGCAGTACTTACAAAAAGCGGTGGACATATTAAGGTCACAGATGTTGCTCTAACAACAATGGATGGCAACGGATACGGTGCAGCTACCAGCGATCCTAACAGCTTGATTGAATTGCATGGAAAGACAACAATTAATAATGCTTTCATCGGACTTTATACAGAAAATAGTGGTACTATCACAATGGCGGATGGAACTGTAACCGCAACAAACATGGCACTGTTTGCAGCAAACGGTGGACATATTAAGGTCACAGATGTTGCTCTAACAACAATGGATGGCAACGGATACGGTGCAGCTACCACTGATCCTGACAGCTTGATTGAATTATATGGAAAGACAATAATTGATAATGCTTTCATCGGGCTTAATACAGAAAATAGTGGTACTATCACAATGGCGGGTGGAACTGTAACCGCAACAAACATGGCATTGCTTGCAAAAAGCGGAGGACATATTAAGCTCACAGATGTTGCTCTAACAACGATGTATGGCAACGGATACGGAGCAGCTACCTCCGATCCTGAAAGCTTGATTGAATTGCATGGAAAGACAACGATTAATAATGCTTTCATCGGACTTTATACAGAAAATAGTGGTACTATCACAATGGCAGATGGAACTGTAACCGCAACAAACATGGCATTGCTTGCAAAAAGCGGGGGACATATTAAGCTCACAGATGTTGCTCTAACAACAATGTATGGTAACGGATACGGTGCAGCTACCTCCGATCCTGAAAGCTTGATTGAATTGCATGGAAAGACAACGATTAATAATGCTTTCATCGGGCTCAATGCAGAAAACAGTGGTGCAATCACAATGACGGGAGGAACTGTAACCGCTGCAAACATGGCATTGCTTGCAAAAAGCGGTGGGCATATTAAAGTCACAGATGTTGCTCTAACAACAATAAATGGTAACTATGGCGCAGCTACCACCGATCCTGATAGCTTGATCGAATTGCATGGAAAGACAACAATTAATAATGCTTTCATCGGGCTTAATGCAGAAAATAGTGGTGCAATCACAATGACGGGAGGAACTGTAACCGCTGCAAACATGGCAGTGTTTGCAAAAAACGGTGGGCATATTAAGGTCACAGATGTTGCTCTAACAACGATGTATGGTAACGGATACGGTGCAGCTACCACCGATCCTAATAGCTTGATTGAATTGTATGGGAAGACAACTATTGATAATGCTGTAACCGGACTTGATGCAGAAAATAGTGGCACAATCATAATGACTGGGGGAACAGTAACTGCGACAACCATGGCATTGTTCGCAATGAATGGTGGACATATTAAGGTCACAGACGTTGCTCTAACAACAATGGATGGCAACGGATACGGTGCAGCTGCCAGCAATCCTTACAGCTTAATTGAATTGCATGGAAATACAGCGATTAGCAATACTTTCATCGGACTTTATGCAGAAAACGGTGGCACAATTAAAATGAATGGAGGGACCGTAGCAGCAAAAGGATCAGCATTTGTTGTAAAAAATAGCGGATATATTGATGTAACAAATGTTTCTGCAACAGCAGAAAACAGTGGCATAATATTTGATAAATCCGAGGACGATAACGCCTTAGAAATCAACTTGACAAATACAAAGATTCGCACTGAAAATAGTATTGGAATTAACGCAGACCAATCAATCGGTATAGCCAATCTCAAAAATTCAGAAATCAGTGCCGATATTTTATTAGCAGCAAAAGCTTCAACTAAAGAAAATAATTTTGCTTTTACATTAAATGCTAATCACTCGGTATTAAAGGGAAGAGCAAAAATTGCAGAAAACAGAACCGTACGCTTTGATTTGACAAACAAGACAACATGGATATTGAAAACCAGTACAAAAGAAACCGATGATGACGGAAAACTGCTTGCTATTGCTCAAAGGTCACGTTCTGATATTTCTGTGCTCAATCTTAATGATAGTTCTATTGTTTTTAATGGACCGGTAGAAGATCATTATCATACATTGCATGTAGGATCTGGAATACCAACCACTCTAGCAGTCTATAATGCCTTTGGTGAGGCAGAAATTCATTTCAACGCTATATGGAGTGATGGTGTTGCAATAGATGCACAAAAAACCGATAGGCTTCTCATTCACGGTGATGTAGCAGGCACCACAACAGTTTATGTCAAAAGTGTTTCAGGGGATAAAGAGAGTGTAGAAAATGCTTCTCCTCCTTCAAATATAGGTGGACTTTCACTTATTCAAGTTTCTGGAGAAGCAAAAGAAGACTCCTTTAAATTGAAAAATGGCTATACCACCATAGGAGGAACTCCTTATAAATATACGCTGACTGCCTATGGACCAGTCTCAAGCTATGGCAAAGCCAATGCTAACCAAAACTTATTCGATGAAAAGGATAAAGATTTCTGGGATTTCCGTTTGCAGCCTGAATTTTTTGACCCCGATTCAAAAGTAAGAGCAGTTGTACCACAAATGGCAAGCTATTTGGTTATGCCAAATGCCCTCTTTTATACTGGATTGGCCGATATGGCCAAGCAAAATGCACTTTTAGCCAATATGAGAACAACAGTCTTGGGAGAGCAGAAAAATCTAAAAAACAGTTTCTTCCTCTCTACCTATGGGGGTACAGGAACCTTATCCTCGAAACGCAGTCCCCTTAAATATGGTTATGGTGCTGATATTCGCTACGCCGCTATACAAGGTGGGGTTGCATTGACTACGTTAGAAGGGCACAGCACTACTACACATCTTGGTCTTTTAGGCACCTATGGGCGGCTGTCTTTCACTCCAAAAGAGATGCAGGATGCAAGTAAAAGCACCCTAGATAAATGGTCTCTCACTGCCTATGGTAGTGTACAACATGACAGTGGTTTCTATATCGATACGCTTTTATCCTATGGGATAATAAAGGGCGATATCACCAATGCTATCATTAGTAAAACCGCGAAATTGAACAATGTAAAAATGTTGAGTATTTCCACCACCATTGGCAAACAATTTTCTACCGGAATGGAAGGTTTAACCTTCGAGCCCCAAATACAACTTGCTTATCAACATTTGATGTTTGATACCATTGAAGATGCTGATAATTTAAAAATTGATATGAACAATCCTTCTCAATGGTTGATCCGTGTTGGTGGACGTTTAACCAAAACCATTATGACCACTGAAAATGGTCCTGCCATTTCCTTCTATGGAAAAGCAAACTTGATCAAAACCTTTGGTGATGATGGTACCATCCAGATTGGCAGAGATTTTGACCTTGATCCCATGGGAACAGCAATTGAGGGCGGCGTTGGCATCAATGCACAACTGTCTCACAATTTCTCTCTTTACGGTGATGTAAGCTATCGACAAAAGCTTCAGAAAACTGGTATAAGTGGTGCAAGCTTTTCAGGTGGCATACGCTATCAGTTTTAAATCAAGGCTG
>NZ_JBHIPX010000035.1:0-6047 GCF_042196245.1 Bartonella sp. AP19HLJMH
TACGGAGCTGCCTTATTATAAGATTAAGTAGGGTAGGGGAAGAACGTATAGGTATCTAATTTACGCGCATAAAGGCTGTGTAGAAATTAAATCTAAACTCAGATTCTCTCTCTTTAGGGAGTTAAGACTTGTGTTTTTATCATAATGACTAGCTTCTCCATCATAATATTTCTGCACGAGAGCTTTCCAAAAATAGTACACCAGCTAGTTTGTTCTTAAAAAAAATAATCAAGGCAATACTTTTGCACCATCCTCATTCGTCATCCTTAAGGGCGGCTTTTGCATTTACAGAAATTGCCACTGACTTTAGAAGCAGAGCCTAGAAACGTGGGGAAGAGGAGAACCATAGGGTGCTGTGACTACTCATGTTGTCATGCTATAGAAATATTTGGTTTTGTAGGGTAGCAGAAGCCCCCTTTAATGCTTTTTAGGCATTAAAAATGGCATGAGAAAATGCTGGTAGTCGTGATATGTTTTTTCTAAAGTTTTTTATTATGGCTGATCCATGAGCTCTAAAATATAAATTGAGAGAGAATGGGCGGCATTAAAAGTTAAATGCGCATGGTGAGGTTTGAGATTAATTAGTTTAAAATCCTTTTCTGAGCGGCCGTGCGCTGCACTTTTCTTGTTTCTTAAACTCATAGTACCATCTACAATTTGATACAGACCGGATGCGATCATTTTTAAGTCATTTTCATCTAGATCTTGATTTTTTAAGTTTTCTTTCTTCATATCTTCGGGATGGATCTTAGCTTTCTTAACGACTTGTTTCCATAAAACGGGCAGCGTATTACGGGCGTTTTCTGCATATGGGATAGAATGGTGGTCGAGATAAGCTTTGCAAGAGGCTTCCAATAGATTTGCTGCAAATAGAACCGCCTCCTTTGGATCTTTTTCTATATTTTCTAATGCTCTTTTTATTTCGATTTCTACTGCTGAAAGTCCTTTCTCTGTAATACGTTTTTGTAGCTCTTCTGTAGAGAGGAGACCAGCTTTTTGCAATTCTTGTGTGAAGGTTAGCTCATTCTTGATAATATATCCTCCACGCTGATATTCTAATCCATCTTTCTTTAACGTTTCTAAAACTTTACGTTGATCTTCTTTAAGCTGTTGTAGCATTTGATCTTCTGGTATGTCTTGAAATATGAATCCGACTAACTTATGAAACTCGCTGTCCAAAAAATCACCAAGCAGGGGACCAAGGACTTCAAGCGGTTTATTGCATTCTACATTGATTGTATCTAGTCGTTTCTTAATCTTGACTTCATCATCATCACTTCGATACTCATGAGGAGCAGATGGTGTATAAAAAAATAAGGCATCCAAATTCTTTGGCCAATAGTACTTTGGTAATATTTGAGAGAGTATCCTAATTGTTGCAGGAGGGATTTTGTTTTTCTGAGATATTTTTTGCGGAGATGATAATTGCATTTTATGGCTTTATAATATCAAAAAGTGGTATGTTGAGTGGTTTTTAGAGTATGATTTTATTGCCTGACCTTTTATAGAAGGTCGCGCAACAATTTTGTGGCTTATATAAGATTTGTGAAAGATAAATGCCATATTGTGTTTTATTTTTCTCCTTTCATTGTTATAACAGTGAAGGGGGGAATAATGTGTGATAATTCGAAAAATATAGAATGAGAACAGAAGTATAATTTTGTATTATCGTAACTGCAATAGCATTCTTTATTGGCAGATTGTTTATTAGAGAGAAGGAAGCAGGCAATGCGCATAATCCCTGAACGGAAGGTTTTGTGACAAGAATTTTAATAATGGCATGTTACTAAATGTTGTGTGTGTTCTTTGCTTGTCAGAAAAAGTAGATGGCGCTCTTTATTTGCATAACCGGTATAGAGTAATGAGTAATGCGGAAGGCTAGTTTAAAATCTCGTTTATTCCGTTAAAGTTTACTGTTTTCTATAAAAAGACTGTTTTCATTATATCCGCTGTGAAGCTCGCATACTTGGTAGATGGAAATATATGCGTTTATCGTGTCTGTAAGGGAGCTTGAAGCAATGAAGTTATGTGTAAAAGAGTTCTGAAAAGCTTCTTTTGTCCGTAAATTTTATAAGGAAAATTTAAAGGCAGGAAGATATTAGAGAAATCTAAGAGTACGCTGTAAAAGTAAAAAACAGCCTTTTTAGAGATGGTTTGCTGTCTGTCATCGTGCTTCATGATTTTCAATGTTTTTAAAATTTCTTTCTCAATGAGAGAGGGCTTTTTTATTAAAGCGGGGGAGATTTCTTATAACAGTTAACAATGAAATGGAGAGAAGATGCTGCTTTACCAGCTGTTTTTGTCGCTTCAGTTTCATTTGAACCTATTGTGATTATAAAAGCATAGTGATTCAATGACTTTGAAAAGGGGGGAATAACATTATCAAGTTTGCAATACAGTGCGATTTTCCACATCGCGGTGCGTTATAGAAGATGATTAGCATTTATAGGGGCGTGCGCGGGGGCGGGTTCTATATTCTATGCTGGTTCGGTAGGGCGTCTGTTAGCGCATTTATGGGACTATTCCGCATTGAAATGCGTGCTTAATTTCGTGGATCTTTGCAAAGGTCTGATCAGAAAATCCCATATTTCAAGAGGTTTTTAGAGGGATTTAAAAGCACAGAGGTATCATAAAATTACAAACACCGTACGTTACTGGAGGTGATCAATTTTAGAGCTTAAGGAGCTTATCGGTTTAGTGTTCTTTCATAAAAATGATGAAGGCTGTGTTCAAGGTCTCAGTGTGTTGGTTTCTCGAAAAGTGGTAAATGCTGTATGATTTTATATGCCATTGCCAATGTTATGGATAGGGTGTTCAAATAAAGCATATCATAAATCAAAATTCTTCTCTTTACGCGATAAGAGGAGGGCTAGGCAAAACAGTAAAAATGCAGCGATAGAGAATATGAAGAATACGATATATGTTTGGTTTAAGGACAGGGATTCTTCTGTCAGCGAATGGATCAAAAAGCCAGCGAATATACCCCCTAAGGCACCACCTATTTGCTGTAATATGCGTGTGATAACGGCTGTATCTTTGACGTATAAACTGTTGACATATTGGATGGGGGCGGAAAGGCAGACAATGGTGGCGATGCCAAGTCCTATGCCTCTTAGCAAGAATCCAAGTCCATCCATGCTTATATTATAGCCGAAGCATAATAACCCAAAGCTTGATATCACTAAACCAATTCCTATCATGAAAAAGGGAGATTTTTCTTTCCATTTTTGGTAAATAAATTTCCTTCCGATCCATGCTCCTACCCCTTGCAGAGCAAGGAGGGCACCGATGATGAGAAGGCTCTTTTCATAGTTTCCTTCCATGGCAACGGCTAGTGGGAAATAAACGAGGAAGCTATAAAAAAGAAATGAAGCAACAAGCCCCATGATCATGAGTAATGTATAGCGTGCATTTTGAAATCCGCTAAAGACGATTAATTTGTTTTTTGCTTTCTGATTAGAAACAATGAATAATATGAGAGATATCATGGCTATAAGTGCTAGGATATATAAGTGGTTTTTGTTATTGATATTTCTGGCTTCTGTGAGGTAAAAAAACGAAAGAAGCGATATGGAAAACGCTAAAAATGCAAATAAGTTAAATTTTGTTTTTGTTGTTTCGTTGCTCTTTAAATGTTTTGCTCCAAGGGTGAGTGCCAATAAAATAAGCGGAATATTGATAAAAAATAACAAACGCCAAGACACATACTGAGCAAGCGAGGCGCCTACCAGCGGACCAAAGGCAGGAGCGAAAACTGTTGGTACGGCTATGGAGCCCATGGCTTGGCGCACTCGTGTCTGTCCAAATTGTAAGGCAATGATGGTTTGGCTAAGGGGCAGCAAAAGACCTGTCCCGAAACCTTGAACGATACGAGCAGATATAATAGTTGGAAAACTATAGCTTAATCCTACCCCCAGTGATCCAAGCATAAAAATGAAGCTTGCAAGAAACCAAGTGCTTTTGATACCTATTCTTCCTTGCACAAAAGCGGCCATTAGCAGCCCTGGAACGGTGGCGAGAAAATAGGATGTTACAACCCATTGTATATTATTTTCTCCGACTGAAAAATAATGCGCAAGGTTAGGAAGGATGACATTGACAATGCTCCCGTCCAGCAGAGGAAGTATGCTGGAAATAATGACGGTATATATGACATACCTTTCTGTTTTTGTATAGGAATCTCTCTTTTGCATTATTATGCCCCCTGTTGATATTCTTTTAGATATGGGTCCCGCGTTATAAATTACAGAGCTCTAAGAATGAACACGCATTTGTGATATCTGCGGTTTTGATATTGGAATGAATATGATTGGAAGTGCTGATGGTCCCCTTGTGTACAACCCGCCTTTTTCTCTAGAATTAAGCCATCAGTTAAGCTGATGTCAATGAGTTTATCGAGGAGTCTATTTGCCGTCAACTCAATCTGCATGAGAGCAAAAGCAGAACCTACACAAACGTGCACGCCTGCTCCATTTGCATTTATTATTTAACATGGAAAATGTGAAAATCTTTATAAATCAAATTATTGACTTAAAAATCCAATGTTTGTTTATATATCATTTTTTATGCTTAAATGATTGTTTGGGTATCAAATGTATTCTCAATAGTTTATAATTTTCTTTTCTTAAATGTGCAGCTCTTTCTGAAAAATGTTCGATAATTTCTTGATTGTTTAATAAAAATTAAAATTGGTTATAAGGAAGAGCTTGTAAATTATAGAGTAGGAAAAAGGTGCATTTTATAAAAAACAGGGGAGGGTTGTTTCCATAACCCAAACATTTTTTCAAGTTGTTGTGGTATCTTTTTGAATTGCTTGATCGATAAAAGTTTTATAATTATCAGAAACAATATATTGGGTATTTTCTCCTAAAGCTTTGAAATGTTCACGATCGCAATGGATTTTTGCTTTTTCCAGAACGCGCAACATGTCTTCGAAAATACTTCTTTTGCTTTCCACAACAAAATACAGTTTTTCTTGCCCATTTTGCTCGAATAATACAGTCCAATCGGGAGTATATGATCCAAGAGATGTATCAATTTTAAACCATTTAGGCAGTTTCGCATAAACTTTAATCTTATCGTTTTTTTCAAATGATTGTGCAAAATTGAACTCAATATCTGAATCATAAATACATGATCATAAATTGATTTATCAGTTTTTGTCATATTCTTTTATAAAACAATTTGCTTTTATATTTATTAAAATGCATTTTCTATTTTATTTTTTCGTATAATTAGCCAATGAAGTTTTTGCTCTAATATCGCAATTTGTAAAAGACTATTTTGGTCATTCAATATGAAACTTTTTATGTCGGTTTCTTGTATTGAAAGCAATGGTACGATTTTTGATATCTGTATAAAATATTTACAAAAGAATTAATAACGCATGATTATAGAATTTTGTTCTTTGTTTGAAGCATGTACAGTTAAACCATTGTTTATTCATAGATTTTATGTTCATTATTTATTTGATACATTTAATCTAGAATGTAAATTGTGTTCGTATACTCAAACTAAAATACTGGTATTGAAGTGGTGAGAGTGTTGCTTTGTTGAGAATAGATCATTGGGTAGGTTGGTATTCCCTTTGTATCAGAGAATTCAACTTATTCTCTCATATTGTGTGTGGATGAAATGTTAACCGCATAATGCTCCCTCTTACATGAGATGTAAGATTGATATGTTTTCCACATTGAGAAAAGTTGTTGATCGTAGAGGAATATTTTTCTGCGAAATTTGTTTGGCTTAAATGCAAAAAATAGAGCAAGAGTCGCATATTTGTTATGCTGTAATGGCATATATATAATCGATGGAGTCAACACTTCATTTAAGAAGTTTTTTAAAAGAAAAACATAAAAAAATAGAATTATTGAAAAAAATCTTTTATTTTGAAGCTTGTTTCTCACGCTTATAAAAGCTTCACGTGGATTTCGAAAATTCTTGTTGTGTTGAAAAGCAAGACAATTTTGCAAAAAAGCTGCACTATGCGTGCAGCTTTTTATGTATTTGCTTTAAAGGTAGACAGGTAGATGTTTTAAAGCATGAAA
>NZ_JBHIPX010000036.1:0-5105 GCF_042196245.1 Bartonella sp. AP19HLJMH
GTCTTCATATTCGTAGAGGTTGTAAAAATACTCCTCTGCTCCGTCCCCCCAAGGAACATAACCAACAGCTGTTGCAATAAACTCTTTTTGCATTGGTTGTTTACGCTTTTTTAAGAACAGGTCTTTTAATATTCTCATGTTTTTAGTCCATAATTTTACCAATTGGTCTATTTACCTAAAATTTGACCGTACAGAGCGTTTTATATTGCAGATATGGTTTTCATCGTGAAATCTTTAAATCGCTTTTTATGGTGCCTTTTTGTCGATTTAAACACATGCCTAATCGTAAAATGATCAGCACTTTTCACTAGTTTGCTGTGGACCAAAGCGTTTCATTATCCCACCAATGCCATTTAAAGTTTCTTCAAGCTCTTGCTTGTGAACAAGCGTTAGTGGTCTAAAATGCTCTTTCGCTGTTTTTTCTTTGAGTGTTTTCTCACGTGTGTTTTCAATTGCTCTACGTACAGTTTCGGCTTTTGAAAGAAGGGTATTTTCTAGTGTCTGGCAATAAGTTAAAAGCTCTCCACAAGTTGGCATAAATGTTTTTGATATCCCAATTGCTTGACCAGTTACGATATCTTCGACGCCTTTTTTCAGAGCATATGCTGAAATCCGTTCCAGCATCATGCTATAGGATAGAACAACGGCTTTGGAATCTGTGTTCGCAGGGACTCTCATGCTTGAGAGTAGGAAAGAAGCTTGCTCAATTTGCTTAACTGAAGCTTTCACAGAGAGCAACGCTTGTAGAAGATTGCAAGCATCTAAGGTTTGCTCTTCCTCCTGTTTCGTCAATGTATTCCCAGCTTTCAGCGTCAATGGATACCTCGGACTGATCATTTCCATAATCTTCTCCAGATGAGAGATGATCTCTGAGTTCGTTGAAGCCTTCTGCAAGCTGTTCTGTGAAAGTTTTCTGAGTGAATTTTCCATGATAACCACCTAACCGTTTTTCCTGTTCTAATCTTGCTTTTTTCTTTGCTAGCGTTCCGATAGGGCTTGTGACCCAATTGTACCAAGTCCTTTGCCAATCTCGTTTGTTTGCATTTTTACCTGGGGTTGCTATCCAGTAATTTGTGAACCGTTCGGTTTCTAACAGCGCCTCATCATGCGTTAATCCTTGATCGATTGCGTATTGCAAATTAGGTTTGAAATCCTCTGGCAATCGACAACCGCGATTAGCTTGCGCTCGTTTTGCTTTTTGGGGAACGTTCTCTTGCTCGTGAATGGAAGGTTGGTTGTCTGATGAGGTTTCGATTTGCTCTGATGTGATCTCAACAGCAGCAACCTCTGTTGGCTCGTCAATCAAATCGATTGTTTCTAAATCTTCAGAACCAATTTCTTTTTTTGCTAAAACGATAGTTTTAGTTTTTTTATTATAACTGTTAATGTTAGTGTTATTGTTTATGTTATATATATAGGCATCATTAAGCATGTCGTAAGCATCATGCTTAGCATCCTTAAGCATACTGTTAGCATCATGCTTAATAACTTTAGCATCGTTAAGCATGGCTTTAGCATTGTTTTTATCAGTATTTTCAATGGCTTTAGCATCATCACAAGCATCATTTGTATGTTTATCCCATCTTGCCTGCGCTGCTTTCTTTGCTCTCTCTGATAACTTCTTTGACCGAGATGTCTTCGATACCTTATCTAAGCTTTCATTAGAGTTATTGAGTTCTTCTTCAACTTTTAAACTCCATAAACACCCATCGTCTAAACGTTCGATATGACCCGTGCTTATTAAAGCTTCTAACGCTTTCATAAACATTTTTACTGAACAACCAGTGTAATTAGCCCAGACCTTTGTGTTATTTAAAAGCGGCTCTCCAGTATAAAGCATTTGCAAACGCAATTTTATATAAACATTGCATTCAATGGGAGATAAACAAGCAAGATCAAGAATCCACCTATCTGCAAACAGCCTCGTCCACGGTAATTTACTGGACATATATACCCCCTTCTTTCATTAAATATAAAATTGCTAAAGCATCTGCTTCGTTGTCGTCTTTAGGCGTATGTCCTTTTGCACACACCGCCTTAATCATTTTTACTTTTGATGCGTTTCCTTTTTCTGTTGTTGCTTTCTTAATTGTGCCAACAGGAATGCCTTCATACGGTATCTGATGATGTTCACACCACGTCGTTAAGGTTGATAACAAGTCACCGTAAATATGCACTGCATCAGTACTATTATGACGCCTCACTTCTTCAAAATACACCGCGTCAATGCTGTCTACTGTCTGTTTTATTTCTGATAGACATCTCTTAAAGCGTAAATAATGCATTCCACCGACTTCAAAATATCGGGGGTGGAAATTCATGACACCACTGATGATGTGACCATCCGCACCGCATATCGCCCAGCCTGTCTTGGTCCCTAGATCAAGACATAAAATGGTTTGTGCGTTAGTGATCATAATCCCCCCTTAAGGCTCTACGTATTTATATGGTTGCTATGACAGAGCGTGTTGTGATTGCCTGTCTTGAAAAAATGTTTATGAAAAAGTATCCTCCCAACGATTCTAAAAAAGTGGGGAGGGGAAAGATGCAAGAATGGATAAAGATATTTCTTACGGGTTTCCTGTCATTTATCGGATCACTTTCAGTAGCGCTTATTTTAAGAAATAAAGACCGTAAAGAAGCAGCCAAAATCCGGAAAGATGATTTAGAAACAGCTGCAAAAAAACGAGAAGAAGATAGAGAATGGATAAGCAAGCAATTTGCAGAAAGCCAAGAACAGACGACAGCCCTTAAAGAGCAAGCGATATCGACAAAAGATCTTGCCAAATGGTCAGAAGAACATATTAAAATTTTGTTAGATAACAAAAGAGTACAGGATTTAGGACCGCCACTTTCCATATATGCAACTGGACCGCATCTTCCAACAAAGGACAAGTGGACGCTTCTTTTCTTAAAGGTAGAAAATAATGCACAAACTGTCGTCCATATTTTAAATATAAAGCTAAAAGATAGTTCTCGCTTTATTCTTGGATATGGCATCATATACAAACCTAGGCAAAAAACTTGGCAAATACAATCACCATATGTTAATCCTGACGCGGTTGCAGAATCGCGAGTATTCCCTAGCTTCTGTGATAAAGCAAAGAATTTTCGAACGGGACCAGAAATCGATGTTAATATTTCTGTAGCTCCCTCAGAAGGCAAACCTTCAAAAATCCTTATTTTTGTAGCAGCACGTGAAGAAGATATAAAAGACCAAGTTACTTTAATCATTACCCATACATCCCCACTGCAACCAGAAACAAAAATGACTATAACAACACAAACCAGCCTCATAGACTTTAAAAAAGTGGATTAACTCAATTCAGACGCACACTACACGCATCATTTATTAATTTGATTTCTTCTTCTCTTTTTTTGATGAGGCCATTCCTTAAGAAGCCAAGATTACTTTTGACTAAAGCTGTAAACAAAAGTAGCTCATTTAGGCGATGAAAAGATGACAAATCTTGAGAAAAATAATTATCAAACCAAGTTGTAAAAGCTTGCGTAAAGGCAGATGAAAACCATTGATTAAAATCATCGTATGGCAATAACGGAAAATAATTTCTATCATCACGCGCAAAAATATTTTGCAGTATATAGATAAGATAACCTGTTGATGAGGGATCTATGCAACTTTCACATGTCTGATTAGGCGAGCGAACACCATAATATATGTCTTCACGTCCAATCTTATTAACAAGATTAATCAACTTGACTTTACTTATAGTGATATGCGGGACATCTATCATCTCTGATCTTTCTTCTTTAAGAATGTGAATGGTGCTGTTGATGTTCATTACTATCTGTAGGAGCAGCAATAAAAGCAGAACTAGAGCTAGAACTATCTTTCAACTTTTGCAGCTTGAGATAATTTATTACGGAGATAGATCCTCTTTTTTCCCACTTGCAAACAGCTGCTTGAGTTACACCAAGCATTTTCGCCATTTCTAATTGAGTCCAATTAAATTTGCCCCGTATTGACTTAGTCAAATTCTTAAAATCTTCTCGTTGATCCATTTACAAGCTCCAATTACAGCTCTGTCTTATTTTATTCATATAATTATAGTTATATAAAGTCAATGAAATTTATCTTTATCAATGATAAAAAAATAAGGTAAGCAGAAGTATGAGTAATAAATCTAATATCATAAGCACATTAAAAAAGATTTTGACCGAATTTAACTTAACGCAAGAAGATGTAGCCAAACGGCTAAACGTAACACAAGCTTCAGTGTCTAAGTGGTTAAAAGATTCTGATCCACGCGGCTCTAATCGAGATGCCATTTTAGAATTATATAAAGAACTAAAAGGGGACAATCACTTAATAACTTTTGTTCCTCTTATGGGGTATATTGGAGCAGGAACACAGATAGATCCAAGTTTTGAACAAATCCCTGAAGATGGTCTTGAACAAGTAGAAATTCCTTTTGCTTTACCTGATGATATGGTTGCTTTTGAAGTTAAAGGAGATTCTATGATACCAGCCTATAAAGATGGAGATATGGTTATCGTAAGACGGCGCCAAATTAAAACAATAGAATCCTTTTTTGGCAAAGAAGCCGTTATTTTAACACATGATAATAAAAGATATATAAAGCAGATTAGCAGGGGAATGAATGGTGAAATAGATCTGCTTTCTTGGAATGCCTTACCTATTAAGAATGTTAAAATTGTGTGGGTTGGAGAGATATTTGCTATTTTGCCAATAAGTTCTTACAGCAAGATGATTCGGACTTATCGCTAATTATCCTCCCCTCTTATCCAGCAAGATATTATAATATTTTTTATAAAAATATAACTTTTTATAATTTTTTGCTTGCTATTTTATAATTATAGTTATATAAGTAATTATATAAACCACGCACAAACAATCGCCAAGAGGCGTTAGGGAGGAAAAATTATGGATAAGCCAATTCTTATAAATTCCAATGAAATTTTATTAGTTGCCTACGATAAAGATCAACACATTGCAGAGTCTGGACCACTTGATGCAAGCCAAATTCTAAGCATTGTTGATGAGGTAGATGATGCAATCCAAATCTTTCGCATCAATCCTTCTGAGAATAATTGTGAAGATATCTCTGAAGAAATTGCAGAAG
>NZ_JBHIPX010000037.1:0-4085 GCF_042196245.1 Bartonella sp. AP19HLJMH
TCTTTTGAATGTCATCGAGCAAGCAAAACAGCAACGTTATAACGACGCGGCATAAAAAGAAAACCTTGTCACGTAAGGACGGACAAGGCTTTCTCAAGCTCATCAACCTAGTGCTTTATTTGGTGTAAATTCAAGGCTTTCTCTGCTGAAGCAAGACTTAAGGCTGGCATTCAGGTGCATTTTTATACTTTTTACAAAAAGGGCTGTTCAAACGCTTCTTGACACTGCGCTGTGGTATGACAGCACCTGGACGACAAATGGGAAGGTTTTCAGCTCTAAAAGTATAACACCAATATGGTCCTCCCCATTTGTAGCGGAATCCTGCTTGAATCATGCAAGCATCGATGGAAGCCTCTGCATTGATGCTTAGCTTTCTATTTTCTGGAAAAACATCATAAGGGGTTGGCATACCACATTCTAACAATGCTTTTCCTACCTCAGTAAAATCTGCTCCTAGTTTCTCCCATGCACTCAAAACTCCTGGTGGAGGCTTGTCGATGTTACATCCAGCAATATTTAACAGAATGAGACCACTTAATAATTTCAAGATTTGTTTCATTTTTTTCTTCCTGAATATTTTGAATAAATTGGCGTACGATTAGGTAATCCATAAGCCTGTCGACATATTGAACCTGCATTACCATAACAAGCATGGACACTGGGGTAGCCCTTAAATATTTGCCATGCTTCTTTCCAAGGACCACTTCCAGGAGGTATTTGCTCAAAAGTGTAAGGATTTTTGCCAATCTTTGTACCCACAAAGTCATTTTTATGATTTTCCAAGTTTACGTAATCCTGCTTTCCATCACTTAAGATATATAACGTATCTGCCATGTTTTGAGTATTATAAGCTGGTCCAAAGAAATTAATCGTTGTTTTCTTTGCTATACCATGAACACCATGCTTTTCTAAATCATGCGATCCATTGCCCGCTGTCATACTGCCGCGGCTATGCGCATCAGTATGCAATCCTATATTGCCAAGGCTATACAACAGATTCTGGTACTTCTTCGTCGAATTGGTCAAAATACCCAACTTACCTTCTAGAGCATACTGATACCCTGCAATGAACAACTCTACCAAGCGCGAATCGCTATGAGGGAACATCAGAAAATAGTGTGGATCATTCTTGTTATCAGCCAACTGAACCGCATTATGGGCTGCATCATCTGGTGTTGTAAAAATACCATTGAGGAAAACATGAACCTTGCCATCAGAACCTTTTTGTAAATTCTGTTGTTCTTCATCCGTTAAATAATGTGCGTGAGGAAACAATCCCGCACAGGCATGTAAAAACGTGAGTGTGGGGATTGTTGATCGTCACAAACAGCAAAACTTAAGGTTGGCATTCATCCGCATTTTTATATTTTTTACAAAAAGGGCTGTTTAAGCGCTTTTCAACACTTCGTTTCGGAATGACCGCGCCTGGTCGACAAATCGGAAGGTTTTCCCTCCAATGATTCACACACCAAGATGGACCGCCATATCTGTCACGGAATCCTGCTTGAATCATACAAGCATAAATTGTTGCATTATCATTATTGCTGAGCTTTTGATTTTCAGCCTCAAGATAATTAAGATGTGGCATGCCACATTCTAATAAGGCTTTTCCTACCTCGGTAAAGTCTGCTCCTAGCTTGATCCACCCATATACTTCCCCTGGAGGAGATTTGTCCATATCACATCCAGTAATACTTAATAGAATGAGCAGGCTCAATAAGTTAAATCGTATTTTCATTTTTTGTTCCCTGTTCTCGTGGAATAAAATTTTATAAAATCAAATGAACCGTAATCATTTTTACACTTAGCACTTGCATCAGCATAACAATTATGGGTACTAGGATTATAGCCGATGATCGCTCCCCCCATCTCTCTGAGGGGTAGAATTAACGGATGTAATGAATCATATGGTTTGGAACGTACCCCATAAGCCGTAGGCCAATTGTAACCAATCACTGTACTAATGGGGTCTAACATATGACCTTGTATGTAGATATAATTTTTTTCGCCATCGCTTAGATAATCTACTGTATTGGCCATCGATTGCATGTGAGCAGCCGCTCCAACAAGATAGAAGTCTGTTTTCTTGGCTACACTGTGGATACCATGTTCTTGCAAGTCATTTGCTCCATTGCGTATTGTTAAGGTACCCCGGCTATGCCCACTAACAATAGCATTGTCATTGCCATAACGATAGATAAAATCTTGGAACTTCTTGGTCGAATTACTCAATCCCCAAGTGCTACCCTCCCAAAACTTTTGATAATATGCTACCCCTAATTCTACCAGCACATCATCAGCTTGGGGAAAGTATGTAAAATAAAGGGGACCATTTTTATTAACAGCCAATTGGACAGCATTACCGGCTGCTTCATCTGGTGAATTAAAAATGCCATTGTAGAACATATAAACAGCACCATTAGGGCCTTTTTGTAAATGCTTTTCTTCCTCTGGCTTTAAAAAGTGATACAGAGTGATATATTTTCCATCACTGCCTTTTATAGGTTTTCCATTTTCATCGGTTAAATAGAGGACATTGCCATTTTCATCATGCGCAACCTCACCCACTGGATGGTCAACATAAAATGCCATTTTACGAACCCCATCCCATATATCAAACCATTCATCTACCCATTTATTTCTCATACCTAAACGATTACGCAATATATCCTCAAGCGGTGCGACATCTAGCTGTCCTACTGCTTGGTGTGCTGCTGCGGTGTTGCGGTTGAGAGAGCCAATGATTTGTCCAGCATCTTGCCCCATCGCCCTCTGTCCAGTTGTATCAGTAAGGATGATAGTCCCATCGCTGATAGCAGATTTGGTTTCTCCTTCTGCTGCATCCTTGGCTTTGCCGTGATTTAAAACATTCTTGGCAATGTTTTTTATCGTGTCGTTCCCAGAAATGCTAAACCCATGGCTGCTGGCTTTAGCATGGGCACTGTTGCTGATATCACTGGTGCTAATGCTTCCTGTGGTCAGGCTGTTTTTATCTGCCGGCGCGGTGCTGGCAATGATGCCTCCGGTCAGCGTTGTTTTGTCTTTAACTATGATATTAAAGCCGCCATCACCCGCTTTGATGCCTGATTGTTCCACAACACTATGATAATCACTAGAGGATTTATCGTTTTGGAAAGAGGCGCTCATGGAGCCCCCACCACCCGTTTGTCCAGCACCAAACCCAACAGAAACAGAGTTTTGCTTGCTGGAAGTTTGTCCCGTATCACTGCGGCTGGTAATGGCAAAATCACCCCCTACTTCCATTTCTACACGCTCTCCAGAAACCACGGCGCCTGCCAATGTGGTGTTTGCCCCACTCGTGGTATGAACAGTGCCGGTGCCTATAATATGGCTGTTTTTGTGTTGAACTTCCTCACTGGAACCTTCCCCTTGACTAAAAGCAGCACTGCCCGTTGCCCCTGCGCCACCCGTGCCATAACCGGTGCCAACACTCATTGAAGCACTTTCACTGCTGTTTTGTGTGCTTTGCGTGTTTTGCGCACTTTCAAAGATGATATCTTCACCTGCTTCCATGGTGATCTTTCCGCTCTGTGCATCATTTTCCAGCACATAGATTGGATTGGTACCAGCGATAATATCAGCACCAACACCATGAATGCTGCCTTTGTGGGCTTGCATGTTAACAGCGCGTCCGCCTTCTATGCTATCTGTCACCGCTGTGGAGACTTGAGAAGAGGCTTCTGTTTTCTCAGTTTTAAAGCCCACGGTTACACTGCCAGATGCACCCGCCATATTGGCAAGAGCATCCTTGGTGGAGCCCCCCAATCCTCCTAATGAGCTACTCAGTCCTTTGGTTATATTCCCCTTTTCCCCCGTATTGCCAGTCAGCCAATTAACAAAGGTTTTGCCTTTACTATAAAGATGACTGATTTTCATGCCGGTCAGTATGCCATTAATAACTGTATTGTTACCATCCTTATTATTCATGTGATCTGCGGCATCTTTTAGTCCTTGTACCGTGCCAAGGACACCGATATCAACGGAAGTTGTCACACCAGCAAAAGACTTTTCATGCTTTTCTTTTGCGTTAGAGGTATCATAGCTTTCTGATAGGGTGATATTAT
>NZ_JBHIPX010000038.1:0-3528 GCF_042196245.1 Bartonella sp. AP19HLJMH
CTTCTGCAATTTCTTCAGAGATATCTTCACAATTATTCTCAGAAGGATTGATGCGAAAGATTTGGATTGCATCATCTGCCTCGTCAATAATTTTTAGAACTTGGCTTTCATCCAGTGGTCCCGATCGACCAATGTTTTGATCATCATCATAGACAACTAATAAGATTTCATCAGAATTTATAAGAATTGGCTTATCCATAATTTTTCCTCCCTAACGCCTCTTGGCGATTGTTTGTGCGTGGTTTATGGAATATATATAATACGCATAATGCATACTTATCAACAATAAAATATGCGTTATGTGTATTTTATTTTTAACGGTATAAAAATCTTGTAAGAAGATTTTTCCTAAATGACGATTCTCATGAAAGGGGAAGGTGAATGGTTATGAAAATAATAAAAAGTGATATAGAATTAGATAACAAAATAATGCATCTGGTTTCTACATTTAGTAATGAAAGAAAAAAAGCTTTTATTTTTTTTCTTCTGCATGCAGGCGATTTAAAAGGTGAAGAATTGTTTCTTTATCTGGTTGAGTTGTTTTTTGCAGTAGATTAATAATTTGCTCATCAACAGTTTGTTTTGTGGCAGGAATTGGAAAGGAGGGGCCTTCTCCCTCTCCAGTTAATAACCATCCTTCACTAATTCTAAATGCTTTTGCATATTTTGCAGATGCCCGTGATATTCCTCTTAATCCTTGTTCGTGCTGTATATAGCTAGAGTAGTTCCAGCCAAAATATCTAGCTGCTTCTTTAGCACTTCTAAAACCACGCGCTAAACGCGCTTTTATTAATCTAGCAGATTGGTCTATCGTGTTACTAAGCATTTTTATCTCCTTAATATATTCATATTGCATATAATTGGTATGCATTTCGACTTGACTTTTAAGTACTCATAATGCATATTATTTTTTATGGGAAAAATAGCAGTAAAACAGTTACGTAAAAATCTGAATTTAACTCTGAAAGAAATGGCAGCACGGTTAGGCGTCAACAAGTCAACAGTATGGCGTTGGGAAAAATATGGTGTTCCTTCAAGAGGAGCCGTTGCATATCTTCTCGAAGCGTTATGGAATGAACAATCTCCTCCAACGCCTTCTTTTGTCAAGGGTTCCACTGTTTGCATGAAGCCATGTGAACAAAATGAAATGACGAAGCTTCAATATGAAGAAAGAAAATAAAAATGGACAATTTCGCAACGATTATTGTGCTTTTTACGACCAATGTAATCACGATTTTTTGTTTTTATGTCTCTCATAAAAAAATGCAAAGCTCTACAAAGGTATTGCAAAGACCATATTACACTTTTCACATTTTGAAAGATTCAATAAAATTGAAAGATTCAATAAAAGAAATGGATTTTCCAGACGGCAGCACAATTGTTTTTAGCGATTCTGATTGGAATTTTTCTCTTGATGCAAATGATAATTTGATAGTTCAAAGTACTTTAGGACCTTCATTATCTATAAAGGCATATAGCGATGCGCACGGTTTCAAAAAGCATTTCATAGATAGTTTACAGAAATACAATCGGTCTACACATTTAGTTAGTGCAGCGAGATGAAGCATGCAGTGTATTTTTGAATTGAGTGAGTTCATTTTTTTTAACTTATGACTACGCGCTCTGTCACAGCTCACGCATAAATAGGCAACAGCCTTAAGGGGGGGATTATGATCACTAATTTATATTTAATGAAAGAAGGGGATGCGCATGTCTAATGGTATGCCATGGATAAGATTCCATTTGTATGACTGGATAAGTGGTACAAATGGAATGACATCTGAACAACGGGGGGTTTATATAACCCTTCTCGTTTACATGTATGAAAAAAAAGAACCACTTAAAACAGATTTTCAAACGCTTGCACGCGTTTGTCATTGTTCGCAGAAAAAATTTGCAGCTATTGTCGAATATCTCATGAGAAATAATAAACTTGTTGAGACAGATAATGGATTGTGGAATACGCGCGTTGAAGAAGAACTAAAAGATTTTTCTGATAAAAAAGAGCACATATCGCAAGTTCGTAGTGAGGCTGGTAAAAAAGGTGCACAAGCAAAAAATAATACAAAACAACATGTTAATAATTTTGCTGAAGCAAATGACAAGCAAAATGAAGCAAATGCTAAGCAAAATCAAGCTATAAAGAACCAGAATAAGAATATATATAAAAAAACTAAAACTATCGTTTTAGCAAAAAAAGAAATTGGTTCTGAAAGTTTAGAAACAAACGAACAGGTTGACGAGCCAACAGAGGTTGCTGCTGTTGAGACCACATCAGAGCAAATCACAACGGGTGTAGACAACCAACCTCCCATTCACGAGCAAGAGAACGTTCCCAAAAAAGCAAAACGAGCGCAAGCTAATCGCGGTTGTCGATTGCCAGAGGATTTTGAACCCGATTACGATTTTGCAATCGAAGAGGGCTTGCCTCCAGAGCGCGTCAAAGTCGAAATTGCAAAGTTTCGAGATTATTGGCGTTCAAAAGCCGGAGCAAATGCAACCAAAATCGATTGGCAAGCAACATGGCGTAACTGGGTACGCAGGGCTATCGAGGGTTTAGAAAAAACGAAAAACACGAACAACAATGGTGGAAACAATGGAAACTTTTCAAAAGATCAAAGAACTCGTGGTGGTACCGGAGAGACAATCCGTAATCTTATCGGTGCAACACAGCTTAGTGACGCCTCTACAAGATACCGTGCAACAGATAGAGCAATGTGTAACTCTGGAGTTCCCATGGACCTTGAGAAATGGCATTCAATTGACAGCAACCCTAGAGAAACAAGCTTTAGAAGCCTATCAGACTGTTCAAAACTTACTTACCTTGAAAGCGTCTGTTGAAGATATTGCAGAGGCGCTTGATGTGCTTGAAGGCGGTTTGACAATGCAAAAAGTTTTGAATGTAGAAGCGCGTGCAAAGGCTTATATCGCAGCTCTTAACGGCATTTCACTCTGGTCTTTGTTGCAAGCTGTTAAAAATCTTATACGTGGTGAAGCAAAAGGTATGTCAACAACCTTTGTCCCCTCTTGTGCTGATCTAGCGCAGTATTGTCGTGATTTAGAAAGCAGGCTTTATGGTGTTGCTGAGAGAGTTTTTATAGCAGTTGAAAATACGCGTAACCTAGCCTTAGGAGGCAAGCGCATTTCATTCATGAAAATAGGCAAGCCTAGTGAAGAGTGTCATGACAGTAGCAATTCTAAAGCGGCTTAAAACAGCAAAATAGTGAAAAGTGCTGATCATTTTACGATTAGACATGCATTTAAATCGACAAAAAGGCACCGTACAAAGCGATTTAAAGATTTTATGATAAACCTATCCGCAATATAAAACGCTCTGTACGGTCAAATTTTAGGTAAATAGACCAATTGGTAAAATTATGGACTAAAAACATGAAAATATTAAAAGACCTGTTCTTAAAAAAGCGTAAACAACCCATGCAAAAAGAGTTTGTTGCAACAGCTGTTGGTTATGTTCCTTGGGGGGACGGAGCAGAGGAGTATTTTTACAACCTCTACGAATATGAAGAC
>NZ_JBHIPX010000039.1:0-3278 GCF_042196245.1 Bartonella sp. AP19HLJMH
TCTATGAGAGATATGAAAACTTATCAAAAGAAACGTAAATGTGCGTATGATCTTTAATCACTCATTTGAATGAGAGAGCCTATAAAACGCTTGTTATGGCTATCAAACGTATCAAACAAATCAAAATGCTCGGTAGCTTTAACAATCCAATCAAAAGCAAATGCATATTCAATAAATATCTGCAAAAAACGTTCTTTTTACATTTGGAAGCGTTGGTTTTTACAAAGCAGCTTTTCATAAGATAAATAAACAATTATGGTTTTTTGTTACCATTTTTATCAAGTCAATTTTATTAATAATAGTTATTAAAAAATCACAAAATTAGAATAACCACTTGAAAATATACCCATATGAGTATATTAATAATCATGAGTAAAATAAAACGTATCATATGGCTTGGTTCTTCACTCAAAGATATAAAAAGTCTTCCTGATCTTATTCAACAAAGGATTGGTTATGCTCTTTATCTTGCTCAGATAGGAGATAGAGGAGAAAATGTTAAGGTTCTCAAGGGGTTTGGATCTGCCAATGTTCTAGAAATTATTGAACGCGATATTCAAGGAACTTATCGCGCTGTTTATACGATACAATATAAAAAATCTCTTTATGTGTTGCATTGTTTTCAGAAAAAATCGACCCGTGGCATTGCAACACCAAAACCAGACATTAATCTGATTAAAGAACGTCTCAAGTTAGCAGAACAATTAGAAGGGAATTAAAATGATCAATGTTTTTCACGGTAGTTCCAATGTTTATGCGGATCTTGGCTTTTCAGATTCCAGAGAGATGCTTATCAAAGCGCAACTTGCTCATAAGATTAGTCAAATTCTGAAAGAAAAGAACTTAACACAAAAACAGGCTAGTCAACTTTTGAAAATGACTCAACCAAAACTGTCTAAACTCTTAAGTGGAGAATTTCGAGGAATTAGTGAAATGAAAATGCTTGAGTGTTTGGCAAAATTGGGAAACGATATAAAGATTATTGTTAATCCGAAAGAAGTTAAAACGCTTGAAGGACATTTTGAAGTTGTTTTTTCTTCTTAAACTTCTTTATGATTAGCTTTTTATGGTCTATTCATACATGGCAATTGTTTATAAAAAATGGTCAAATGAATCACGTATAAAAGTGTGGATTCTTGAGTGGATTCATATAAGATAATTACAAACAAACTATTGACTTTATTGTATTTTTGTTTATAATGTCCTTCAACAAGTGTGACCATCCGACGACCGTTTTCAACATCAATGCCCTTCTCATCATCGTAAGCTTCAAGATCATTATGATGAATGCCTTCATAAGCAGCCCCATCACGCGCCCAATCAGCACTCAGTTCACTCCAATGGGCTTTTGGAAACATCTGCTTGGCTACTTCCAAGGGCTTGCGGTCTACATACCACATGCGTTGTGCATCGGTTAAATTCGGTTGCACCGCTGCACTATCCCAAACCATTTTTAAAGGATCTAAACGCGTAATAACCGGTTCACCATCTATACTGTTCTCATAATCAAGCCGCGTATCGGTCCAGCCCATGCCGCAGATGACAGCGTCTTGGAAAGCATCACTATCTGCATATTCAGCATGTGCCATATCGCGAAACCATTCCGCTGCTCCTGTAAGCAATTCACTTGGCAATGCCTTGCCTATTTGACGGGGAATGAATTGCACCTCTCGTTTATTGTTACGCTCTGAACCCACAACGGCATTAACCAATGGTGCAATACGGTTAAACGTCATAACGGGGCGGCGTTGCTCTTTTAACGCCGCTAAATCAGCCTCATTCCACTGATCACCATTGTAAAATCGAAAATCCTCTCTTGCATGTTCGCGCCATTTGTTCACATGCTCAACATCTTCTTTGTACCAGCTGATAGGCTATCGTATCAAAAAATGAAATAAAGTCAATAGGTTGTGTGAAATTATTTTATATGAATCCATTTAAGAATCCACACTTTTATGCATGATTCATTTGACCATTTTTTATATAAGATTGCCATGTATGAATAGACCATAAAAAGCAAATCATGATACAAATATTATAACGCATGTGTGTATTCAAATAAAATGAAAAGCCGATATCATTCATAACAGTTCATAAATTTTATGATACGTTTTTATCACAGCACAAATCACATTGTTTTAAATTTAGTCGTTTGAAAATATCGATAACATACGTTTAAAGATCACATCTTGTTTTAAAGATTGGATTGTTAATCACATAAAAGAGCAAATTAACATTCGCCAAAATTGGCGAGCGCAAAATAGAGAGCTGTCATAACAGCATCATCATAACACCGAACATTTTAAAGATTGCATAAAAGGATTTAAAGACAAGATCACTTTTAAAACGCTTTCTAAAAGTTTAGAAAATGATAAGTAATCAGCATAAATATAATATCATGACATATAGAATGAAAATCACAATGTTATGTCTTATGAAATCAAAAGCTTTTTAATGATATAATGCAAGCAAGAAAAATTTAAAACCATTGTAACATCATAAGGCATGGGATTTTACTCAATTTTGAGTCAAAAGCTGTAATATTTAAAGAATGCTCTATTCTAAGATAACATCCCCAAAATGGACCGGCTAATATTTAAAGAAATTAGGTTTTAATGAAAAGTACAAATACGCTTATGAGAACCTCTTTAAATGCACGTTTAAACGTTTGAAACATAAAATGAGATCTTTATAAGAAACGTTAAAACTTTTTTTTTATTACAGTTATAACTTAGTTATCATTTGCTCTTAAGAACGTTTCATTTATGAAAAATGAAGATCTAGATTTCACAGCAGAGCAAAATCTTAAAAACCTTACACTTTATAAAAGCGTTTGTTTATTTATCTTATGAAAAGCTGCTTTTGAAACCTAACGCTCGTAAATGTAAAAAGAACGTTTTTACAAGACATTCACTTAATATGCATTTGCTTTTGATTGGATTGATAAAGCTACCGAGCGTTTTGATTTGTTTGATACGTTTGATAGCCATAATAAGCGTTTTATAGGCTCTCTCATTCAAATGAGTGATTAAAGATCATACGCACATTTACATTCCTTTTGATAAGTTTTCATATCTCTCATAGAGCGCTTGCAATATGATACGTTTTGTATATATGCACTGATTACTCCATTGTGGATGATTCATTTTAATCAATAAAAAACGCTATTTGAAAGCCGCGTCATATCACTTTCGACACGGCTTTTTTATGTTACTCTCTCTTTTATGATATGTTTATAGCAATGCATTTTATATGCGTTTATAACCATAAAGAATGCA
>NZ_JBHIPX010000040.1:0-3148 GCF_042196245.1 Bartonella sp. AP19HLJMH
AAGGTTCCTGTGTTTCCGTAAGTATAGAGGAAGAAACCGGTTTGTTTTTCCTCTTCTTTTCCTAAGACAGATGTTCTCATTGTGGCTAAAAGTGCGTTTTGTTTAGCCATATCGGTTAGTCCCGTGTAGAAGAGAGCATTTGGCATGACTAAATAGCTTGCTGTTTGTGGTACAGGGGCAACGGTAGGAATATTTGTTTCAGGATCAGGATTTGAACCAGAATTGGAGTCAAGCAGTTCGGGTTGCAAACGGAAATCCCAGAAATTTTCATTCTTTTCATCAAAGAGGTTTTGTGCAATATCGGCGTTGCCTTGGCTTGAGTCTGGTCCATAGGCACGTAGTGTATACATATCTGGTAAGCCACCTCTTGTGGTATAGCCATTTACCAGTTTGAAAGAGTTTTCAGTTGCTTTTCCAGAAACTTGAATGAGTGAAAGCCCCCGTACATTAGGAGCAGCAGAGATATTTGCTTGACTACTGTTCTTTTCTACGCGTCCTGAAACATAAACTGATGTGTTGCCAGAGACATCCCCATGGATCAAAAGTCTATCGGTTTTTTGGTCATTTATTGCAGCACCATCACTCCAAGCCGTGTTGAAGTAAATCTTTGCATCACCCGTTGCATTGTAGACTTCTTGCGTGTCTGGTTTACCAGAACCTATATGCAATGTTTGGTAATGATCTTCTGTTGGTCCATTAAAGATAATGGAGCTGTTATCGAGATTAAGCGTGGAAATATCAGAACGAGATCTTTGAGCGATATCAAGGAGATTGCCATCATCATCTTTTTCGTTTTTGCTAATTTTCAACGTCCATGTTGTATTGTTTTTTAGATCAAAGTGCACATTTCTGTCTTTAGCAATATTTGCTCTGCCCTCTAAAATAGACTGATCTGCGCTTAATGTGAAGGTGCCGTTGGAGATCGTTTTAACCTCTTTACCATCCCACAAATCTTTATCTTTCCATGATGTTTTGTCCCAAAAAATACCATCTCCTAATAATACGTCAGCATGGACTTCTGATTTTTTAAGATTGACTGTGCCGATTGATGGAGCAGCAGCATCTTCGATGCTTTTTTCAACAACAGTTCTAACGAAAATTCCTGTACCATTTTCAGCATGAAGCTCTGCATTGGTCAGATTGATCTCATTACTATGATATTTTTGTGGATCATGCGAGCTATTCGGATTATTATCGGAGAAAGTTGCGAATTGTAAACCGGCAACTTCTGCTGTGGCAGAAACATCTGTCAGATCAATATGTCCGCCATTTATTACAACCAGTGCAGCCATTTTTGCTTCTATTGTATTTTTCTTCCCCTTCTGAGGAGTATCGGATTGGGTATCTAGGCTTTTAGAATTAGTATCAATAGCACGATTGCTCGTTTTAATTGTGCTACCTTCAATGACAAAAAGACCAACATCAACATTTTGAATGGTTGTTTTGCCATTGAATTCAACTATACTATCGGCATCCCAAATGTTTACACCAACGGTTGCTGCTTCGGACTCACCACCGGTTATTGTTAAATCTCCGCTAATGATTTGACTTCCACCGTCTGCATAAAAACCTTCATCGACATTTTGAATGGTTGTTTTGCCGGTTAACTGAATTTCACTACCAGAATCCTCTGTCCGTACACCAGTGCTTATTTTGCCGAGATTTTCATTAATTGCTTTACCACCGACTACTGTTAAATTTTCGCTGGTAATTTTGCCACCATTTATTGCTCTAAGACCCTTCAAAATATTATTAATCGTTGCCGTTCCATGCAATTCAATTCTGCTATCAGGACCAAGTGCAAGTGCACCGGTTCCCGCGTCATTCGTTGTTAAAGCTATATCCGTGACATCAATCTGTCCACCATTTCGTGCCTCAAGCCCATGTGTGAATTTTTCAATGGTTGTTTTTCCATTTAGTTCGATCTTGCTGTTAGGCAGGTCAACTCCTACACCAGTGCTTTCTTCTTTTGCTCCAGAACCGATGAGTGTTAAATTTTCGCTGGTGATTTTACCACCATCAAATGCTCCAAGACCGTTCAAAGCATTGTTAATCTTTGTATTGCCTTTTAATTCAACTATGCTATCAGAACCAAGTGCAAGTGCACCGTTTCCGAAGTTATCGGTTGTTAGAGTAACATCCGTAATTTCAATACGTCCACCATTTTTTGTAAGTAATGCGTTTTCATGTCCATTCAAACTTCCTCCTATGACAGCCCCTCCTTTCATTGTGATCTTGGATTCTATACCATCTGCATGGAGTCCAGTACCATTAGGTGATGCGACTGTAACATTGTTGTTTAAAGTAATGATGCTGCCATTTTGAGCAGATATTGCTGTATTTTTTGCACGAAATGATCCTCCAGAGATTGTTATTGTCGAGTGATCATCTGCAGATATGCCTGTTAGTGCTTGAGTAACGGTTACATTGTTCAAGGTTACTGTGCTGTTTTTAGCACTTATTCCTAAGGATAGTGAACTGTTATCGTTTTCACTCGATATTACTACGTCTTCCAGCTTGTTTTTTTTACTCTTACTGTCAGAAAAGGAAGCACCAGTGCTAGATAAAATGCCAGATGAGGAGGCCTCCATTCCAGAATATGTAATTGTTCCCTTAGTCATTTGAAGTGTAGCACCGTCTTTGGCTTCAAGGCCTAAGAAAATACCAGAACCAGTGCCTTTAATGATTGTGCCATCCAGTAACTCAATCGCACTGTTAGCACCTTCTGCTGTTACAGCATAGACGGTTTGGTTTGTGCCTTGGTTTATATCTTTATTCGTAACAATGGTTAAATGTTTTCCAATGATTTTGCCACCGTCTTTTGCGTGAATAGTTTCGTAGGTTTTATCGGATACTTCTTGTTGTTTTCCCTCAGAAACTACGAGGGTTTCAGCATGTGCACTGAACTGGATGTTGAACAGGATAATAGCGGCTGCAGCCGTACATGATAAAAGGGATGTTTTATACACTAGTATTCTCCTTATGAGAGCCCCAAAATATTCATTTCCCCGCGAACTTCATAAGAAGAAGTGAAAATGGATAGTTGTTATTACTTTCAGTAATTGTCTTTAATTTGGTAAGACATTTTTGGTTTTTTGTCAAAATTAAAAAATAATTGATATTAATTATGTATAATACAAAATGTATT
>NZ_JBHIPX010000041.1:0-2822 GCF_042196245.1 Bartonella sp. AP19HLJMH
CACTGCTCTTCACATTCTTTAAGATAGAATTCGGCAATATCTTCAGAGATATCTTCGCAACGATTAGTCGTTGGTTCAATACGCAAAATTTGGACAGCATTATCGGCTTGGTCGATAAATTTGATCATGTCACTTCTTTCTAAGAAAGGACCAGATTTAGCGAGATTTTGCTCTTCATTTTCGCACATCACTAAGAGAATTTCATCAGAATTTATAAACACTGGTTTATTCACAAATGCCTCCATACTGCCTATTGGCAAAAGTTATTTTCTAAGATATGGGATATTTGATACCAAAACGGTAATTTAAAGTCAATACCAAAATGGTTATTTTTTATTTTATATTTTTTTAGAGTAGAAAAAATGGATGAAAAATGGTCAATTAATACGCAAATATTAGAACTATGGGATAAATTGACAGAAGATGAAAAAAGAGAGTTTATTCTTTTTTATCTTGATAAAATGAAGAAAGGAGATCAAGAAGTTTAACCTTATTATCGTAGCTTAGATGCTCTAACATATCTTCAATTTGTTCATCTAAGCTATTAGGCTTATTTCCCGAAAACAACAGTTGTTTGGGGGTAATTTTTAAGTGTGGCGCCAAACGTACAGCCCACTCCTTTGTTAATTTTCGTTGTCCATTTTCTAAACGAAAAATTTGTGGCTGACTAGTCCCTACCAATTCGGCTAATTCTTTTGAAGTTAAACCTACTTTTTGTCTGAAAAATTTCAAATTATTCATGATTCTTATCCTAATTAAAAAAAATATCCTTTCAAATGCCAATATGGTAAAATATGCTTGTCTTAATAATACCAATATGGTAAAAAGAGGAATGTCTAAACTAAAACTGTATTTATCAAAGAATAATATTACTTATGCCAAGTTTGCGATTTTGGTAGGTGTTACACAAGCATCTATAGCACGCTATGTGAATAAGAAGCGATTTCCGCATCCTAGGATAATACAAAAAATAGCAGAAGTTACTGATAATTACATAAGTCCTAGCGATTGGTATCAAGAGAATTTTTCTTCAATTTCTAAAAGTCGCGGTGTTGATCAGACGAGCGATAGATTGCAGCATTAAGGAGATCAAAATGAGTTCGAATGAAATTTTATGGATAGCAGTGGTTTCAGTTTTGCTCTTAAGCGGAGTGATGTTTCGTATTGCATTGCATTATCGCGACCAAGTTAAGGCGCTTAAAGAGCAGGTTCAAGATCTTAAGAAAGAAATGAGAGAGAATGAGTTTAGGTATTCAAAGGAAAGCAAGCAGACAATTGATGAATGTGATGCGGATCTTGAAGAACGTGACAAGCTAATTGAAGCACTGAAGCAAGAGATTAAAGAGCGTGACGAGGAAATAGAAGAACGTGACGAGGAAATTAAACAACTGAAACAAAAGACTGAAGAGCATGAAAAGGCGTTCAGAAATGTAAGTGAAGTTGTAATGACACTCGAAGCAGATGTTCAATCACGCGACGAGGAAATTAAAGAATTGAAGCAAGAGATTGAAGAACGCGACGACGAGGAAATTAAACAACTGAAGCAAGAGATTAAAGAACGTGACGAGAAAATTCAAAGACTAACACAAGAGCTTAAACAGCGTGATGAAGCAGTAAAAGCGCCGCTTCATAAGAATAAGAAGAGTAAGAAGAAGGGTAAGTGAGGAGAGAAAGATGAGTTTAGTAGCAATTATTACGTTTTTTACTACCAATGCGGTTATGTTCTTTTGTGTTATCGCTATGTTCTTTTTTGTTTTGCTCTATCGCAATAGAGAACAAGAGCTCAAAACAGAACTGAAGGAAAAAGATATATTAATTGTAAAGTTAAATATGTCAATTGAAGAGTTGAAAAAGAAAGTACAAGAAAGAAGAGTTATAGGAACCTTTGGAGGTTATGATTCATGAAAAAGAACAAACTAATAAATACTTTTATCTTCTCACCTTAATAGGTGAGAAGATAAGTAAAACCTAATTCCCAATCTTATAAGATTATCATCGTTGATGACTTAATTTTCGAAAAAAGCTGGGCCAAAAGCGAACTTCAAGTGTTTTATGTGGGTCATATGATGAAGTATGTTCTAAGATAAAGATCGGAACGGATAGTTTATCATGATTTTCTGTTTCTATGGAGCGAATTTTTAATTCCCATTGAAAACTATACCCACCATTCACTGTAAATAGGTCAATTCCTCTTTCTAATACGTTGTTTTGGATGACAGGATTTGTTGTAACGGGAGTTATTAAATCGATACATTTGGGAGATGTTTTAAGAATGCTTCTTGGAGAGCTTTGAGAGTATGGATAAGGAGTTGGATAGAATGCTTGAACGAATTCGAAAGGGCTATTTTCATCTATTCGTATATAGTTCATTTTCATTGGTCGGTCTGTGGGGTTTTTGATGGAAAATTCTATGAGAATACCTTCTGGTGATAGATCTTCAGGTTTAAGATTAAAGATCTCAACTTTCATCTTTGGTCCTAAACCTTCTGCTATGTTTTCTGTCCACAAAGTTTCTAAGGAATTTCTTATCATTTGGGGAAGGTCTTTTTTCAATATACTTTGTCTTTTGAATGTTGCGAGTTCTGTTTCAATGTTATTCAATTTATTGTTCATGTTAATTGTAATGTCAGTTAATTCTACAAAATTTTCTTGCATATTTCTCATATCTCTTTCTCCTCCGCTTTGGGAAAACAGTAATTTTATAAAATACGTTTTGTATGGAGAGGATCGGTGATTAACACGATTCTTTGTTTTGATCTAGGTACCAAAACGGGGTGGGCGATACGTGGTGCAAGTGGTGACATGTTCAGTGGTACCGTGAA
>NZ_JBHIPX010000042.1:0-2749 GCF_042196245.1 Bartonella sp. AP19HLJMH
TCATCTTGATTTCCTACATTGCGCGCAATTCACCCGTGGCGTGAATCACGCTTGTGTTAAAAGTTGGTTTGTGTTGCTAGAAAGGAATGTCGTCTTTTGTTGAAGAGTTGCCGTTCTGGGCGGTCATAGTTTGTTTACAATCTTCTGAATTATCATAAATTTTTACATTGCCATAAATTCTTGAATCGGCATAAATAATCACATTTCCATAAATTTGTGTGTGTCCAAAAATATGTCCATCATATATTTTGACGTTATTATAAATTTTTGCATTGCCAAAAATCTCGGCACAATCACCAATTTGTGCTTTATCATAAACCTTAGCACTATCGTAAATCTTGGCACAACAATACGCCTTGGCATCATTATAAATCCAGCAATCGTCTTTTTGACTTAAATTGTCTTCATACTCTACAAAGCCCCCAAGGTCCCCAGCCTTAACATCACCAAAATCTTTTAATGCACGTATGCGGTAAAGCGTAAGGTATCCATCAAACTGAATTGTTTCATCAGTAAGTTCGTATTTTTTCATCTGGTCTTTTCTCCAGTTGAGATGGCGTTATAGTCATCAACGTGTGCGCTACGGTAAACTTCTGCCTTATCGGAAACGCATGCATAACCGTAAACCTCTGCCTTACCGTAAACACGTGCTTCATCGAAAACGCGTGCACAATCGTAAACTTCTGCCTTATCGGAAACGCATGCATAACCGTAAACCTCTGCCTTACCGTAAACACGTGCTTCATCGAAAACGCGTGCACAATCGTAAACCTCTGCCTTACCGTAAACGTGTGCCTTACCGTAAACGTGTGTCTCACCGTAAATTTCTGCACGACCGTAAACGCATGCCCCGTAGTAAACGCGTGCGCTCTCGTAAACATGTGCATCATCAAAAATCCTAGCACCATCAAAAACCAGCGCATCATCATAAACTTTGGCATTACCGTAAACTTCTACATAATCGATAACGCGTGCATTGTTATAAACACGTGCATTGCCAAAAACTTGTGCCTCATCGGAAACTAGTGCATTGTCATAAATACATGCATTATCCGCAACCCAACAATAGTCCTCATGCGATAGGTTCTCTTCAGTCTCGATATAGCCGCCAAGATCACCTTTCTTGACGTCCCCCAAATCTCTCAGTGCACGAATGCGGTGAAGGATTTTGCCATCAACTTCGATTGTTTCATCAGTAAATTCGTATTTTTTTTCCATGATTACTATTTCTCACGTTCTACGATTACGGTGGAGCCACTAATTTTACAATTTCCAGCAATGTCTACACGACAGCAAATATATGCTTGATTGTAAATTTTAGCATTTCCGTAAACGTGTACACTTTCCCCTATAACAGAATTCCCATAAATCCGCGCATAGTCAAAAACCTTGGCATTATCTCCAACATCAGCACCACCAACTTCGGCATAATCAGAAACTTGTGCATTGCCATAAACGCGTGCATTCCCATAAACCCGCGCATCATCATAAACTTTGGCATTATCGTAAACTTGTGCATTGCCAAAAATCCAACAGTCTCTCTTATGGCTTAAGTTGCTCTCTTTTTCTATAAAACCGCCTAGGTCACCTTTTTTGACATATCCAAAGTCTCTCAGTGCACGAATGCGGCGGAGCGTTCTGCGCCCAAACTCAATTGTTTCATCAGTAAGTTCGTATTTTTTTTCCATGGTTTATTTCCTTGATTTGCGTACAATTCACCCGTGGCGTGAATCACGCTGGTGTTTAAAAGTTGGTTGTGTGGTTAAAAACGGCTTATATGGCTATTACGGTATTACCAAAAATCTCGGCAAAACCACAAACTTTAGCTTTTCCATAAACTTTGGCGTTACCAGAAACCCAGCAATTGCCATCATGACTTAGATTGTCTTCTTTCTCGATATAGCCTCCTAAATCACCTGCTTTAACATTACCAAAGTCTCTCAATGCACGAATGCGGTGGAGAGTTTTGCCCCCAACTTCGATTGTTTCATTAGTCAATTCGTATTTTTTCACCATGCTTTTTCTCCAGTGGACATGACGTTATCGCCATCAATATCCGCATCACGATAAATTTTTGCGTCGCCATAAATACGTGCATTACCGGAAACTGTTGCCATTCCATAAACTTCGGCAAAACCGTAAACATGTGCATTATGTTTAATTCGTGCACTACCATAAACTTCAGCATCATCATAAACTTGAGCATTATCGTAAACGCAAGCACAAGATAAGACGAATGCATTACCACCTACCCAGCAATTACCATGATGCGATAGGTTGTTTTCATGTTCTATAAAGCCGCCTAAATTACCTTTTTTAATAACTCCAAAGTCTCTTAAAGCGCGGATACGGTGAAGAGTTACCCCTTTAAACTCAGCTTTCCCATCAGTAAGTTCGTACTTCTTTTCCATGATTTTACTCCTTTAAGTTAGATTCTGCCTTTGTCGTTCTTGCAAAAGAACGGCATTGCATTGTGTGGTGAATTTTTTGAAAAGGTGGCGTCTTTTAAAAACGCCTTTAGCTTTTAAAGCACATCACAAGGACGCAAACGGTGTTGTTTTTCGTAAGAACCATACATTGCATCATCATATTCGCGCTGTTTTATATCATCTAAAAAAAAACCGTATGCTGTGCTGTGTAGAATAAAATCGTGAGGAATGTTTCCGTTGAAGCACTGCTCTTCACATTCTTTAAGATAGAATTCGGCAATATCTTCAGAGATATCTTCGCAACGATTAGTCGTTGGTTC
>NZ_JBHIPX010000043.1:0-2327 GCF_042196245.1 Bartonella sp. AP19HLJMH
CTTTGTTTTGATCTAGGTACCAAAACGGGGTGGGCGATACGTGGTGCAAGTGGTGACATGTTCAGTGGTACCGTGAATTTTCAATCACGCCGTTTTGAAGGCGGTGGAATGCGTTATTTGCGTTTTAAACAATGGCTATCAGAAATAAAGCAGACAGCAGGTCAAATTGACGTGGTGTATTTTGAAGAGGTGAGGCGTCATAAAGGTACAGATGCAGCGCATGTTTACGGTGGTTTGTTAGCAACGTTAACGGCGTGGTGTGAACAGCATCAGATACCGTATGAGGGGATAGCAGTAAGTACGATTAAGAAAGCGACGACAGGCAAGGGGAATGCGTCGAAAGAAGAGATGATTAAGGCGGTGCGTGCAAAAGGGCACAATCCGAAAGATGATAACGAAGCAGATGCTTTAGCAATTTTATATTTAGTTAAAGAAAGGGAATTGGGGTATGTCCAGTAAATTACCATGGACGAGGCTTTTTGCAGACAAGTGGCTTCTTGATCTTGCTTGTTTACCCGCAATTGAAGGCAATGTTTATATGCGATTGCGATTGCAAATGTTGCGCACTAGAGAGCCTCTTGTAAATGATGCGCAAATATTATCTCATTTTACGTGTTGTTCAGTAAAAAGATTTCAGAAGGCATTAGATTACTTATTTAGATCTGGACACATTATTCTTTCAGAAGATGGTCATTTGTGGTGTTCAGATGTTGAAGAAGAATTAAAAAATTCAGACGAAACTTTAAATAAGTTTGCAGAAAGAGCAGCAAAAGCCGCCAATACTAGAAAACATAAAAACCATGAAGAATCTTCAAGAGAGCTTCAAGATTCTTTAAGAAGTCTTCAAGATTCTTCAAGATGTCTTGAAGATTCTTCAAGAGGGTACAATAACAATAACATTAACAATAACAAAAAAAATAAAAATATTATTTTATCAAAAAGAGAAATTGATTTTGAAAATTTAGAAACAAACGATTTGGTTGACGAGCCAATCGAGTGTGATGTTGAAAGCCAATCAGAACAAATCAAAACGATAGAAACCAAACAACCAATCATTCGCGAGCAAAATACCAACACTTCAAACGAAGTTAACAACCGATGGCAAATTAACGAAGCGATGATTGCGAAATTGCCTTCACGAAAAGTTAAAAAGGTTGGAAAACAACTTTCAGAAATCGTTGATAAGATAATGCCTGCTTATTTTCCAGAGAAAGCAAACTTTTTTGAAGGAACAAAGAAAATAAGGGAAAAACAAGAAGTTGAAAGAATACTAGAAGATTTCAAACCCGATTTTCAATACGCAACTGAACAAGGATTAACGCATGATGAAGCCTTATCAGAATTTGAAAAATTTGTACGCTTTTCAAAAACCAATCCATGTCACAATGCAAATGAACGCGATTGGCAAAGCGCTTGGGATAATTGGATTACGCATCCAGAATATGGATTGGTAATTAAGAAACACAAAAAATCAGAAGTGAAAAAACTATATGAAAGCGCATGTTATAAACCACCGTCAAACAATTTCGCAAATAACCTTTCAGAAAGCTTCAATCAACTTGCAACAGCGATCTACGCTTAAAGACACTTATGGATCAGAAAAAACAGCAAAGTAGTGAAGTTTGCTGATGATTTTGAGAATAGACATGCGTTTAAATTGACAGAAAGGCACCGTACAGATCGATTTAAAGATTTTGTGATAAAAACCACATTGAAATTAAAAACGCTTCTGTACGGTCCATTTTGAGGCAAATAAACCCATTGGTAAAGTTATGGATTTAGGTAGGGGATATTAAACCAGATGTTTTTAAAAAAACGTAAACAGAAGGGGGGGAAAAAGTTCGTTGCAACGGCGGTGGGGCATGCCCCATGGGGATTAGGGGTAGCAGAGTATTTTTACAATCTTTACGAATATGATGATGGTACAAGAGAATATGAAGAATTTGACGGTGGTCAGTATCATGAGATGCCTGAGAAAGTTGATTACAGTACCAAGGCGCAAGTGAAAGCTTGGATATATGGGGGTGGTATTCCGAAAAGCGTTCTCAATTACGAACCTCTCATAGATGAGATCAATAAAGAGATCAAAAAATTATCAAAAACCGCAGGAAATAAATATGTTTACAGATAAGCAGCTAAGAGCCTTGTTTGGTATTATAATTTTTATATTTTTATGCTTTTTAGAAATTAAAAAAAATCCCTATTTTATCCAAGGTATTTTGATATTTGCATCTTTTGGTTTGATAATAATAACAAATATTTTTGTAATTTTATGCAATTCTCATATTCCTTTTGAGTTGCAGAACAATCCAAAATATAAAGATGAT
>NZ_JBHIPX010000044.1:0-2249 GCF_042196245.1 Bartonella sp. AP19HLJMH
CACTGCTCTTCACATTCTTTAAGATAGAATTCGGCAATATCTTCAGAGATATCTTCGCAACGATTAGTCGTTGGTTCTACGCGCAAAATTTGGACAGCATTATCGGTTTGGTCGATAAAATTGATAATGTCCTTTTCTTCTAATAAAGGACCAGATTTAGCGAGATTTTGTTCTTCATTTTCGCACATCACTAAGAGAATTTCATCAGAATTTATAAACACTGGTTTATTCACAAATGCCTCCATATCAAAATATTAAATACATTTTGAAAAAAACGCCTTGACATAGGTTTTTTTTTTCGGGGTATGGTGCAGTGATAATTGTATTTTATGCATAAGTCAATTAAAATTTTGCATAAAACGCAAAAATAAATCTTAAAATATATAATTAAATTATGCGCTATCCACAATTTGGGAGATGTTTATGAGCGATATAGATAAAAAAATAGAATCTGTTTTTTCATTATTCAATGAAAAAGAGCAGTTAATTATTACTTATTTTGTTTTTAATTTTTTTAATAATTCAAGAAAATCAAGCACCGCTTCTTTGTCAACTGGATCAAGTGATGCACATATTTTCATAAAATCTAAGTCTACTTCTTTGTAAAAACTGGGGGGAGGTTCGTTAAAAAATTCAGAAATCTTTACTAGTTCATCTATGGTTATATCTCGCGTTTTACCATTTTGATAGGTATTAAGCATGCGATTCACTGCTGATGGGTGTAGTTCTAAATGTGATGCTAATAATGTTTGTGCGCCGTGTCCTCGTTCGTTAAGACGCTCTTTAATCCATAGCTTAAGTTTGGACTGAATATCTTGTTCCATGGTTCGTATAATCCTTGAAAATATATTTTTATGCAAATGTGCAAAAATGATAAAAAAGCACAATTTCGTTGACTTATGCATAAAACGCAATTATTTATTGTGCTGTTATGGAGATTACATATGCCTTCGAGATTAATTATAAAATATTTAGGTGGTTTCAAAACTGTAGCAACCATAGTGCAAAGAGATGTGTCATCTGTTTATAGATGGCGTGACATGCCAGCAAAACACCAGCAAAAAATTTTAGATTACGCACGTGATCATGGGATAGATTTGCGTCCAGAAGATTTTTTTTATCCCGAGCGCTTGCAGAGATTAATGCAAGAGCAACACCCCCCAATGTCGAAAATTTGCAAGAGCTGCGGTGTTGATCAGAAGGTCGATAGATTGCAGCATTAAGGAGATCAAAATGAGTTCGAATGAAATTTTATGGATAGCAGTGGTTTCAGTTTTGCTCTTAAGCGGAGTGATGTTTCGTATTGCATTGCATTATCGCGACCAAGTTAAGGCGCTTAAAGAGCAGGTTCAAGATCTTAAGAAAGAAATGAGAGAGAATGAGTTTAGGTATTCAAAGGAAAGCAAGCAGACAATTGATGAATGTGATGCGGATCTTGAAGAACGTGACAAGCTAATTGAAGCACTGAAGCAAGAGATTAAAGAGCGTGACGAGGAAATAGAAGAACGTGACGAGGAAATTAAACAACTGAAACAAAAGACTGAAGAGCATGAAAAGGCGTTCAGAAATGTAAGTGAAGTTGTAATGACACTCGAAGCAGATGTTCAATCACGTGATACGGAAATTAAAGAATTGAAACAAAAGATAGAAGAACATGACGACGAGGAAATTGATGAACTGAAGCAAGAGATTAAAGAACGTGAGGAGGAAATTAAAGAATTGAAGCAAAAGCTAGATGCGTACCGAGAAGAGTTCAAACGGAAAAGTGAAAAGATACAGGCACTAAAAGCAGATGTTCAATCACGCGACGAGGAAGTTGAAAGACTAACACAAGAGCTTAAACAGCGTGATGAAGCAGTAAAAGCGCCGGCTCATAAGAATAAGAAGAGTAAGAAGAAGGGTAAGTGAGGAGATAGAGATGGGCTTAATTGCGCTTATTATATCTTGTTATGCAGCTTATACTGCTTTTAAAACCACAAAAAGGCTTAGACAAAAGATAAATGAAAAAGACGAAATAATACACGAGCAAGCAAAGCTCATTGAAAAATTATCTTTTCCTAACGTTTCTTATTGTGTGAATTGCAGTAAAATTGTGTGCAGAGAAGTCATTTAAGCACCATTCTAAGAAAAAACCATCATTAAATGTAAGTGATTTAGATGCTTCATACAATCCTTTGTTTTGATCTAGGTACCAAAACGGGGTGGGCGATACGTGGTGCAAGTGGTGACATGTTCAGTGGTACCGTGAA
>NZ_JBHIPX010000045.1:0-2126 GCF_042196245.1 Bartonella sp. AP19HLJMH
CCGTTGCATTGTAGACTTCTTGCGTGTCTGGTTTACCAGAACCTATATGCAATGTTTGGTAATGATCTTCTGTTGGTTTCTCAAAAACAATGGAGCTGTTATCGAGATTAAGCACAGAAACATCAGAACGAGATCTTTGAGCGATATCAAGGAGATTGCTATCAGCATCTTTTTCGTTTTTGCTAATTTTCAACGTCCATTTTGTATTGTTTTTCAGATCAAAACGTACATTTCTGTCTTTAGCAATATTCGCTCTGCCTTCTAAAGTAGACTGATCAGCGCTTAAGGTGAAGGTGCCATTGGAGATGGCGTTTGCACCGACATAGTCCCAAAGCTCTTTGTCTTTCCAATAAACGCCTTTTCCTAATAAAACATCGGCATGGATTTCTGAATTTTTGATATTGGCTGTACCAATTGATAGGTCTGCATTGTTTTCGATATCGTTGTCAGTGAAAGCTCCGATAAGAATTCCAGCACCATTTTCTACGTGGATATCTGCATTAGTCACATTGATTTCATTGCTTTGACGTTTTTGCGGATAATTTTGATCTGTGTAGAAGAGAGACATGATTTGCAAACCACCGATTTGTGCTGTTGCAGAAATATCCTTGACATCGATATGTCCACCGTTTTCTGTATACAATGCAGCTTGTTTTCCAAATACTGTTCCGCCTGTCATTGTGATTTGGGATTGTGGATCGCTTGCATGTAATCCACTACCATCAGATGCGTTAATTTTAGCATTGTCTTTTATGATAATGGTGCCGCCACTCTCAGCAGATACCCCTGAGGTTTTTACATTAAATTCTCCCCCTGATACGTTTATTTGAGAATTAACAGCGGAGGCTATGCCTATATTGGCTTGAGTAACTGTTACATTTTTTAAAGTAAGTTTGTTGTTATGGGTGGACATTACCCCTAAGAGTTGTTGGTCATCGTCTTTACCACTTGATATTTTCACATTTTCTAGCTTATTTTCTTCGCTGTTTTCGTCGCCGAAGAGAGCACCCATTGCAATAGCCGTAATAGAACCTCCAGTCATCTTGATTGTAGCTTTTTTGTATGCCATAAGCCCTGTTGAAACATCCTTAATCGTTGTATTATGTAATTCAATCATGCTTCCAGAGTCATCGGCGCGTGCACCATCTTCGGTGCCATCTGTCGATGTTATAGTAATACCATTGACATCAATATGTCCGCCGTTTTCGGCAAACAATGCGCTTACACCCCGTCCGCTTACTGTTCCTCCAGTCATTGTGATCTTGGATTTTGAACCATCAGCATGGAGTCCATAAGCACTGGATGTTGTAATCTCAGTCTTGTTGTCGATAGTAACCGTGCTGCCATTTGAAGCATATATTCCATCAGTTTTTCCATCAAATGATCCTCCAGAGATTGTTATTGTCGAGTGATCATCTGCCTTTAGAGCAGAGAAGGCATGCATAACAGTTACATTTTTTAAGGTGAGCGTGCTTCCCTTGGTAACTATTCCTGAGAGTAATTGCAGTCCATCTTTATCTAAGTCTGATATCACCACGTCTTTTAGCATGTTTTCGCTGCTATTCGTGTTATTAAAAGAAGCGCCAACAGAGGCAGCTGCAATGGAACCTCCAATCATTTTGATTGTAGCTCCGTCTTTGGCTTCAAGACCGCGGAAAATCTCAGAATCAAGTTTTGGGATAATTCTACTATCCTGTAATTCAATTACACTGTTAACACCTTCAGCTGTTACAGCGTATACATCGTAATGGACTGGGTGGTTTATCGTTAAATTCTTGCCAATGATTTTGCCACCGTCTTTTGCGTGAATAGTTTCGTAGGTTTTATCGGATACTTCTTGTTGTTTTCCCCCAGAAACTACGAGGGTTTCAGCATGTGCACTGAACTGGATGTTGAACAGGATGATAGCGGCTGCAGCTGTGCATGATAAAAGGGATGTTTTATACACTAGTATTCTCCTTATGATAGCCCCCAAATATTCATTTCCCCGCGAACTTCATAAGAAGAAGTGAAAATGGATAGTTGTTATTAATTTCAGTAATTGTCTTTATTTGGTAAGACATTTTTGGTTTTTTGTCAAAATTAAAAAATAATTGATATTAATTATGTATAATACAAAATGTATT
>NZ_JBHIPX010000046.1:0-2002 GCF_042196245.1 Bartonella sp. AP19HLJMH
TATGTAACAGAAGTCATATTGCCTCAGTACAAAGGCGAGTTAAAGCTTTTAGATGGCAAAAATGATGATAATCAAGAGCAGTCATCACCTTATGACAGAAGCTTTCACAAGCCTCTTGATACGTCTCATACCGTTATGAATGATAGTGTTCCTTTTTAAATAAAAAGCGGTGTTATGAAAAGAAATAAAAAGAGGGGACGCCCTAAAATAGCAGGGCAGGTAAGAGAACCAAACGGACGTATATCACGTTGCAAAACACCGCGTGAAGCCGTTGATAAATTGGCAATAGAAATGCGTGCAAAGCGCTTCGGTTTAACGCTACAGGAGGCAAAAAATCCACTTTCTGGGTCTTATATCGGGCGTCTTTGTTTACAAGGCGTGATTACTCAAGAGCAATATGATGCCGCGCAACAGTACCTACAGATAAGAAATAATTACCTTTGTGCAAAAGGCTTGCCTAATGCAATTTATGACGAAATGCCATCATCTTCTGATGATAAAGCAAGAGACAAGTGGGTAGCATTTGCAACAGAGCAGTTTATAAACATGCAAGAGGCACTAAAAGAAGCCCAATGCCTCTATAGACAATATAACCTTTATGCAGCGCTACAGTGCCTCGTTATAGAAGATCAAATGCTACCATATCTTGTGAATTCATTACGTGTTGCTCTTAATGCTCTTCAGAAACATTTTGATCGTAAATGACAATCTCTATTACGGTTTCATTATATTGTATATCGTTTGTAAGTTTCTGCAAAATTCAATGGATTCCTTTAAACCTTTATGATCATTTCTTTTCACTTGAGATACTATGTTATTTACTTGTTCTTTTCTTAAATCGGAACGCTTTTCTATAGCCGTCATAAATTTTTTTGCATAATAAATCATTGGATCCTCGTTATCATTGACCACGTCGTATGCCCACATAAAATCGCTTTCACTCCAATCATATTCATCGCGTAAACGCTTTATTACATTGGGTAGATCCATTTGCGACATCTCCTTATTATAATCACCCCGCAATAAACTCACAATGGATGCACAACCAACAACTAATATGTGACGATACAATATATATTCCTGTTTAAAAAACGAATATTCTCCGCCATTTCTGAGTGAAAGTTCTTCTGCTTTGCGTATCTTTTCAGAATGCATAGAGCCAATATATGATTCACTTACGTATTTGTTATAAAGTTGATTATACTTCTCTTTAGTATCTACACTTGTAAACATACGCGTCAATTTGTCTATAAATCCAAATGACGCTGATGCAGGTAGCGCTGATATAGAAAAGAAAGCTATAAATGTTATGATGCGTGTTATGGATAATGATTTCATTATTTTGGATCCTTAATTATTCATAAGCGCTGTTTAACCGATTCCCTTTGAAATTATCAATATGTGTTATTTTTATGTTGACAAAGTGTAGCAAATCGTATTTAATGACATTGCTGTACTTAGGCGTATTGTGTCTAGAGAGGGAAATGTACAGTTCAAAATCCCCGCAAATGCGGGGTTTTTTATTATCTGGAGGGCGTATTTTATGACATCACAAAATACACAGCAGGCTCCACAACCCATTAAAAAGCGTATACCACCAAAGGCAGGTCAAGGGCGTGTCAAAGGCGTTCCAAATAAAGTGACGCGCATTTTAAAAGAAGCAGTGGTTAAGGCTGCTGAGAATGCTGGGAATAAAATTGGCAATGATGGTTTGATCTCCTATTTGGAAAAGCAGGCTATAGAATGTCCAGCGGCTTATTTAGCGTTGCTTGGTAAGGTGTTGCCTTTACAGGTAACAGGTGAAGATGGGGGAGCCATTAAGGTGATAACGCGTGTAGAAATCGCGCCTTTGGTCAATGACAACACGACAGATTAGTATTGTACCAAAACTCATTCCTATTTTTGCAGGGGACGCTTTGGTACGGGCGGCTTGGGGTGGACGAGGGTCTGGAAAGACAAGATCATTTGCCTTGATGGCTGCTTTAAAAGGCTATCAATTTGG
>NZ_JBHIPX010000047.1:0-2000 GCF_042196245.1 Bartonella sp. AP19HLJMH
CATTATTTGTTCCATGGTGCATTGCTTGAATAATGGGAATAATCCGTGAAGGTTGAATGCCCCCAATAATGGAAATGATTGCATTGGGAATAAAAATGGTTCCCCGCCTAATCCGGTCATAAGTAAATTGACCATCTCCATTAAAAGCTTCCAAATAAAAGGAACGGTCTGTTTGATATTCCTTTCTTTCCATATCTGTTAAGAAACCGGATAATTCATCACGCACCATCAAGAGACCACGGGGGTTTTCTTTTAAAAGTTCCCCAAGCTTTTCGACGGTCACATCATTGACAATAAAACGAGAGACATCCTCATCACGCGCATTGTCTTTAGAGAGGGTTTCAGACAAAAGAGCATGGGCTGTTTCAAGATCTCCTTTTTTTATTGCTTTATGGGCTTGTTTTTTCTTTTCGAATTTGTCTAAAGTTTCAAGTATCTCTTCAATTTCTTGTCTCTCTTTCTGCTTTAGCCAGTCTTTATACCATTTCTTTTGGAGGCAAGTGATGGGAGTTAAAGCGGCTTGCATGGTAGGTGTTTTCATGGTTGAAGGTTGACCAATAAGAGCGCCCCAGAGATTAGGGACAATCTTCCAATCATCATGTTGTTTTGGAGCAATCCGCACGCCATTTCCAATGACAGCAGACAATCCACATAAAGCAGAAACAGCAACAAAATCGATAGAAGATTGTTGAATATCAGCAACGTCATAAACATAGTTTATTAATGGTGTTGGAAGCAGGAATATTTTAAAAGGCTCGACGGGTAAGAGAGCCGTGGCAATCGGTTGTAATTGCCCCCAACCATTTTGTTGCAATGCTTGTTTATAAGGAATGGCTTCTAAACAAGTCTTATCATTTAAAGAGCCATTGTCGTTATCATTGAATGAAACATTTTGATTGTTGGTATCGACAATATTGTTTTTATTCTCTCTCATTTATTTATACCTTTCAGTATCAAAACATCATTGAAATCTAGACCGTATGGGGCTTGCATGATAAAGACCTCAAAGCCTTGTCTATAGGCACGTGCAGCGAGGGTAAAACCTGCTTTACGACCAGCATCATCGCCATCCATTGCAATTGTCAGACGCCCTTTTGTAGGAGGTAAATTCACATGCATCATGCCATGGGTTGAAAGGGACGCCCATAAATTCACGGGCTCTGATAACAACTCAGACAGCAGAGCCAGACCGGTTTCAATGCCCTCACAAATGACCAGATGTTTGGGATTGGCTTGACTTAATTGCACCCCACCACCCGTGATAGAACCCAACATGGCTTTGGCTGGTTTTTGATCTGTTTTGCAGCCATTGGCTTGTAAAAAGGTTCTATGAATGGCGAAAGAGCCAGCGCCCTTAACAAAAGCAACCAACGCGGGCAGTGTACCCCCAGAGGGGTGTGGACATTTGTCGTAAAAGCGTAAATCAGCAGGCAAATCACATGTAATCCCCCGCATACGTAAATAGGTTTCTGCTAAAGTATTTTTGATTGGTTGGCTTTGTTGCCAAATTACTTTTGCTCTCTCTGCTTTCTGTTTTGCTTGTTTGAGATCAGCACAAAACTGTTTTGAGAAAGAAAGCGTATGAGCATAAGCTTTATCAAAAAAGGCTTGTTTTCCAAGCAAGCCAATTCTAATAAGCGCTTGTATGACCTCTCTAAAAGAGCAGCCAGCATAACAAGTGAGTAAAAGACGCCCATCATGTCCATTGGCAAGGGATAAGCTAGGCAGCCTATCATCATGAGCAGGGCAACGGGCTGTTCCATAACGCCCATGCCAAACTCCACGTAATGCACGAGTAATACCCCGCGCATTCTTAAAAGAACACATCATTTTAAATCCTATAACGTTGTGTCATAGGACGGATTGTGCACTCTCTAGATTGATGAGTTTGAGAAAGCCTTGTCCGTCCTTACGTGACAAGTTTTTTTATGCCGCGTCACTTTGACGTTGCTGTTTTGCTTGCTCGATGACATTCAAAAGATCTGATTGTAACCAACGGG
>NZ_JBHIPX010000048.1:0-1933 GCF_042196245.1 Bartonella sp. AP19HLJMH
GTTGATATTTTCTGTCACCGCTGCTTAAAACAACGGTGAACAATATTGAGATGTTAGATTGAGAAAACAATCCCGCCGTTCCAAGCAAAGGCAAGGATGGCAGATTGTTGATCATCACCAATAGAAACACTTAAGGTTTGCATTCAGGTGCGTTTTTATATTTTTTACAAAAAGGGCTGTTTAAGCGCTTCTTGACACTGGGCCTCGGGATCACAGCGCCTGGACGACAAATGGGAAGGTTTTCGGCTTTAAAAGTATAACACCATCCACCCTCATGTTCATTTTCATAATGGAATCCTGATTGAACCATACACGCATGAATTGTTGCCCATGCATTGATACTAAGCTTTCTGCTTTCTGGATCGGTATAATAAGGTGTTGGCATTCCACATTCTAACAAGGCTTTTCCTACCTCTGTAAAATCTGCTCCTGGTTTCTTCCACGCTGCCACCTCTCCTAGAGGAGGTTTATCGATATTACATCCAGTTATAATTAACAAAGTTACAGTGCTTAATAATTTTAGAGTTTGTTTCATTTTTTACTCCGTGATTTACTTAAAGGAAATTGTTCACGATGAGATAAACCATAATCATATCTACATTGTGGACTCGCATCTCCAAGACAAGTATGGGAGCTTATGGGATTCATGATCACTCTCCACCATTCTTTCCACCAATTACTACCAGCAGGTATTGTCTCGTAGGTATAGCCATTGCCGCCAATAATTCTGCTTACAAAGTCATATCTATTCCCATCAAAGCCAATAGTGGTTTGTTTGCCACCACTCACATAACCTAACAGACCGGATGCCGCCAAAACATTGGCCGCTGGTCCATAGAAACTGATCGTTGTATTGCCAGCTACATCATTTACACCTTCTTGTTTGAAAGAATTCATCATATTAAAGCCTGTCAAACTGCCACGACTATGGGCATCAAAATGCAATCCTGTGTTACCATAGCGAGACATTATATCTTTTGCTTCTTGTGTGGAATTGGTCAAACCCCAAAAGTTATTTTCCATAAACTTCTGATAGCCCGCGACTAGAAGTTCTGAGATAGCAGAATCGGCTTGGGGGAACACAACAAAATAAAGCGGTTCATTTTTATCCTTCGCATGTTGAACCGCATAAACAGCAGCTTCCTCTGGTGGAGTAAAGATGCCATTAAAGGACACATGCACCTTGCCATCAGCACCCTCTTGTAAATGCTGCTTTTCTTCATCCGTTAAATAATGTGCGTGAGGAAACAATCGCGCCATTCCAAGTGAAGGCAAGGATGGCGGATTGTTAATCATCACAAACAGCAAAACTTAAGGCTGGCATTTGCGACTATTTTTATATTTTTTACAAAACGGGCTGTTCAAGCGCTTCTTGACACTGCGCTGTGGAACAACAGCGCCTGGACGACAAATGGGCAAGTTTTCAGCTTTATGATTTCCACACCAGCCTCCCCCCACATCATATTTATAGCGAAATCCCGCTTGGAGCATGCAAGCATCAATGGTTGCATTTGCATTATTACTGAGCTTTCTACTTTCTGGATCCTTATCATAAGGGGTTGGCATACCGCATTCTAACAAGGCTTTTCCTATCTCCGTAAAATCTGCTCCTGGCTTCTCCCATGCCCCTATAGAAGATATGGGAGTTTTATTAAACTGGCACCCAGCTATACTTAACAAAGTTACAGCACTTAATAATTTTACGATGTGTTTCATTTTTTACTCCATGATTTACTTAAAGGAAATTGTTCACGATGAGATGAGCCGTAAAGCATGTTGCACATACGCCCCGCATCTCCAAGACAGGTATGGGAACTTATGGGATTTGTAGCCACTCTCAACCATTCTGTCCAAACGTTACTGCCAGCAGGGAGTGTCCCGTAGGTATAGCCATTGCCGCCAATAATTCTGCTGACAAAGTCATATCTATTCC
>NZ_JBHIPX010000049.1:0-1923 GCF_042196245.1 Bartonella sp. AP19HLJMH
GGTAGCTATCCCTGAGAGCTGTGAGGAACGCTTTTTTGCAGCGCTTGCCATGTTAAGTGCTTTTGCAATGGCTGTATTAAAGTTTTCAAACCCACCCCCATATTTTCCTTTTTCTGCCAATTCAAACAACTGATTTTCAACAGTTTCAATTTGTTGTGATGTTGTAAGTTCTACAGAAACATCATAAGCTCTATTCACAACTTGAGTGCCAAGGTTAATTAAAGAGCGTCGGATAAACAGATCATAAATGACACTCCCATAATCTTTGGTATTAATGATTGTTACAGCTTCTTTAGCTAAACGCACCACGTAATTATATACAGTGATGTCACCAATTTTCGCATCATTTTCAACAAAGGGCTTAATAGTAATGGGATCTGCAACTTTTCCATTTTGAATAATTTGTGAAATGATATCAAAAAGCTTTTGATGCAACGGTTCAAAAAAGTGCTCTGCTTTTAAAAAATCAGAAACGCTATCAAGAGCATTATTATTGATAATGATAGCACCCAGCAAAGCTTTCTCTGCTTCAATATTATGGGGCAGTTGACGAAAAGAAGATTGTTCTTCTGTTTGAAAAGAAGGTAAATTAACAGCGTTCATTTTATTCATTATGATTTAAATTGATTTGATAAATGATAATTATAAATCACTGAATCTACAGTGTGAATCCCATTTTTATTTTACTTAACAGCTTGCTTTTTGATACGTTTTGTGCAATAAAGAGATGTTCTTTTATATTTCGGTTATTTCTTTTAATCGTTTATTTAGATCGCTAGCTGTTTTGATAATAAAAGCCGTATCAATTCATTTTGATGCGGTTTTTATGTATTAAGGCTTGCATTTTTACACGTTTTGTGTAATATACTTTAACATTTAAAATGTATAAGTTTCCAGTTGCAAACAAAAGCCGTGTCTTAAAAGGACGCGGCTTTTTTGCTATAAAGCAGCCCCCCGCCCCGTTATTTTATTTACGCTGCTTTGTTTGTGCTTTGTTCACTACCATCAGTATCATCACAAATCTTTTGCTTGCCATTAATTACAGCGTTGCCAGAGATTTTTACACCCTCTTCAATAATAGACCTATTAGAAACACACGCATCATCATAAATTTCTGCTTTTTCATAAATACGAGCATTCTCATAAACACGGGCATTGCCATAAATCTTGACATTTTTGTAGACAAGCGCTTTACCATAAACCCTAGCATGATCAAAAATATGAGAACCTTCGTATACGCAAGAAGACCCTGATACTTTTGCATTGCCATAAACAAAGCCCTTCACATAAGCACTATGCCAAACCTTGGCATTGTCATAAATTTTTGCCTCTATACTAATAAAAGCTTTTCCATAAACCACGGCATTATCACAAACTTGACCACAAACCTTAGCATGATCATAAACCTTGGCATTGCCATTAACCACACACTTGCCATAAACCCACCCCTTGCCACGAAACCACATGGTACCACTAATACTAGCATTATCAAAAATCTTAGCATTGCCATAAACATGGGTATCACGACCATAAACCTTGGCTTTATCACTCACTACAACGTTACCATAAACTTTAGCATTTTGAGCAATAACGGCTTCATTACGTATTTTAGCATTTTCACTAACGACAGCATCATATGCTGCAATAGCATCATCATACACCCAGCAATTCCCATCATGAGAGAGGTTATCTTCCTTCTCAATAAAACCACCAAGGTCACCAGCCTTGACATCATCGAAATCCCTTAATGCGCGTATGCGATAAAAGTATCTAGGTTGACGGGTTTCTGCATCGTAAACTTTTTTTATTTCGTCTATAATTTCATATTTTTTAGATACAGTTTTAGTGGTCATAGGTAGCTCCCTAATCTAATATTCAAACAAATTTTTAAATGAAATGGTTATAAGGAGGCGCCCCCGCCGC
>NZ_JBHIPX010000050.1:0-1907 GCF_042196245.1 Bartonella sp. AP19HLJMH
TTCAAACTTAAAACTGTCAATGATGATGGTAGCACTGGTGAGGAAAAGGTTTACAATAGTGTAGCGGAAGCACTTGCAGGTGTTGCAAGTTCTATTACGAATGTTCACAATGATGTGACCAATGTAGTCAGTGATAGCCTTGCCAAGCAGGATGATAATACGAAGGTTATCAATATTGGTACAGAAGTAGAAGGCAATGAAATCAATATCGCAAATAAAGACAAAGGAGATAGGATTCTTTCCGGTGTGAAAGAAGCCGTGAGAGGTAATGAAGCAGTTAACAAAGGTCAGCTTGATAAAAGTCTGAAGGAGCTTTCTAATAATCTTCAGTCTGATGAATCGGCTGTTGTTCACTATGATAAACAAGGTGATGATAATAGCAGCACTAATTATGCGAGTGTGACTTTGGGTAAAGGTAAGGGTTCTACACCTGTAGGTTTGCATAATGTTGCCGAAGGTCAGATTAGTGAGAATTCGCATGATGCGGTTAATGGCGGTCAGATTTCTAAGGTTTCTCAGGATATTGCGAAATACTTAGGTGGAGGTACAAGCTTTAAAGATGGTACTTTCACGGATCCAACCTATAAATTATCCAGTGTTGATGCAAAAGGCGAGGTAGTAGAAAAATCCTATGGTGATGTTGGTTTAGCCATTGAAGGTATTGATACGAATTTCAAGAATGTGAATAACAACCTAACGAATAAGTTTAATGAACTTACTGAAAACATCACGAATATTACTCAGGAAGTTCAAGGCGATGCGCTGTTGTGGGATAAGGACGCAGAGGCGTTTGTAGCGACGCATGGGGACAATAAAGAGAACAGCAAGCTTACATCACTTGCAGCTGGCTCTATAGTATCAGGCTCGAGTGATGCGATTACGGGTGGACAGATTTATGATCTGCAAAAACAGTTTGCTGGCTATTTTGGTGGTGGTGCTGGTTATAATGAGAAAGGCGAATGGCAAGATCCGGATTTCCAAATTCAGATTTTCAGCAATGATGGTACGAAAGGTGATAAGAAGAGCAGTAATAATGTTGCAGGTGCGTTTAATGACATTAATGACAGCATGAGCACTATCAACGCTCGTATTAAGGAAGTTTCAGAAGGAGTTGCACAAGATTCTTTATCATGGAGCAAGGCTGAAGGTGCTTTTGTCGCCTTGCATGGAGAAAAAAATGGTGAGAAGACACACAGCAAAATCACATCACTTGCAAATGGTGATATCACTAAAGACTCAAGCGATGCTGTAACAGGAAATCAGCTATATGCTCTAGGTAACAGTGTTGCGCAGTCTTTAGGTGGTGATGCTAGTTATGCAGGTGGCGCTTGGACGGCTCCAAGTTTCAAAGTTAAGATTGTTAATGAGGATGGTACTAAAGTTGAAGAGAAGAAGTATGATACTGTATCGGAAGCATTTGCTGGTGTAGGAACATCTTTTGAGAATCTTCAAAAAGAGTTTACTCAAAACAACACGGAGGTTACTGAAAATATTAAGCAGAATGCGTTGTTGTGGAGTGATTCTGAAAAGGCGTTTGTAGCAACACATGGAGAGGGTGATGAGAAAGGCAACAGTAAAATTAAGTTTCTTTCCAATGGAGAGGTTTCTGCAAGCTCAAGTGAAGCGGTCAATGGTTCTCAGCTTTTTGATACGAATAAGACTGTTGCAACTTATTTAGGTGGTGGCGCTGAATATAAGGAAGGTCAATGGAGTGCTCCAAGTTTCAAAGTTAAGATCGTCAAAGAAGATGGCAGTGCCGTTGAAGAGCAAAGTTATGATGATGTTGCGTCTGCCTTTGCTGGTGTTGGTGATTCATTCATGAATATTCATAAAGAGCTTCAGAATGAGATTAATAAAGTTGTAGGAGATAGTCTTGTTAAGCAGGATGATGCTACGAAGGTAATCAA
>NZ_JBHIPX010000051.1:0-1858 GCF_042196245.1 Bartonella sp. AP19HLJMH
GTAATTGTAACAATTGCTTTTGAGGAAACATCCGTGACATATGTTTTTGTTATCTGATCAATTTTACTGAAAAGTTGTGTGAACACTGTAAAATTCATGGAATTCCTCTTTAACGAATTTTCAATTTTTTATCACCTTGAAACATAGATATATGCTAAACGCTTCATTTGCATTTATACATTACCTAAGTGTTTTCACCACGATATCTTGGCTTTGATAAAATATTTGTGCCTCTCTTGATTGTTCAGATAGTACTGAACCTTCTACAGTGGCTTTTGTTTTCATGAAAAAAAGTCAATGTTGTAAAGAGTTTTATTAGTTCAATCTTATTGGGGGGATTCTTTTGTTGGCAGAGTTTATAATTTTTTTATACAATAGACGTTTTTGTATATCGATAAGAGTCTTTTCATTGTTGCTTAAATTTCTGACCATTTGTAACTTTGTGTATTCATTTTGGAGCATGGATGACATGCTCTTGATGCGTGTTTGCAACTCGAAAACTTCTCTCAAATTTGTTGTTTTATCTATACCATTTAAGAAATCAGCAATTTGTGTAAAGCGCTTCTCTGCGTCTTGGAAAGCCTGCAAACTTACGGCTTTCTCGACAATTCCATTATAGTTAAGACGTGTATTAATTATATCGTATATCTTCTTCTGCGGCAATGACGAGAAGATGGCCCTGTAATCTTCGCCGTTAACCGCAGTCATAAGGACTTCGATATAACTATACATTTTGAATAGGCTAGAACCCATGTTCTTGTAGTTTTTGTGGGGGGATGGGTAGGGCGGATCTTGTAAAAAATAGCGAATGCTTTTTGTTGTTAAGGTGTGTATTGTGTGTTCTAAGTCTTTTGTTTCACTTTCACTTTCACTTTCTGTTATAGGCTGGTGGATTTTTTTCGCGTTTCCTGTTATAGATTGATGGATTTTTTTCGCGTTTTCGATCTGGCTTTCGTTTGTTGTAATTTGTTGTTTTAATAACTCAATAATTTTCAGATATTCTTCTTTTGAAAAAGGCAAAAGAGTTTGGGCAGTTGAATCCTTATTATCAGAACCCCAACTAAAATTAGATGTTAGAGTTAAATTTATCATCCCCAAAAGGGTAATCATTCCTGTTATAATAAATCGCTTTTTCATCTGTCTTCTCGCTTGATTTCGGCAGGGATTGTTTTATTAATAGGCACGCGGTTCCTATCATTGGGCTGTTTTAGCTTTGGTGCTAATGCACAAGCCGATAAAAGGTTTGCAATCAAAATTATAAGAATGATCGACTTCATTTTAATATGACTCTTTATTACTGTTATACACATTCTGATATTTATTGTCATTATTATTATTTTGACACGTAAAGTAAAGTACGCTGTGTGTAATTATTTTACTTTTTTATTCCATTTTAATTCATGAAAATAGCTCAATTTCAGTGCAAATATTTTTTACTTTAGGATTGGATATCTTGGTTGATAAAGTCCTGTGGTAAGAGCTATTGAAGTAATAATACTTATTCGCAGGAAACGGTTTACGAATCCGAAGAGAGGCATATCTATAGCGCCACGAATGATGAGCCATCCGTAGATGATGAAAGCGATTGTGAGACCGATTGATACAAAGGGCGTAATTGTAGCTATTGTTTTTGAGGAAATATCCGTGACATATGTTTTTGTTATCTGATCAATTTTACTGAAAAGTTGCGTGAACACTGTAAAATTCACGGAATTCCTCTTTAACGAATTTTCAACTTTTTATCACCTTGAAACATAGATATATGCTAAACGCTTCATTTGCATTTATACATTACCTAAGTGTTTTCACCGTATGCTAGGCATCTCTTTTTTTTCATGGTTAAAAAATTTCATATCAA
>NZ_JBHIPX010000052.1:0-1856 GCF_042196245.1 Bartonella sp. AP19HLJMH
ACATCATCAAAATCTCTTAAGGCTCTAATTCGAGTTAAGAAATGACCATCGATATATTCACAATCATCAATAAATTCGTATTTTTTGCAGGCTCTTGTTGATTAACAGACGCGGTTTCATTTGCAATATTAGAGATAACGGGGGTGTTGTTTGAGATATTTTTCATACTAAGATTCCTAGTTATTTAAAGTTTTCAATTGACACTCTATAAGAGCGCCGGGCGTTGAAAACACGGTAACTAGTCCGTCGTCACACTTTTCTCATAAAAGAGTATTGTATGGTATGACCACACCCGACAAAGCTCTCATATACTAACAAAAGCATAAAAGAAAGTCAGTATTTAAAAGACATGGGAGAGGTCGTATCGTAACCTACCCGCTAGTTATTAAGTGTTTTCAGCACTTGATTAGTCATATAACAAAATACGTATTTATTGTCAAACAATATTTTATCTTTTTTGATATTTTTTCTTATTTTTTTAAATACGTTGTGTATTGATAATATCTTATGCTTATTAATTGCTTCTTTTATATTTATGTGCTTTTAAAGCTATATTATAGGTTTTATGAAACGATTGCGTTATGTTTTGAATCTATACATTTATAATATTTAGAAAAGCTCTCATTATGCGTATTTTTAGCTTTATAACCTATCAATTTTGTCACTAAATGGCTTTTAAGATTTCTGTTAATTTCTTTTAATAACACATTTTAGACTTAACAGCCTTATAGGGACTGTCTTTATAACAAATGCTTTCATTTGCATTTTTGCTTTCTCTATAGTTGTTATGTTCTTTATAGCCATGGCATCATTTTTCATGTTCATAAGAGAAATGATAAATAGGATATATGATAATTGTGATTTATTGCTTATTATGAAAACATCTCAATAGAAACTGATCATTATAGAGATGAGCAAAATTCCTTTTAATAAACTTTTGTCAGTCTTGTCAGTTCTTTTTAGAACCTATATCATTTTTTTTAAATGAGAGAAAATTAAAATCATTATATTTCAATAAGTTAAGTTTTATGATTTTTTCAAAATACAACTTATTAAAACAGCCATAACAAATAAATACAACTGTAAATATATATTTGTCAGTTTATGTCAGTACATTGAATCGACAAAAGTGATCATTTAGTGAATGATTAAAACATGTCTTATGAGAGTATGTGATCTTTTAAAGCCTTTCAAAAGAAAGGGATTATAATCATAATAAATGCTATCAAGACCATTATGGTTATGAGTTTTGGAGGTGCTTTTTACGCCCCCCTTTACATATTTTTCAATAAAAAATAAAAGTCATTATATTTCAATATGTTATTTTTTATCAATTTTTCAAAAAACAACCTATATCAATAGTACAACCTATAAATTCAACTAATGCTCTATGTTTTGTAAGGGTTTTGGGGGGGTAGAAACATTCAAAACCTATAAGTAATATAAGAAAATGAATATACATAACCCTCTTTAAATAAAGCTTCTGATAACAATAAAGCTATCATTTTAGATTACGGTTTAATCTTTTAAAGGCAATGTAAATAAGAGTATCTAAAAGTGCAAGTTTCTTCTTTTTAAATAACGTATGATAAATTATCCTTTTAAAGATTGTATGTCAGCAATTTATAAAAGGGATATAAGAACCTATAGGTATAAAACCTTATACCCCTTATGAGTTTATCATACCCATTATGTGAGCATGCTTTTAAGTTATTCAGTTTCTCTTATTTCCAATTTTGGTAGGTTCTTAACAATTTTCATTGTCTCTAAACTTATGGTAATAACTCTAGAGGGTAGGCAGGGTTGCCAATGGTTTCAACAGCATAACGATTGGCATCATTAACAATGCCACTCTT
>NZ_JBHIPX010000053.1:0-1790 GCF_042196245.1 Bartonella sp. AP19HLJMH
TTAAAAGCTGCATTGCCTCCTAAATAAGTAACAACCTTATCATTCGTTTCAAAAAGCTGACTACCCGTTACAGCATCTGTTGATTTAGCGCTAATCTCACCATTTGCAAGGAACGTAATTCTACTGTTTTCTTGTGTCCTGACAGCTTTACCTTTTTCTTCTTGCTTCTTTTCATGACGCGCTACAAAGGCATCGGCTTCCTTGCTCCATAACAAAGAATCCTGTGCTACTCCTTCAGAAACCTCTTTAATCCTTGCATTCACATTCTTGATATTCTCATCAAGACCTGCAAAAGCGGTTCCAACACCTTGAAAGGCACTCTCTGTTACAACTCCATCTTTAGCAATGTAAGATAATTTATACGTTGGCTGTGTAAGAGCTCCATCTTTAAAGGATGCTTCTCCACCTAAAAACTTAGCTACATCCTCACCGATTTTATTAATCTGGCCACCCGTAATTGCATCATGTGAACCCTTGGCAATCTGACCATCGGCAACATTATGAAGACCAACAGCTGCCTTATCCTTACCTTTGCCTAAAGTCACACTCGTATAATCAGTTTCATCACCTGTTTTATCGTAATGAACAACAGCCGAGTCATCTGACTGAAGGCTGGTAGAAAGATCCTTCAAACCTTTATCAAGCTGACCTTTGTTAACAGCTTCATTATCCTTTGTTGCTTCACCAACACCTGAAAGTGTCCGATCCGTACCAGTCTTGTTGGCTATGTTGATTTCACTGCCTTCTACTTCTTTACCAATAGTGATAAGATTGGTTGCTTGATCTTTCTTAACAAGGCTATCACCTTTCACATTGGTAATCTCATTATTAATCTCTTTGCTAATCTCATTTCTAATATTTGTGAAAGAATTACCAACTCCAGCCAAAGCATCCGCCACATTGCCATAGTCTATCTCTTCAGATTTACCATCATCCTTAACTGTCTTAACCTTAAAACTTGGAGCTTTCCATTGTCCTTTCTCATCATAGCCAGCACCTCCACCAAAATAGGTTGCAAGTTGTTCGTTCAGCGAATAAAGCTGTCCACCCGTGACAGCATCCGTTGAATCTTTAGAAACATCACCATCTAAAAGAAACGTAATTTTGCTGTTATCTTGAGTGGCTACAGCTCTGCCTTTTTCTTCTTGCTTCTTCTCATGACGTGCTACAAAGGCATTGGCTTCATCATTCCATAACAAAGCATCACCTTTAACTTGCTGAGTAATATTCGTTATGTTTTTAGTAAGTTCGCTAAACTTATTTGTTACATTATCATTGACATTCTTGATATTGCTATCAAGCTGGCTTTTGTTAACAGCGTCATTATTGTTCTTTGCTTCACCAACACCAGAAATTATCCGATCCCCACCGCTTTCATTTGCAATATTGATTTCTGCGCCACCTACTTTTGCACCAATAGTGAGACGACTCGTTGTCTTATCTTGCTGAACAAAGCTCTCGCTTTCCACTTTGGTAATCACATTATTAACCTGTTCGGTCAATTTATTCTGAACATTCGTGATAGAACTTCCAACACCTGCAAGTGCATCTGCTACATTCTGATAATTCTTGTCAAAAGAAGTACCATCCTCACCAAACTGCTTGATCTTGAAATCCGGTGCTTTCCATTTGCCCTCTTTATCATAACCTGCACCACCACCAAAATAAGTTGCAAGTTGTTCGTTCAGCGAATAAAGCTGTCCACCCGTTACGGCATCCGTTGATTTAGCGCTAATCTCACCATTTGCTAGAAACGTAATTCTACTGTTTTCTTGTGTCCTGACAGCTTT
>NZ_JBHIPX010000054.1:0-1775 GCF_042196245.1 Bartonella sp. AP19HLJMH
TCAGCTTGATAAAGGTTTGAAGGATCTTTCTACCAGCCTTCAGTCAGATGACTCGGCTGTTGTTCATTACGATAAAAAAGAGGGTGAGAATGGCGGCATTGATTACACGAGTGTGACTTTAGGTAAAGGTAAGGATGCAGGACCAGTTGCACTTCATAATGTAGCGGATGGTACCATTGCTGAAAATTCACATGATGCGATTAATGGTAGTCAGATCAACACAATTTCTCAGAATGTAGCTAAGTTTCTTGGTGGTGATGCGGCATTTAAAAGCGGTAGCTTTATCAACCCTACTTATAACTTATCTCGCGTTTCTGAAGATGGTGAGGTAACACAAAAAGCCTTTACCAATGTTGGTTTAGCATTTGAAGGACTTGATGCAAATATCAAAAATGTGAATCAGCGTATTAAGGAAGTCTCAGAAGGAGTTGCACAAGATTCTTTATCATGGAGCGAGGGTGAAAAATCTTTTGTAGCCTTGCATGGAGGAAAAGACGGTGCAAAGACAAATAGCAAGATTAAGTTCCTTGCGGCAGGAGATATTACGAAAGAATCGACAGATGCAGTAAATGGCTCCCAACTTTATTCTTTAGGAAAAGATCTTGCATCGTACTTAAACGGTGATGCTAAGTATGAGAAAGATCAATGGTTGTTGCCTAGATTTAAAGTTACACACCTTAAAAAAGATGGCACATCAGAAGAAGCTGAGTATGATAGTGTTTCAGAAGCTCTTTCAGGTGTTGGTAATTCTTTCACGAATGTGGTTAAAGACTTTAATGACAAAGTCACGAATATTACGCAGGAAGTTCAAGGTGATGCGCTGTTGTGGAATGAAAGTGAAAAAGCCTTTGTAGCCAAGCATGGGGAAGGTAAGGACAGAAACAATAGCAAATTGAAGTTTCTTTTAGATGGAGAGGTTTCTGCAAGCTCTAGTGAAGCAGTCAATGGTTCTCAGCTTTTTGATATGAATAAGACTGTTGCAACTTATTTAGGTGGTGGCGCTGAATATAAGGAAGGTCAATGGAGTGCTCCAAGCTTCAAAGTTAAGATCGTCAAAGAAGATGGCAGTGCTGTTGAAGAGCAAAGTTATGATGATGTTGCCAAAGCGTTTGCTGGTGTAGGGGCTTCATTCACGAATATTCACAAAGAGCTTCAGAATGAGATTAATAAAGTTGTAGGAGATAGTCTTGTTAAGCAGGATGATGCTACGAAGGTAATCAAGATAGGTGATGAAAAAGAGGGTAGTGCAATCACAATTTCAAACATGAATGGTGATACACGTAGTCTCTCTGGCGTGAAAGCTGGAACACTTTCTGAAGGCTCGACGGAAGCAGTGAATGGTTCTCAGCTTTATTCCTTGAATCAGACGCTGGCGACTTATTTTGGTGGTGGAGCTCACTATGAAGATGGTCAATGGGTAGCACCTACTTTCAAAGTTACGACATTTAATGATGATGGTAGTCCAGAAGAGCATAGCTACCCTAATATTGCGGAAGCGTTTGCTGGTGTAAGCAATTCATTTACAAAGCTTCATAATGAGATTTCAGACAATATTGAGCAGAATGCGTTGTTGTGGAGTGATGAAGACAGTGCGTTTGTAGCGCTTCATGGGAAGGGAGATAAAAGAAGTAAGAGCAAACTGAAGTCAGTTTTAGATGGCGATATTTCTGAAGGTTCGACAGAGGCGATTACGGGCAATCAGCTTTATTCCTTGCATCAGACGCTAGCGATGTATTTAGGAGGAGGAGCTAGCTATGAAGGTGGCGAATGGAGGG
>NZ_JBHIPX010000055.1:0-1537 GCF_042196245.1 Bartonella sp. AP19HLJMH
GACCGCTTCGGTCGATTCTGCTGTGAGTGCGCCATTTTGAATGCCTGTTATCTTCTTACTACCAGCGTCAATACCACTCGTTGTTATTTTCGGTCCACCAGAAATCACTAAGCCCGTTGCGTCTAAGGTATTTCCTGAAACTTTTACACTACTCAACGTAACATCTTTAGCAAGATCAAATTTTAGCTTATTGTCGTCTTTGCCCTTTGTAATACTTAGGTTGCTACTTCCAGCGGAAAAATCTACCGCGCTGTCCATGATAACGGTCTTATCATCCTTACCCCCAACAGATAGTTTCCAACCACCATTTCTTACGACACTTTCTAAGTCTTTTAACTGTACAACATTTACTGCATCAGTAAGTTCACTACCAGCTGCTACACCTGTAATCTGCCGCGTCATGCCCGTACTTTTATTACCAACACTAACGGCACCCTGCTTACTTTTCCATTGCGCTTCAGTGCTTTCTGTTGCCCCCTGCAGCGAAGAAGTATATCCTGAAACACCTGCAGCCCTATCAGCGATAGTATCACTTCCTATAGCAACACCACCTTGTACAGAAACTATAGAATTGACACCCATTGCGATACTGCTTGGACCCAAAGCGTGAGACATGGAACCTATAGCAATACTATACAGCGCCTCCTTTGTTGCAGATGCATTGTAACCAAGAGCAATCCCCTTTTCTGCATAATTCTTCGCGCCGTAACCAAGAGCCATTGCATAATCACCAGCTGCAAGCACTCTATTTTTTTCATCAACATTCTGTGTTTCAGATCCAGGAGTAGTTCCAACAGCACCGATTGCAATGCTAAAAACACCTTCCGTTTTTGCCCCCCGCCCCAAAACAACAGTACCATACGAGCCCTTAGGTGCCTCTGCCTTATAACCAATAACAGTACTCCAACCATCACCAGATTTTGCACCGTACCCGATAACAATAGCGCCGTATGTACCTCTCCCATCAACACTACCAACCACATCGTCACCAATAAAAACACCCCACTTGCTTTTTGTATAATTAATCCCACTACCCAAAATAACATTGTTATCTTGAGAACGTTGCATTCCTGCAGTTCCACCCCGCAAAAGGTCAGAAACATTAACAGGGGCTGCATTCTCATTATTCCCTGAAAACTGTTGGGTTGTAGAGCTATCACGAACAAGCGACCGTGGACTAATGAGAGACTTTTTATATTGCTCGTCTGTATCTAGAGTTCTTACCAATAAATTTTTGCTATCGTCCGCAAGAACATTTACGATAGAACTCTTATCGCTCTTACCAGAAAGGGTTTTGGTTAAAAAATTTGCGTAATCATCAGAATCATTCAAACCAGCAACAGAGAGAAGGCTTTGTGGATAAGACACACCAGCACTTTTTACACCTTCAAGAAATGTGTTTCTAAAATCAGGATTTGCTGAAAAAACAGGCGTAACATTCGATAAGAATGTAGCCGCTGTAGCCAACGAAAGAACTTTAACAAAAGAAAAACGAGAACGTTTTAATTCACTCGCTGCTTGTGGGGCATATAATTTT
>NZ_JBHIPX010000056.1:0-1377 GCF_042196245.1 Bartonella sp. AP19HLJMH
TATTATGACGATGATGATAACAGCGAATATGAAAGTGATGCTGCGTAAATGACACGCGCGGGCGCGGCGGGGGCGCCATCCTTTAAACATCTCATTTAAAAATTTAAATCTCTATAAAGGAATTGTGCTCATGCAAAAGAAGTTTGCACTCACAAATGAAACGCGTGTAATTAATAATCATACCCTTTATCGCATTAAAGCATTAAAAGACTTTGCTGATGTTAAAGCAGGTACTTTAGGGGGCTTTATTGAAAAGGAAGATAACCTTTCTCATGATGGCAATTGCTGGGTGTATGATGAGGCTCTTGTGTTTAAAAATGGTCACGTTTATGAAAATGCAAGGGTATATGGCAATGCTGCCATTGGTGGTTTTGTTTATGGCAATGCGCATGTATATGATAAAACCCGCGTGTATTTTGGAGCTCATGTTTATGATAATGCGCATCTTTCTGATAAGGTGTGGGTTTATCAATATGCAAGGGTTTATGGGAATGCAAAATTAACAGGAAGTGCACGCATTTATAGCAAGGCTGAGGTTTATGATCATGCTGTTGTAAGTAGCTCTTCAAAAATTTATGGCAAGGTTTATGGCAATGCTAGCGTGGGTGGGTATGTTAAGGTCTATGGTTCTGTTTATGGGAATGCAAAAGTGACTGGTTATCACACCATTAGAGGTTTGATACATGGCAATGCAAGGTTAAAAAGAGATGGTTATTCATATGTCAAACAAAACTTTTATTATGCATATGGAATTCCTGAAGATTGTGAAATTTATGAAAACGATACCGTTGTAAAGATTATTGAAAATAACGCTGCGTAAAGACGCGCGGGCGCGGCGGGGGCGCCCCTCTTTCAAATTTTCCCATTCCAAATTTTATCAAATGTTTATCACATTAAATTGTGAGGGTATCTCTATGTGCAAAAAATACGAATTAACCAGTGAAATCAAAAAAATCAAACATGCTCTTACTCGAAATATTATAAACCTTTATCGCATTAAAGCTTTAAAAGATTTTGATGATGTACAGGCGGGGTCTTTAGGCGGCTTTATTGAAAAGGAAGTTAACCTATCCCATGATGGTAATTGCTGGGTGTATGATGAGGCTTGTGTCTATGGTCATGCAAGAGTGTATGACAATGCAAAAATACGCCATTTTTCTCAAGTCTGTGGTCAAGTTTATGGCAATGCTGAGGTCTATGGAAAAGCTTTTATCTCTCAATATGCTAAAGTTTATGACCATGCTTTTGTCTATGGCAATGCTCATGTTTATGGCAATATTTATGGTAATGCTCATGTGAATGGTAGTGCCCGCATTCTTGCTGATGCTCATATTTATGATCATGCGCATGTTTCTTATGATGCTACGGTTTTTAGTT
>NZ_JBHIPX010000057.1:0-1372 GCF_042196245.1 Bartonella sp. AP19HLJMH
CATTATTTGTTCCATGGTGCATTGCTTGAATAATGGGAATAATCCGTGAAGGTTGAATGCCCCCAATAATGGAAATGGTTGCATTGGGAATAAAAATGGTCCCACGTCCTATACGGTCATAGGTGTATGATTTTTTGCCATTAAAAGCTGTTAGATAAAAAGAACGGTCTGATTGATATTCCTTCCGTTCCAAATCGGATAAAAACCCAGCCAATTCATCACGAACCAACAAGAGACCACGGGGGTTTTCTTTTAACAATTCCCCAAGCTTTTCGACGGTCACATCGTTGACAATAAGACGTCGTTTATTAAGCGTGTCATCTTCCTCACTTTCTTTATGTTCAAGAGATTGAGAAAGAAGAGCAAGGGCTTGTTCCTCGTCTTGATCTTTGAGTGCTTTGTAGGCTTGTTTTTTCTTTTCTCTTTTGTCTAATTCAATAAGAATATCTTTTGTTTCTTGCTGTTTTTTCTTCTTTAACCATTCTTGATGCCATTCCTCTTGAAAAACATCGAGAGGTGCTAAAGCAGCTTCCATGGTATCTGTTTTCATAGTTGAAGGTTCCCCCACAATGGCACCCCAGAGATTAGGAACAATTTTCCAATTGGCATGTTGTTTTGGAGAAACTCGCACGCCATTTCCAATGACAGCAGACAATCCACATAAAGCAGAAACAGCAACAAAATCGATAGAAGATTGTTGAATATCAGCAACGTCATAAACATAGTTTATTAATGGTGTTGGAAGCAGGAATATTTTAAAAGGCTCGACGGGTAAGAGAGCCGTAGCAATCGGTTGTAATTGCCCCCAACCATTTTGTTGCAAGGCTTGTTCATAAGAAATGGCTTTTAAACAAGTATTTTCGTTTAAAGAGACATTATCGTTATCATTGATGGGAGTATTTTCATTATTGTTTTGTAAATTACTATCTTTCATAGTTTCCCTCTTTTAAGAAAGTAATACGTTATTAAAATCAGTTCCTTTTGGAGCTTGCATCATAAAGACCTCAAAGCCTTGGCTATAAGCACGTGCAGCTAGGGTAAAACCTGCTTTACGACCCGCATCATCGCCGTCCATTGCAATGGTGAGACGCCCTTTTGTATGGGGTAAATTCACACGCATCATGCCACTGGTTGAAAGGGACGCCCATAAATCAACGGGCTCTGATAACAACCCAGACAAAAGAGCCAGACCGGTTTCAATGCCCTCACAAATGACCAGATGTTTGGGATTGCCTTGACTTAAATGCACAGCACCACCTGTTACAGATCCCAACATGGCTTTTGCTGGTTTTTGGTCTGTTTTGCAGCCATTGGCTTGTAAAAAGGTTCTATGAATGGCGAAAGAGCCAGCGCCCTTAACAAAAGCAACCAA
>NZ_JBHIPX010000058.1:0-1326 GCF_042196245.1 Bartonella sp. AP19HLJMH
AACCGTTCTATCAACCTTCTCAAAGCCTATCGGCAAAAGTTGACCATCAGCACTGATCTGATAAAAGCCACCATCACTCGCAAAAAAAGCATCACTCCCTCGACATGCTATAGAGGACGCACTACGGGCTCCACGCTTGTCTTGGATCTTTTGAAAAGCAAACGGGCTTTTGGAACCTAACGTCAAAGAACCAGCATAAATAGCGGAACGAAGAAAAATAAGGGGATTGGTTGTTTCTGTTGCCCCCTGCACATATTCTCCATCTTGGAAATCCATATAACCACTAACATTATATTGAGTCTCCCATACAGTTTCATCGCCTTCTCCAGACCAATGAATGCGATTGGGATTATCTGTCAATTGCATCAAACAAACAAAAGGTCCCCAAACTTTGACCAATCCTGCTTTCGGTGGGTTGCCTTCTAAATCTTCAAACCGTTCAGAACTAAGGACCTTGAAAACTTGCGGTTTATCATTTTTATTCACCGCAATAACCATGTTTTTAAAAAGAGCAAACGACCATTTATTCTCTTCATTTGCTTGATAGGTCACACCACTTTGACTTATGTCCTTCCACCCCTTCGTTTGACTATCATAACTGTAAAGCTTTTGCTTGCCTCCTACGATTATCTTAACACCATTGCCACTTCTAAACGCTATGCACCCCAAAGGCTTTTCTTCCAAAGCATGAGACACAACCATTGCACTAGGCATCGGAATGTAACAGCCATCAGCCGGTAAAACATTCACAAGCGTATCCGTAAAGCTACCGTTGACGACCGAAACATCTGGTCTGTAATCAGCGATTGGAAAATAAACCATCTTAAAAATCCGTCGGAATTATTCGAGTGACGTTATGACGTTTGGACGTCTCTGCACGCAATTCATGCAACTGTTCGTTAAAGTCATTGTAAGCAGCGGCTGCACAATCGGGTTCTTTAAGAATATTCTTGTACAGTTCATATTTTGCACGCGCTTTAATCAAATCAAACGCGTGCACAAACCATGGATGCTCCTCATCAACACTCTCTATCTCTACAAGGCATTGATTTATAATGATAATCTAGTGTTATTCATATTGAATGAGAACCCTGAATAACGTAAGATTCTCTCATCTTAAATCTGTGTATCTTGAATCAATCAAAATCACTTGCTTGCACGTCACAAGCGGGGTTGATGTGTGGGTAAAAACTATAGCAGAAAGGAGTAAAAATGGTTCTTATGAATCGTCTTAATGCAAGGGCTGTCTCAACATTGGGAGCTGGCAAATATAATGATGGTGCCGGCTTGCTTCTCCATAAGCGTAAAGATGGTGGTGCTCAATGG
>NZ_JBHIPX010000059.1:0-1314 GCF_042196245.1 Bartonella sp. AP19HLJMH
GAGCAGTACAATCTTATCACTCATATTTTCATGTCTAGAAAATTGAGATAATGCCATCCATAAATCGCATAAGAAGTTAGAACCTACCTTCATTGCACGCCTCCGTGGACTTGTTCTCTCAAACATGCTGCCCATCCTTTAAGTGTGATTTTTGTTGAAGGCAGCACCTTTTCTGTTCCATCCGGTTTTTGAATGGTGATGGCAGAACAGTCCATGAATCCTTTGTTGATTTTATCCTGATTAAGGTAACAATGGACCACTTGGAGCACGTCGATACACCCAATCATTTTTACGCAAGTAATCTATTAAATCCTTTGGTCTTATCTCCAACATCTTCGCGGCTTCAATCAAACCAAACAAACCATCAGAGCGTTTTAAGCCTTCTAAAGCTTTTGCTTTTGGTGCTAATTCTGAAATAACATGGTCTTTCTGCTCAATTTGATTTTGTAGATGATTTAAGGCGCCAAGTAATACTTCGGGTTTGGAGTAATCAATTTATGGAATAGCTACTTGTCTTTCCAACGGTTAATTATCTTTGCTCGTAAGGCAGTGCTGTAACTAGAAACAAGAATTAAGCATTCACGCTTTGGCGGGTTATAACAAGGGCGGCTTTCACCTTATGTTATCAAGGTAGTGCCCACCAAAATCAACCTTCTCAAATTTGAGGGCGTTAAGTTCTTCAAGCGTTTTCTTGATGTCACGCATAATATTGTCATGCCTTTTGCCACATAATTCAGTAATTTTAATAATGGTATTCATAAAGAATTCTTAGATGTTAGACGTTCCTTAATGACATTCTAAAAGAGTGCTGGTCGCTAAGAAACACGGCATCTAGTCCGTCGTTATGCCTTTCCCCGAAGGGGGGTATATGGCATAGCCACACCTGACAAAGCTATTATATGCATGTAGCATAGAATGAGTTAAAGCTTTTAAATTGCGGAAGATTAGTTATTTCGGCAACTAATCCGCTAGTTGTTTTAAGGTGTTTTTGAGGCACCTGATTTGAAAATACCTATTACTAGAATTGTCCAGTAATAAAAATTACTTTTTGCTAAGAAAACGTTTCACATACTGTACAGTGTACATATTGAAATTGTTATTTATCAATGAGTTAAGTGTACAATGTACAGTCAAATTGAAAATTCTGTCGCTAGCGATAGTTCGCACTAGCCTGTCCCGCAACGAAGCCAACCCGCTGGGAAGTACCTTTTACATTGATTTTATTGACTTTTTTATGGAAAAACAAAGCATAAGTGATAATCTGTTTTTAAAATTGCAATCAAAGTGTGTAATGCATAAACTCATAAGGATATG
>NZ_JBHIPX010000060.1:0-1270 GCF_042196245.1 Bartonella sp. AP19HLJMH
TGGTCATAGGTAGCTCCCTAATCTAATATTCAAACAAATTTTTAAATGAAATGGTTATAAGGAGGCGCCCCCGCCGCGCCCGCGCCGTTATTTAAGCTGCTTTATTTATATCCTGATCAAGACCACAGACATCTTCAGAAAATTTCTTATTTTCTTTAAGCACAGCATTGCCATAAATCGTTGTAAATTGGCAAATTTGTGCTTTTCCACTCACATGAGCATTATCATGAATTTTTGCAAAAGGACCAACACGCGCCGAGCCAAAAACCTTGGCATTGTCATAAATATTGCTACCATCATAAACTATAGCTTTATCAAAAACATGAGCATTGCCATAAGCTTTTGACCACGCAGCAAGGCGTGATTTACCGTAGACATGGGCATCATTAAACACAAGCCCACTCACATGAGCATTTTCATATACACGGGCATTATCGTAAATAAGAGCCCCTTCAGTAATAACGGCATTATCACTCACAACGGCATTGCCAAAAACATAGCCACCAATTTTTGCATTGCCATTAATGACTGCATTGTCATAAACATGTGCCTTATCACTCAAAACCCATGCCTTATCACTAATCACAGCATTACCATAAACTTTTGCATAATTCACAACACAAGCATTATTGCGTATTTTGGCATTTTCGGAAACGCTTGCTTGGATAACCATAGCATCATCATAAACCCAGCAATTGCCTTTATGAGACAGATCACTCTCATCTTTAATAAAGCCACCTAAATCCCCCGCCTTAACATCATCAAAATCTCTTAAAGCTTTAATGCGGTGTAAAGTCACACCGTTAACAACGCGGTTTTCATTAGTAAGTTCATATTTTGGAGAAGTTTCTTGATTTGTAACTGTAGCTTTCATGCTAGTAATCCTATTCGTAAGAAGGTTTCTATTGACACCCTATAAGGGCGTCGGGTGCTAGAAACACGGCGAATAGTCCGCTGTGTGCTTTCCCCTAAAAAGGGTATTGTATAACACACTACACCCGACATAAATCGTTATATGCCAATGATAGCATAAAAGAAAGTCAGTATTTTAAAAGGCATGGGAGAGGCTGTATCGTAACCTATCCGCTATTCGCTAAGTGTTTCTACACACTTGACGCCTTTCTAAACGAACCTTTCCTTAATGTCAATACGTATTTTTTATTTTTTTCACTTTTTTTCATTTTGATACCTACCTAATTGAATACCAAGTGATTTTAAATTTTACTTTTGGTTTTTAGTATAAAAATGTAGTGCGTAAATGGACATGTTT
>NZ_JBHIPX010000061.1:0-1213 GCF_042196245.1 Bartonella sp. AP19HLJMH
AAAAAAGCTGCACTATGCGTGCAGCTTTTTATGTATTTGCTTTAAAGGTAGACAGGTAGATGTTTTAAAGCATGAAAGTGTCCTTACGGCTTCTATAACCATAATAGCCAAAAATACTGGAAATAATGGCGCCTACCAGACTTCCTAAAAAGCCCCACCACCCCATATTGGAGGCTGTTTTTGTGGCTTTAGTTGCAGTGTTTTTTGCTCCCTTGATCGTATCCTCAAGATTGTCTGAGAGTGTTTCTGCCCGTTCTTCAAGGACTTTGATGGCTTTTTCGGTCTTTTCCTCTGCGCTTTGATAGAGTTGGACGGCATGGTTGGCTGCTGTTTGTGCATCCGAACGGGACATGCCATCTTTTATGAGGGCATTGATGATATCACTTCGATCAAATTTTGTCGTGAGATCTTCTACACGATCAGACAGGCGCTCACCAAGATTTTTTAAAGTGGTGCGATAGTAAGAAGGATCATTTTTGAAAGCTGTTATCGCAGAACCAATATCATTGAGTGCAGCTTGATAGGTTTGTTTTAAGCGATCAGGGTTGAGAGCAGGAATGTCACTTTTATTGAGAAGGGAGTGCAATTCACTCCTAAGTTGGTCAAAATTGATATCATTGTCACTATTTTTTGCAAAAAACTGTTCAAGACTTTCGCTGTTTAAGTTTGCAAGTATAGGGGAAATATTGTTTTTTAGGCTGTCAACGGTTTGTTGGACCATGGAGCTGTTTTCTAGAGCCGTTTTAGCTCCTATCTTTGCTGTACTAGAAACCACGTGGATGGCTTGGAGGGTCATCAGCAATGTTATGAGAGCCCAGGTGAGAAAGCCATGAAGAATCCCTGAGGTTTCAGCAAAACGTCCAGCTACAAAGCCTCCCAAGGCTAGGCTAATCAGTGTAACGATAACAGAACCCACGCCAAAGGAGAGGAAAGAGCCTTCAAATGGGGTTGAAGAAGTGAAATCCATTTGGCTTAAGCCTAAAGCGGCAACCAGAAAAGAAAGGCAGATTGAGGTGGCAAGAGCCGTCACCAGTCCCGCAAAGATTGCGGACCATGAAATGGGTGTGTGAAAGAGTGAATATTTTTCTTCTAGAGATGTTTCTCCTAGAAAATTCGTCTCAAATGGTGTGTTTTCAGGAATGCGAGTTTCCATGTTTTATCTCCTTGAATATGCTGGAGATACAATGCCTTTTTGCAAATTATGTTCCAAAAG
>NZ_JBHIPX010000062.1:0-1204 GCF_042196245.1 Bartonella sp. AP19HLJMH
ATTAAACCGTCTTCTCCAATGAGACCATCGGGGCTAGCACCCGCCATTTCTATTGTGGGGTGTTGGATAAAGCCGCACTTTGTTATATTGGCATCATAAATGAAGCCATATTCTCTCAAGGCATCTTCTTCATGTTCAATACCCCATCTCATATCTTCAGTTTCATAATAAGGGCTTGTTTCGCCTGTTAAGCGCTCCGTTATGAGTTTGATTTTGTAGTCTTCATATTTGCTCGTAGGCAATCCTTTTGCTGTCTTACTGATAATGTTGTAAACATTAGATGCGGTGACTTTACCCAAGCGCGCTTGAAACCATTCTGCTGTTCTTTGTTCCATCTCACACCGCCGTTTGTTGCTCTTGTGGCGTTGCTATATCGGCATCTTGTATAGTAGAATCTGTTTCTGCCTTTTGCCTGTTTTGTTTATCTTTCAAAAGATGTAATACCGTTTGTGCTTGTCCTTCAGACATATCGTCGAGCTTTTTGACGTTGACATAAGCAAGTATTTTTTCTTCTTCTGTTTGGGTTTGTACGACAAGTCTTCTGATTTCATTGATCTGTTGTGGAAAAGCCTTTTTAATAGGCGGGTTTCCATCTGTATCGTCTTCTTTACTTGCTAAATTAAGAAGCATGCCTAATAGGTATCTTCGTGCGTAGGTAAGTGTGGAACCAAGTGATTGTATGCTATTTTTAGAGCCTGTACTGTCAATTGGAAATGTTCCTTCTGTTGAGATTTGATTGTCTGAAGGATGAGACAGAGTTATTTCTATGGTAACGTTTTTTTCTGTTTGATTTTTAATACGATAAAACAAAGCAAATTTGTATGTTGCAAGCCCTTTCTTTACAGCATCAATGTACTGATCAAGTGTAGCGTATTTGCTGTTTGTATGGTTATTAATGGCGTTTTGTTCGATATTTTTATATGCCATTTGCACAGCCGAAAGATCACGGACAAAATTTTGGCGCTCTTGTCGTTTTATCTCTTGTTCTCTTAAATCAAGAAGACGCTCTAAGCGATCCATATCGACGTCACTGTCTAAGGCTTTATTTAAAATACGTTCCATGACAGTTTGTTCGACGGCTACATGATGTGTTTCTTCAATTTCTATTAGGTTAGTGTTTTGTTCACTCATCTTGATTTCCTACATTGCGCGCAATTCACCCGTGGCGTGAATCACGCTTGTGTTAAAAGTTGGTTTGTGTTGC
>NZ_JBHIPX010000063.1:0-1201 GCF_042196245.1 Bartonella sp. AP19HLJMH
TCACCTGTTTTATCGTAATGAACAACAGCCGAGTCATCTGACTGAAGGCTGGTAGAAAGATCCTTCAAACCTTTATCTAATTGACCTTTGTTAACAGCGTCATTATTGTTCTTTGCTTCACCAACACCAGAAATTATCCGATCCGCACCGCTTTCATTTGCAATATTGATTTCTGTGCCACCTACTTTTGCACCAATAGTGAGACGACTCGTTGTCTTATCTTGCTGAACAAAGCTTTCGCTTTCTACTTTGGTAATCACATTATTAACCTGTTCAGTCAATTTATCCTGAACAGTCGTGAGAGCCGTATTAACACCCTCAAACGCATCCGCTACATTCCTGTAGCTTTGTTTATCTTCTGTGCCATCATCCCGAAAAGTTTTAACCTTAAAAGTAGGACCTTCTGAGTTTCCATTTCCAAAGTCAGCACCACCACCAAGATAATTAGCTAAATGGGTACCCAGTGTATACAGCTGTCCACCATTCACGGCTTCTTCTGAGTTTTGTGTTAAATCTCCACCTTCAAGATATTTAATTTTACCTGATCTTCTGTCTTCCCCCTCTACGTGCATAGCACTAAAGGCTTTATCAGTTTTGCTCCACAATAAGGCATCGCCTTGAAATTCTTTATTAATATCGTTTAATTTGTCATTAAAATTATTAACAACAGTATTCAGATGTTTGTTTACATTTATGAAGTTCGTATCAATTCCTGCAAAAGCAGAGCCTACATCGGGATAGTCTTTTGAAGCACCTTCTTTACCATCAGCATCGAAAGTTTTAAGCGTGAATTTTGGACCTGTCCATGCACCACTTTCATATTTAGCACCACCACCGAAATAAGATGCAACACTGCTCCCTAGGGTATGAAGCTGAGAACCACTTACAGCTTCGTCTGAATTTTCATTGATTGTCCCGCCAAGTAGACCGGAAAGTTTCCGCCCTCCATTATCCTTATTTAGAATACTGATTTCGGTACCACCAGTTCCCTTACCAATAGTGATAAGGCCCGTTCCTCCATCACGGAGACTGCGCGTCAAAGCCATCTCTGCTACTTGCTTAACAAGAATACTGTCTCTTACTTCATTAATTTCAGTATTTGTTGCCAAAAGTTGGGAACCATTGACCGCTTCGGTCGATTCTGCTGTGAGTGCGCCATTTTGAATGCCTGTTATCTTCTTACTACCAGCGTCAATACCAC
>NZ_JBHIPX010000064.1:0-1189 GCF_042196245.1 Bartonella sp. AP19HLJMH
AACAAGCATTATTTATTCAATGATCTTAGAGACGATACCGGCACCAACAGTACGACCACCTTCACGAATAGCAAAACGAAGTTTCTCTTCCATCGCTATCGGAACGATCAACGAAACATCCATCGCAACATTGTCACCTGGCATAACCATTTCCGTTCCTTCTGGAAGCGTAACAATACCTGTAACATCCGTCGTACGGAAGTAAAACTGAGGACGATAATTCGTGAAAAATGGTGTATGACGTCCACCTTCATCCTTTGTCAAAATGTAAGCTTCTGCTTTAAAACGTGTATGAGGCGTAACGGATCCTGGCTTTGCCAATACTTGACCACGCTCAATCCCTTCACGGTCAACACCACGTAGCAGAGCTCCTATATTATCACCCGCTTGACCTTGATCTAAAAGCTTGCGGAACATTTCAACGCCTGTAACCGTCGTCTTAGACGTTGGACGAATACCGATAATCTCGATTTCCTCTCCAACTTTAATAACACCACGCTCAACACGACCCGTAACAACGGTTCCACGACCCGAAATCGAAAACACATCCTCTATCGGCATCAAAAATGGTTGATCAACAGGACGTTCAGGGGTTGGAATATAATTATCAACTTCACTCATTAAAAGACGAACAGCATCTTCACCAATGCTTTTATCCTTATCCTCAAGAGCTGCCAACGCAGAACCCTTAACAATTGGTATATCATCGCCTGGGAAATCATATTTGGATAAAAGTTCCCGAACCTCAAGCTCTACAAGCTCCAAAAGTTCTGCATCATCAACCTGATCAACTTTATTAAGAAAAACAACAATTGCTGGAACACCAACCTGACGTGCAAGCAAAATATGCTCACGTGTCTGAGGCATTGGGCCATCAGCTGCTGAAACAACCAAAATAGCACCATCCATCTGTGCTGCCCCTGTGATCATGTTTTTCACATAATCAGCGTGTCCTGGACAATCAACGTGCGCATAGTGACGATTTTCCGTTTCATACTCAACGTGTGCTGTAGAAATAGTAATTCCACGTGCACGTTCCTCTGGCGCAGCGTCAATTTGGTCATAAGCTTTAAATTCACCAAAATATTTCGTAATCGCTGCTGTCAACGAGGTCTTCCCATGATCAACGTGACCAATCGTACCAATATTAACATGCGGTTTTGTTCGTTCAAACTTGCTCTTCGCCATT
>NZ_JBHIPX010000065.1:0-1168 GCF_042196245.1 Bartonella sp. AP19HLJMH
CCACTTTTGTGGGGCTTTTTTTATGGAGCGTCAGATGAGAAAGATATCGAAAGAAGGATTAGAGCTTATCAAACAATGGGAAGGTTTGCGTTTAGAGGCATATAGAGACACGGCATGTATCTGGACGATTGGTTATGGTCACACCAGCAATGCGGGTCACCCCCTTGTCAAAAAAGGCATGTGTATTAGCCAAAAGCAAGCGGAAGAAATCCTTTGTGAAGACTTAAAGCAATTTGAGCAGACGGTAGAGGAATCGGTGACGGTTTCGTTAACGGATTGCCAATTCGCGGCATTGGTCTCATTTTGCTATAATGTAGGAACAGCTGCTTTTCGCAAGTCAACCTTGTTGAAGAAGCTTAATCAAGGGGATTATGAAGCCGTACCCTTAGAATTACAGAAATGGAATAAGGTCGGTGGGAAGCCTCTTGCGGGTTTAGCCAACCGTCGAGCAGCAGAAGCGGGATTATGGGTAAAAGGGGCTTATGTTTCTTCGAATTATCAAAGGGTAGAAACGAAAACAGCAAGCGGTCTTTTAAAGATAGAAGCACTTGCCCCGATTATAGGGTCTTGTTCGGGGTTTGGAGGCTTGTTGGTTGGCAATGGTCCGGTGCAATGGGCTTTAGCAGGCATCATGGTTTTAGCGGCTGTAACGGGCATAGTGATTGTCGCCAAGCGGTTTGGGGAGCAACGCTTATGATTTTTTGGCTAAAGAAATATTCTCTTATGTTTACAGCGGCTTTAGCCGTTTTTTTTATGGCTTTAGCCAAGGCGTTTCAGCTTGGCAAGCAAAGCGAACGGCAAAAGCAAACAGAGAATGCTTTAAAGACAGCAACAACCCGTCTTGAGGTAGAAAATGAAGTTAATCAAAAAAGTGATGGTGGTGTGCGCTCTGAACTTTCTCGTTGGGTGCGCGGCAAATAGGTCTGTTTCTTGTGGTGGCTGGTTGCCCATTTATTTGGATAATAAGGATGTTGCGGTCATCAGTTCCAACCTTGCAAGAGATATTTTGAAGCATAACAAGCAGGGAGCCCATTTATGTGGTTGGAAAGATGGTCAAGAAACGAAGCAGCAAAGATAAAGGTCTTACAGAAACAGAACAACAGCTCCTTCACGAGATGATAGAGACCTATCAAGGCTTAAAGATGATGTCACGCATCATGAAATTGAT
>NZ_JBHIPX010000066.1:0-1167 GCF_042196245.1 Bartonella sp. AP19HLJMH
TGAAAGTGTCCGATCCGTACCAGTCTTGTTGGCTATGTTGATTTCACTGCCTTCTACTTCTTTACCAATAGTGATAATTTTCGTCTTTTCATCCTGCTTGACAAGGCTATCACTGACAACATTGGTAACATCATTATGAACATTTGTGACAGAACTACTAATATCAGAAAGTGCTTCCGCTACACTCTTATAGCTTTCTTCACTTTCTTTACCTTCCGCATCAACTTTCTTGATCACAAAACTTGGAGCCTTCCATTGTCCTTGCTCATCATAACCTGCACCACCACCAAAATAGGTTGCAAGTTGTTCGTTCAGCGAATAAAGCTGACCACCCGTGATAGCATCCGTTGAACCTTTAGAAATTTCTCCATCTAATAAAAATTTTAATTTGCTGTTTTCTTGTTCCGCTATAACTTGACCATCTTTCTCTTTGTTCTTTACATGACGCGCGACAAAGGCATTGGCTTCATCATTCCACAACAAAGCATTCTGCTCAATGGTCTGTGTAAGTTCATTGCTGTTCTTAGAAAGCTCATTATGAAGATCTGTCAGCGATGTATCAACACCGCTAAAGGCTGAACCAACATCATGATATGACTGGCCACCAACAACATACGTCGGAAGATTGCCTACAAGAACATCAGCACCACCACCTAAATAGCTCGATGTATTTTTAGAAACACTGTCTAGATTAGTAGTCACTGTCGTAACATTTTTATTAGTCGCAAATAACTGAGAGCCATTTACAACTTCTGTCGATTCTGCTGAAAGCACTCCTGCCTTAACACCTGAAAGTATCCGGTCTTCTTTCTTACTGTTGGCAATGTTGAGTTCTGTACCTTCTACTTCTTTACCAATAGTGATAACCTTCGTATTATCATCCTGCTTGGCAAGGCTATCACTGACAACATTACTTACATCATTATGAACATTCGTGATAGAACTCGCAACTCCAGCAAATGCTTCCGATACACTATTGTAAACCTTTTCCTCACCAGCACTACCATCAGAATTGACAGTTTTAAGCTTGAAGGTAGGTGCAACCCATTCTCCCTTTTCATTATAACCTGCTCCTCCACCAAAATACGTCGCAAACTGTTTTTGCAGATCATAAATCTGTCCACCCGTAATCGCATCACTCGAGCCTGATACTATAGAGCCAGCTGC
>NZ_JBHIPX010000067.1:0-1145 GCF_042196245.1 Bartonella sp. AP19HLJMH
GCGGCTTGGGGTGGACGAGGGTCTGGAAAGACAAGATCATTTGCCTTGATGGCTGCTTTAAAAGGCTATCAATTTGGTATGCAGGGGATATCGGGGACCATTCTTTGTGCACGTCAGTTTCAGAATTCTTTGGCAGAAAGTTCATTGGAGGAGATTAAGCGCGCCATTGAAGCGCACGACTTTTTAAAGGACTATTACAAGGTTGGGGAATCTTCGATTAAGTCGATAGATGGTCGCGTAGCCTTTCAGTTTTCTGGTCTTGACCGTAATATTGCGAGCATTAAATCGATGGGGCGCATTTTGCTTTGTTGGGTTGATGAAGCAGAGCCGGTAACAGAGACGGCTTGGCAAACGCTTATACCGACTTTGCGAGAAGAAGGAGAGGGATGGCGGGCAGAATTATGGGTGACATGGAACCCGTTGCGAGAGAATGCACCCGTTGAGAAGCGGTTTCGCTTTTCAGACAATGAGGCAATCAAGCGTGTGGAGATTAACTGGTCAGACAATCCGAAGTTTCCTAAGATCTTGAATGAAGCGCGATTGGATGATCTGAGAAACCGTCCAGAGACCTATAAGCATATCTGGGAAGGGGCTTATCTTACAGCGGTTCAAGGCGCTTATTATCAAAAGGAAATGTTGGCAGCCGAGCAAGAGGGGCGGATAGGGCGTGTTGCTCGTGACCCTTTAATGCAGATACGTGCTTTTTGGGACATTGGGGGGACAGGCGCCAAGGCAGATGCCACGGCGATATGGATAGCGCAATTTGTTGGTAGAGAGATCAGAGTGCTTGATTATTACGAAGCACAGGGACAGCCGTTATCGGAACATATCGGTTGGTTGCGTCAAAATGGTTATGAGAAGGCATTGATGGTTCTCCCCCATGACGGTGCGACCAGAGACCGTGTGCACAATGTGAGTTTTGAGAGCGCTCTTAAACAGGCAGGCTTTCAAACAAAAGTTATCCCTAATCAGGGAGCAGGGGCTGTTAAGATACGTATAGAAACAGTCCGCCGTGTTTTGCCTTCTGTTTGGTTTAATGAGAAGACGACAGTAGCAGGACGTAAGGCACTGAACTGGTATCACGAGAAATGGGATGAGAAGCGTAATATTGGCTTGGGAGCAGAGCATGATTGGTCCAGTCATGG
>NZ_JBHIPX010000068.1:0-1115 GCF_042196245.1 Bartonella sp. AP19HLJMH
AATCTTGATGTTGATTTAGGAAAATTTCATCAATGGGTGGGGCGTGTTGGTGGGCGTTTAAGCAAGACGTTAGGTGTTGTGGAAGAGGGACGTGAAGTTTCTTTTTATAGTAAGCTTTCTTATTTGCATAGTTTTGAAGATAAGCAATTCGTTTCTTTTAAAAACGATTTTCAGTTAGGTTCCTTTGGTTCTTCTTTGGAAGCAGGGGTTGGGTTTAATGCCCGTCTCTCATCAAAACTTTCTCTTCGTGGAGATGTCACTTATCAGCATAGATTTAAGAAAATTGGTTTTTCTGGAACGAGTTTCTCTGCTGGATTGCGCCACCTTTTTTGATGAGCTGCAATATGTATTTTTAGTTAAAAGGCAGAAGATTTTCGGCCTTTTAATGTATTAAAATTTATTTTGCTTCATCAATATGGTTATTTTTTGATATAAAAGATTACAATAGATGCTTTCTTTTATGCGATGAGAAATTTTTCTAAAATTTTTGATGTTAAGATATGAGGACAGATTTCATTGTGAATATGAAAAGTTTGAATGCTGAATGCTTTCGGCATAATCTTTCAAAAGAGACGATATAGGTGGTTGTTTTTGTCCATTTCTTTATTCATTTTTATAGATCATAAGTTTAGTCTTTATGAGTTTTATGCATTGTTTTGAATTTTGTTTTAGAACTTTATTCACGTTTATATCATTTAATACGCTATTTGTTCCATTTTTTAGGATATTTACTTAAGAATTTTGGATAAATACTTGTTTTTAGAACAAACAGAGGGAGTTTGAGGTCAAATTATAATAAAAGTAAAGTATGCTTTATCGTGTTGTTATGGTTGTTGTTTTGTAAGTGATAGGTGGCAGAGAAATTTCGATAAGATACAGGATATTATTTTCATTGCGGTCATGCGCAGATTTTAGCACTCGAGAATATTCATAAGAAGCAATTCACCTTTTTTCAAAAGTCCTTCTTTGCATGCCAGCTTCGTTTGTGATAGACAAGGGGTTAATTGATTAAATATAAACAGGTTTGAAATGAAAGAAATTTATAATATTCAGTTTTTATTCAATATGTAAAATGATGAATGAGCATTCTGAATTATTGCATGAAATTTTCCTAA
>NZ_JBHIPX010000069.1:0-1082 GCF_042196245.1 Bartonella sp. AP19HLJMH
ACATTGAATTATGCTATTCAGGATGTTCGGAAAGAAGCAAGACAAGCTGCTGCTATTGGTCTAGCGGTGTCCAACTTGCGTTACAATGATGCACCAGGAAAGTTAAGTGTTGCACTTGGTAGTGGTATATGGCTTAATCAGTCCGCATTTGCTCTTGGTGCTGGTTATACATCTGAAGATGGAAATATTCGCTCTAGTCTATCTGTGACAAGTGCCGGAGGGCGCTGGGGTGTAGGTGTAGGATTAAGCTTAACTCTAAATTAATAAAATTTACTACGATTATTTTCAAAAACGCTTCTGTCTATACAAGACAGAGGCGAAAAGAGTTACACGATTAAAAGAACGACTCCCATAAATAACAATGCCAGCATTAATGTTGAAAATAAAAAAAGAGAAAATGTCTGAAGAGTGGTGTGTTTTACGCAAATTTGACAGAAGTCGTGGAGGGGGCTAGTTGGTTGTTACATGACAGTAAGCAGCGGATTAAGAAAGTTTTTGATGATACGAAAAAATATGTAGATAAATATTTTTCTGAATCCAAGGATAATGCGATGAGTAATGGTGTTAACGAATCGAAATCCTCCACCGATATGAAATTTGAAATGTTTAGTTATGCTATTGAAGATGTTCGGAAAGAAGCAAGACAAGCAGCGGCTGTTGGTTTGGCAGTGGTAGGTTTGCGTTATAACGATACACTAGGAAAGTTGATTGTTTCATTTGATAGCGGCGCATGGCGTGGACAATTCGCATTTGCTCTTGGTGCTGGTTATATATCAGAGGATGGCTTCATTTGCTCTAATATATCCGCAACGAGTTCTGCGGAGATTAGAGAAGAGATGTTGGCTTAAGATTAAAGCTGCGTTGATGATAGCAAGGGATTCTTTTAACAACATTTATTCTTATTTTATTAAAAGAGGGTGAATATTTTTTTGTAGATGCACAGTATTTATCTAGAGATAAGCATAATATTTGATGAGGCTATAGACTGTGAGGTTTTATAGAAGATTTTCTATATTTTGTTGAAAAAAGATCACAGTAGAATCCATATTGCTAAAAAGTTATATTTTTATGTTGCTATTTTC
>NZ_JBHIPX010000070.1:0-1077 GCF_042196245.1 Bartonella sp. AP19HLJMH
GATTTTGAACTGTACATTTCCCTCTCTAGACACAATACGCCTAAGTACAGCAATGTCATTAAATACGATTTGCTACATTTTGTCAACACAAAAATAACACATATTGATATATTTGAAGAGAATCTGTATAAAGCGAAGATGCAACAATGAAAAACAAGATAAAATCTAATGTTATTATCGTATTTAAAGAAAATTTCCTTATTCGGAATAATAAGTATCTTATTCACTAGTCATGTAAGTAGTCAACCATTAACAAAACATGTTTCTTCGGAATCTCCATGCCCAAAGGGGCAAATTGCCGTTTTTCGTGATCTACAAAAACGGTCCTCTTTTATTACTTGTATTTCAGAAGGAATGTTGGATTATATTTATAACGACATCCCTAAAGAAATCTCTACAGGTCCATTTAGAATAATTTCTATAGAGGCAAACAACTATCTTCGTATACTAAGACGTTATTTTAATAAAAACAATAGAATAGAATGGTTTGTAATAGGCTTCATAATAATCACCATAATGTCTCTTCCGATTAACATACTCTGGCGATTTAGATTAAAGATTTCTGCGTTTTTATTTGCAATAATGACCGCCTTAGTTATTATTGCAATACCATATATATATGGATATATATATCTTTCACATCTACTTTTTTGAAAAGTACTTCTGAAGCGCATTAAGAGCAACGCGTAATGAATTCACAAGATATGGTAGCGTTTGATCTTCTATAACGAGGTACTGTAGCGCAGCGTGAAGATTATACTGTCTATAGAGGCATTGCGCTTCTTTTAGTGCCTCTTGCGTGTTTATAAACTGCTCTGTTGCAAATTCTACCCATTTGTCTCTTGCCTTATCATCAGAAGATGACGGAATTTCATTATAAACAGCACTTGGCAAGCCTTTTGCACAAAGGTAATCGTTTCTTATCTGTAGGTACTGTTGCGCGGCATCATATTGCTCTTGAGTAATCACGCCTTGCAAACAAAGCCGCCCGATATAGGTACCAGAAAGTGGATTTTTTGCCTCCTGTAGCGTTAAACCGAAGCGCTTTGCACGCATTTCTATTGCCAATTTATCAAC
>NZ_JBHIPX010000071.1:0-1075 GCF_042196245.1 Bartonella sp. AP19HLJMH
GACTTCATTTTAATATGACTCTTTTTACTGTTATATACATTCTGATATTTGTTGTCATTATTATAATTTTGACACTAAAGTAAAGTGTATAGTTTACGATAATTTATCTTTTCTTAATTTCATTTTTTAATTTATGAAAATAGCTCAATTTCAGTGCAAATATTTTTTACTTTAGGATTGGATATCCTCGTTATTTTGTCATATGGATATTAAGGGCGTCTGTTACGGGAACCATTGCTTTTTATCTCATCTAGTTTTTATGTCTCCATAGATGTCCGAATGTAATGCCTTTTGCGAGAGAATTGGCCATGCTTGATAGTTTGAGTAACAGCATGATGGATATAATAGACAAGATGAGAGCTCCTCCAAACATGTATGCTACATTCTGATTGTAATCGAGTTTCATATCACTCAAATAGTTTGCAAAGATATTCATCATTAGATTAAATACAGTTGCTAAGAGTAGAAAGAGGATTATATAATTGGCGACTTGGATTATCCATTGCTCGAAAAGGCGATGAGTTGGTTGCCAGAGCAAAGCAATGATGAAGAATGGTCCCCATCCTACAAGAAGTGTAATAGCGATTTTTGTCAGTAGAACGAGGCCACCACCGATTGCTACGACGAAGCTTGTTGCTAGCAAGATGAGGATGCCTAAGAGACTGTAAAGCAGTCCATTGGACTCGAAGAAGACGGTTTCTTCGAAAAGGCGGCCTGCATATTGAAATCCTTTGGTTGCTGCTGTGTCCAGTAAATTCATTAATTGTTTATCATCGAGTGGATTTGTTATGAGCGCTTTTGATAACTCATAGGGCATTTGTGTTATTAAATTTGTGATTTCTGGTTGATAAAGTCCTGTGGTAAGAGCTATTGAAGTAATAATACTTATCCGTAGGAAACGGTTTACGAATCCGGAGAGAGGCATATCTATAGCGCCACGAATGATGAGCCATCCGTAGATGATGAAAGCGATTGTGATTCCAATTGAAACAAAGGGTGTAATTGTAACAATTGCTTTTGAGGAAACATCCGTGACATATGTTTTTGTTATCTGATCAATTTTACTGAAAAGTTG
>NZ_JBHIPX010000072.1:0-1049 GCF_042196245.1 Bartonella sp. AP19HLJMH
TGTAACCAACGGGACAAAAAACCAAATTTTAAAGGTTTTGGGAGAGAGCCATTGGTTACATGACGGCGGAATGTTGATACACTCATATGAAGCAAATTTGCACTTTCACGGTCTGTCAAAAGAATATCATTTTCTGTCATACTAAAATCCTTTCTATAAAAAAATGAGAACAAATCATAACTATTTATTAACCATATTTTGGTTCATTTGGAAAGATGTTTTATTTATAGAAAACAATATTTTATCATACAATTTTTGATGTGATAATTTATGACTCTTATTGAGAAAGAATGAGAGAGAAGAGAGAGAAAGTTATCCACAGATCATGGGGTTATGCACTCCATATCTTAAGATTGACCCGTGACATAAGCCGCCCATTTATCCATATAAACGTGGCGCTGTTCTAAATAATCAGTACGACGATAGGCACGCTCTACTTGTCCTCCGACTGTATGACTTAGAATTGTTTCAGCAACCTCATAGGGGGCATCGGTTGTTTCAGCGAGCCAATCGCGTAAACTAGAGCGAAATCCATGGGGGCAGGCTTCAAGTTTATTGTCTCTCATGTATTGAGCCATACACTTCGTAGCAAGGGGACCGCGACCGGTTGCAGAAAAGAAGAAATCATTGCGAGAAAGTGAGCGCGCTTGTTTTAAAATGTCTAATGCTTCAGATGATAAGGGCACACGAAACTCTTTTGTAGTATCACGCTTTCCTTTCATATTTTCAGCAGGGATTGTCCAGATATCACCTTCAACTTGATCTTTATGAATATGACGTAAAGGGTTAGAGCGAACCCCTGTAAGGATAAGCAAACGCAAAGCCAGTTGTGTTAGGGTTGATGCTTCGCAAAGTGTTTGATAAAAAGCTGGTATATCTTTCCAATCCATTGCAGGTAAATTTTTGACTTTATGGCGTTGTTTTCCTAAAAGAGCGCGTGCTTTTTCTGTTGCTTGTAAATCAACATCCAAACCTAATGCAGCAGCATGTTTGAGACAAAGTTTGAGACGTATCAATGCTGTCCGAGCAGCTCCAGCTTTTGTATGCCA
>NZ_JBHIPX010000073.1:0-996 GCF_042196245.1 Bartonella sp. AP19HLJMH
CATATTCAACCTATTCCAGCCGCTATTGTCTTGTTCCAGCCAACGTTCACGATTGGCATCAACAAGGCGTTGATTGTAGTCATTAAGAACAGATGACCCCTGCAACATATTCGAATAGGCATTATTATAAGAGGGGAATAAGTTGCCTATCATGCCTAAGCGATACTTATTAAAATCACCAAGTAAGGCATTAGCATGTAACATATCCTGCTTATTCTGACGGTAATGATTAATCCTAGCACTTTTAGACAATGCATCAAGTTCACGCGCCAACACTTTTGTATGTGCACCAGATCCATAACCACCAGCACCTACAAAAGAGCTGTTAATCGTATCTCTCACATCATCCATAGATTTTTTAAGTACATCTTCAAAATCCTGATCATAGCCCCCTTTATAACTAGAAGCCAATTCACCAATATTTCTTTCTGCCTGCATGGGAGTATTCATCAAATGATTCATATAATTTTGATATTGATGAGGAATAGCTCCAAGACCTCCGATTGCTTGGTAAGTTGGAGCACTTAAAGGTGCAACACGAGGTCCCCCATACACATTACCACCCATCCCTGTATCATACAGATTATACGCATCTGCACCCCCACGCTTAAAGACATTCTGCATCCAAGCGGGAGGGGCACTTGTCTGCACCTGCTTCTGTTCTGTCGTTGTTGGTGTCTTGCTCCCCATGTCACAATTCCTTCCTATAATAAAGCATATCTATGCCATAGCCTTGCTTGTCCAATGCGCGCTTCCAACCTAAACGACCCAAGATCTCCATTTCAGAAGCCCCATTCTCACGCGCCCAATCCTCTACAAATGTCAAATTATCAACTTGATCAAGAACGCCCTTGCCACTACATTCACAAATCAGAGCGCGCTTCTTTCCTAAAACTGTCTGTTGTATCTGGGTCGTGAATGCCGCTAAAAAGCGCTCGTCATCATCCAAAACAAGCCATAACTGTTTCTTGCCGCTGCAAATCGCTTCAATGAGCT
>NZ_JBHIPX010000074.1:0-994 GCF_042196245.1 Bartonella sp. AP19HLJMH
CTGAACTGGTATCACGAGAAATGGGATGAGAAGCGTAATATTGGCTTGGGAGCAGAGCATGATTGGTCCAGTCATGGTGCGGATGCCTTTGGGTTAATGTGTGTGGGGTATGAACAGCCGATGCAAAAACAGAAGAGACCAGCTTATAGTGGTAGAGAAACTTATGAGAGCACGTCATGGATGGCAGAATGATGCATGATGAAGAGCATTTAGAGAAAGAAAGTAACGCATCAGATTTGTCGACAGAAGGTTTGTTTCGCAAGCTTGTCAGCTGGTGACAAGCTATTGATTTATAATGATAATCTAGCGTTATTCATATTGAGTTAAAGACCCGAATAACGTAAGATTCTCTTATTTCAAATCTGTTTATATTGAATCAATCAAAACCACTCGTTTGCACATAGCAAGTGGGATGAGTGTGTGGATAAAATTTGTATAAGAAAGGACTTAAAATGGCTCTTATGAACCGTCTTAATGCAAGATCTGTTGCAACATTAGGGGCTGGCAAATATAACGATGGTGCCGGCTTGTTACTTCACAAGCGTAAAGATGGCGGTGCTCAATGGATTTACCGTTATACCATTCATGGGCGCCGTCGTGAAATGGGCTTGGGGGCATTGCGAAACGTTTCTTTAAAAAAAGCGCGTGAATTGGCAAATCAATGGCGTTCTGTTTTGCATGAGGGTCGTGACCCTATTAAAGAACGCAATAAACAAAAGCGTGAGGCAATAAGCAATCTTCATTACTTAAAAGATATTGCCGTAGATGCTTTTGAAAGTCGGAAAGCTGAATTAAAAGATGATGGTAAGGCTTGTGATTGGTTTTCACCTTTACGTCTTTATATTCTCCCTAAATTAGGCTGTCTACCCGTTTCAGAGATTACTCAAACAGAGATACGCGATACCCTTGCCCCTATTTGGCATACAAAAGCTGGAGCTGCTCGGACAGCATTGATACGTCTCAAACTTTGTCTCAAACATGCTGCTGCATTAGG
>NZ_JBHIPX010000075.1:0-991 GCF_042196245.1 Bartonella sp. AP19HLJMH
TGGTCATAGGTAGCTCCCTAATCTAATATTCAAACAAATTTTTAAATGAAATGGTTATAAGGAGGCGCCCCCGCCGCACCCGCGCCGTTATTTAAGCTGTTTTCCTATGAGGACGACACATAACAAAGCAAATTTCACCATAAGGAGAAAGGCGTTCTGTATAAACATTATTCATTGTGTCACCACAAATATTCTTAGTAACAATAGCCATGCCACATGCATTGGCATTTTCATAAACATGCACTTTACTTACAATTTTTGCACTATCGAAAACATGGGCATTATCATACACATGGGCATTGGCAAAAACCTTTGCTGAATCGTAGACGCGAGCATTACCATATACAAAACCACCAACACCCGCATTGCCATAAACCTGCGCATTTTCGTAAACACGACCAGGGCTCACAACAATGGCCTGATCACCAACCCAGCAATTACCATCATGGGAAAGATTTTCTTCAGATTCAATATAGCCACCAAGTTGACCAGCTTTAACATCACCAAAATCTCTTAACGCCTTAATGCGATAAAGTTTTTTACCTTCGCGAAGAATTGTTTGATTGGTGAGTTGATATTTTTTTACAGAATTTTGCATAATAAATCCTTACGAAATTAGGTTTTTAATTGACAGCCCATAAGGGCGCCGGGCGCTAAAAACACGGTCGTAAGTCCGCCGCTATACTTTCCCCTCGCGAAGGGTATTGTATGGTATAGCTACACCCGACAAAATCGTTATATGCCAATGATAGCACAAAAGAAAGTCAGTATTTTAAGAAATGGGAAAAACCTTACGTGGTTTAACCGCTTACGATTAAGTGTTTTTAGCACTTGCCAACCTTAATAAACGACCTTTTCTTTAAAGTCAATACGTATTTTTTATTTTTTTCACTTTTTTTCATTTTGATACCTAGCTAATTGAATACCAAGTGATTTTAAATTTTACTTTTGGTTTTTAGTATAAAAATGTAGTGCGTAAATGGACATGTTT
>NZ_JBHIPX010000076.1:0-990 GCF_042196245.1 Bartonella sp. AP19HLJMH
AATCACCGTCCGCATAGTTCACCAGAAGGTATGGTTTATGACCCCTCTACAGATCTTTGGGTTGATATTTATCTTCAGTCAGGCACCGGTGAAAATACGCGCTCGGCATATGGTGTTCCGATCACAACAGGTCGTACCTATACAGATCATGTAACGGATATGATGCGTGTCAAGAAATCCTTACTGAGTGATGTGGAATTTGCTTCAACCATGTATGGAAGTAATGACAAAACAAGTATTAAAGGTAAGACTCCCCCCTCTCCTAAGACTTCAGGAGGTCACGTTGATACAGCAAATCGTCGTATGATCTCGCATATCGGTTGTGAGGAAGGTTGCGGTTATGTTTGGCAGTTTTTAGCAGGAACGTTTCCTATGCAAATAACGAATAGGGGGCAGGCTAGGTTAGAAATGAGATGGTTATCAGGAGGAGGAGGGTGGAGTCATGGTGTAGATAGCGGATGTTTTGCACGCTCCACGGTATCTTATTCTAGAGGTAATGAACAATTATGTGCGCGTGGTTGTAGCCATTCCCGTGATTTGTGAGGAGGGGTAGATGATAGATTATCCAGAACATTTAAATAGCAAGCAAGATTATCTGAACATGCTTTCTTTTGACAAAGTTGAAACGGTAAGAAGGCTAGAGATGCTTTTAGCAACACGTTTTTATTGGGTCTTTGTTAAAGAGCTTGGAGAGGGAGAAGAGGGGATTGAAGATGACACGCATAAGGTTTGTCTAACAACAACCATGCCGTTTGATTCAAATGGTGATTTTGTCGAAAAGCGTTGTCAGTATGAATTACAGGAAAGTGAATATGCGCCGCTCTTTCAGCTTGGCTTTGGTGTTGACGAAGTCGAGCAACTGATCAAAGAGCATAGTCAATAGAGATCATAAAAAAACATTTTTATGCCAGCTCCACTTTTGTGGGGCTTTTTTTATGGAGCGTCAGATGAGAAAGATATCGAAAGAAGGATTAGAGCTTATCAAACAAT
>NZ_JBHIPX010000077.1:0-981 GCF_042196245.1 Bartonella sp. AP19HLJMH
CCCCCAACAGATAGTTTCCAACCACCATTTCTTACGACACTTTCTAAGTCTTTTAACTGTACAACATTTACTGCATCGGCAGGATCACTACCAGCTGCTACACCTGTAATCTGCCGCGTCATGCCCGTACTTTTATTACCAACACTAACGGCACCCTGCGTACTTTTCCATTGCGTCTCAGTGTTGTGTGCAGGACCCTGCAACAAAGAAGTGTACCCTGAAACACCTGCAGCCCTATCAGCTATAGCATCACTTCCTATAGCAACACCGGCCCACTTTTCCGCTCTTGCCCTATCACCAATAACGGTGGTAGCAGGAGCGGAGGTTTGCGAACTGTTGCCGATATTAATAACAGCTTCATAATTGTCGCGTCCTGAATGTACCTGTATGTTGTTACCAATAGCAATAATCCCCACGCCATGCGCATTCGGACTGTTTCCTATTTTTATATCATTATTAGTTGCATATGTACTCACTCTCCTTGCTAAACTATTAACGCCAGACAGCAAAATATCATCACTATTATCTCCCTCAACAGGCAGCATCCCCCCTTTTTTAACAAATGTTTTTGGCAATTTTCGCACAGCAATATTATCCGCACTCATGCTTTTATCGTTAACCGCTATTCTTGTAAGCTGTAGCGCTTTCTTATCATCAACATTTCCAACTCGCGCAGAACGGCTACCTTCTGTCAAAACATTTACGATAGGACTCTTATCACTCTTACCAGAAAGGGTTTTGGTTAAAAAATTTGCGTAATCATCAGAATCATTCAAACCAGCAACAGAGAGACGGCTTTGTGGATAAAACACACCAGCACTTTTTACACCCTCAAGAAACGTGTTTCTAAAATCAGGATTTGCTGAAAAAACAGGCGTAACATTCGATAAGAATGTAGCCGTTATAGCCAACGAAAGAACTTTAACAAAAGAAAAACGAGAACGTTTTAATTCACTCGCTGCTTGTGGGGCATATAATTTT
>NZ_JBHIPX010000078.1:0-954 GCF_042196245.1 Bartonella sp. AP19HLJMH
AATAACTCTAGAGGGTAGGCAGGGTTGCCAATGGTTTCAACAGCATAACGATTGGCATCATTAACAATGCCACTCTTTTTATCAGTCTTAACACATTGACGCCCCATAACCCATTCAAGAGCGGGTTTACCATTAACGATATACTCACAAGCGTCAAGAGGGATATCTGTTATTGTGATATTGTTATTATAAATAACAGTGGTTTTATCTTTCTCTTTACCTGCTTTTGCGAATTTCATTTCAGTCACGTAATAGAATTTTTCTGGATTAGAGATCTCTGTAACTTTTGGATTACCTTTTTTAAAGGTTACGGGATAAGGTTTTACAGTTTCATAATTCACGTGCAAATGATCCAGTTCACGCCCTGTTACAACAGAGTTCCGTTTTCGTATAAGGGGTTTAATTATCTTCAAAAGAATTAAAACGAAGCTTATTAAATCCATTTTGAACGAATTGAGAAAAAATGCAGAAAAATGCTAAAAAAGCCGATAATTTTTTCAAAAGAGTTTTTAAATGCTGTTTATCCACAGTCCATGAGAGAGATCAGATCAGCAAAATAGTGAAATTTGCTGTTTATTTTATGGAAAAAGACAAATGAAGCATGTGCTTTTAAAATATCATAATGATTATTTTGATAGGTTTTATGAGTCACTAAAATAATCTAGTTTGTTAGTTCAATTTACAGACACAAACTGACAAATATATATTATTGATTGTATTTAAGGTTGTATTGTCGATATAGGTTGTATCGTTAAAATACTAACCTATTGAAATATAATGTTTTTAATTTTCTCTCATTTAAAAAAAATAATATAGGAGCTAGAATGAACTGACAAGACTGACAAAACTCTTCTGATAAGGTCACTCAGATCATTTGCTTTTGGAAAAAAGTTCCTTGATGAGAATGCCATAAAAAGAGTTTTGCGTGGTTGTCTTAAAGACTTCAAAAGAGAT
>NZ_JBHIPX010000079.1:0-940 GCF_042196245.1 Bartonella sp. AP19HLJMH
TCTTTTTCATCACCTATCTTGATTACCTTCGTAGCATCATCCTGCTTAACAAGACTATCTCCTACAACTTTATTAATTTCATTGGTAATCTCTTTATGTAAATCCGTGAAAGAAGTTCCTACACCGGCAAACGCTGAAGCCACATCTGTATAGCTCTCCTCACTCTCAGTTCCATCAGATTTTACTGTTTTAACCGTGAACTTAGGTTTGCTCCATTTACCATCCTCATACTTAGCTCCTCCACCTAAAGACTTCGCAACATCGCTCCCTAGTGCATATAGCTGGTTACCCGCTACAGCATCCGTTGACGTTCTACTAATGTCTCCATTTTTAAGAGACGTTATCTTGCTGCTCTCTTTACTGTCCCCATGCGTCGCTACAAAGGAATGTGCAGCGTCGCTCCATAATAAAGCATCACCATTAACCGCTTGAGTAATATTACTTAGTTTATCCTCAAACTTTTTGACCTCATTAGACAGATGTGTGTTCACATTCTTGACACTCGTATCAAGACCCGCAAAAGCACTACCAACATCATTGAAGCTCGTCTTTACCACATCACCATCTGCAGAAACATGAGAGATCTCGTAAGTCGGAGCTGTCCATGTGCCATTCTCATACTTAGCTTTACCACCTAAGGACTTCGCAACACCGCTCCCTAGTGCATATAGCTGGTTACCCGCTACAGCATCACTTGAGTCTTTAGTTATAGATCCATTGGAAAGCGATGTTATCTTGCTGCTTGTATTCTCTTCACCATGCGTTGCTACAAACGCACCTTTAGACTTATCCCACAACAAGGCGTCAGCCTGAGCAGTGGTAATTTCATTGGTAATCTCTTCGGTAATTTCATCCTTAACATGATCGATTTTATCTTTAACATTCTCGAATGAATCACCAACACCAGCAAAGGCAGACGCGACATCGTTATAACTCGAGG
>NZ_JBHIPX010000080.1:0-926 GCF_042196245.1 Bartonella sp. AP19HLJMH
AGAATGGTTTCAGCGACCTCATAGGGAGCATCGGTTGTCTCAGCGAGCCAATCACGTAAACTAGAGCGAAATCCATGCGGGCAAGCTTCAATTTTATTTTTTCTCATATACGCCGCCATCATCGTATGTGAAAGAGGACCACGACCGGTAAGTGAAAAGATGAAATCACTTTTAGAGATACAGCGGGCTTGTTCAATTAGTTTTATTGCTTCAGATGATAGGGGCACGCGAAACTCTGTTGTGGCATCACGCTTGCCTTTCATATTTTCAGCAGGGATTGTCCAGATATCATCTTCAATCTGATCTTCACGAATATGACGCAAAGGATTGCTACGAACCCCTGTAAGGATAAGCAGACGCAAAGCTAAATGTTTTATAGTTGTTGTTTTGCAGAGAAATTGGTAAAAAGCCGGCACATCTCTCCAATCCATGGCTGGTAAGCTTTGTTTTTTATGACGTTGTTTGCCTAAGAGAGCGCGTGCTTTTTCTACTGCTTGTAAATCAACATCTAACCCTAATGCAGCCGCATGTTTGAGACAAAGATTAAGACGCATTAGTGCTGTTCGAGCAGTTCCAGCTTTTGTATGCCAAATAGGGGCAAGGGTATCGCGTATCTCTGTTTGCGTAATCTCTGAAACGGGCAGACAGCCTAATTTAGGGAGAATATGGAGGCGTAAGTGTAAAAACCAATTACAAGACTCACCATCATTCTTTAATTCAGCTTTACGGCTTTCAAAAGCATCTAGAGCAATATCTTTTAAATAATGGAGATTGCGCATTGCCTCACGCTTTTGTTTGTTGCGTTCTTTAATAGGGTCACGCCCCTCACGTAAAACAGCCCGCCACCTAGTTGCCAATTCACGGGCTTGTTTTAAAGAAACATCTCGCAAGGCACCCAAGCCCATTTCACGGCGCCGACCATGAAT
>NZ_JBHIPX010000081.1:0-901 GCF_042196245.1 Bartonella sp. AP19HLJMH
GAAGGGTGGGGGTGCTTGTAGATATGCGGGGAACAAAACACCCCCATAAGGTTAAGCAGCTTTTGTTGAGAGTTGTTGTATCTCTCGTTCTATCTCTGCTAAAAAGGCTTCAACAACTTGATTGATCTGTTCAATTTGTTGATCATCACGGAGAACACGCTTGACTTTCATACGCAAGTGAAAGAATTCCCCCGTAAAACGTGGGTCATAGCTTACGGCAACAAATTGATTTATAATGATAATTCACTGTTTTGCATATTGAATGAGAGGACTGAATATAGTAAGATTTTCTTATTCTAAATCCTCTCAGATTGAATCAATTCATATCACTTGCTTGCACGTCAAAAGCGGGGCTGGTGTGTGGGTAAAATTTATATAAGAAAGGACTAAAAATGGTTCTTATGAATCGTCTTAACGCAAGGGCTGTCGCAACATTGGGAGCTGGCAAATATAATGATGGTGCCGGCTTGATCCTCCATAAGCGTAAAGATGGTGGTGCTCAATGGCTTTATCGTTATACCATTTACGGTCGGCGCCGTGAAATGGGCTTGGGTGCATTAAGACATGTTTCTTTAAAAAAAGCGCGTGAATTGGCAAATCAATGGCGTTCTGTTTTGCATGAGGGTCGTGACCCCATTAAAGAACGCAATAAACAAAAGCGTGAAGCAATGCGTAATCTTCATTATTTAAAAGATATTGCTTTGGATACTTTTGAAAGTCGTAAAGCTGAATTAAAAGGGGATGGTAAAAATGGAAACTGGTTTTCACCCTTAAAACTTCATATTCTCCCTAAATTAGGCTGTCTACCCGTTTCAGAGATTACCCAAACAGAGATACGCAATACCCTTTCTCCCATTTGGCATACAAAGGCTGTAATTGCTCGAACAGCATTGATACGTCT
>NZ_JBHIPX010000082.1:0-602 GCF_042196245.1 Bartonella sp. AP19HLJMH
ATAAAAGTTTCTGCTTTTGTGTCACGAATTGCAGCAGCATTTAAGCGTCTGTTTTGCGCCACCAAATCGACAAACATCTCGTAGAGCAGGGCGCAATCGGCTTGCATTTTTATCTGTGCTGTATCGCTCAAGGGTTCATGAGGGTTGCCATGGGTTTTGTGATCACCTTCAAAGACAAAGGTCCATTTATGCCCGTGTTTTTCATCTGCACGGGACTGGTCAAGATGGGCACAAACAACTCCAATCGAGCCTACAACACCCGTGCGAGCTACCCATATTTGAGAAGCAGCACAAGCAATGGCATAAGCTGCAGAACAGGCAAATTCATTGGCATGTGCCCAAATGGGTTTATTGTATTGTTTTGAGAGTGTTTGAAACTCTTCAACTAAATCAAACACACCGCCGGCTTCTCCACCGCCGCTGTCAATATCAAGTAAGACAGCACGAACATCAGGTTGTGCAATGGCTTCACGAAAAGAAGCCCTTAAACCTTCATAAGAGGTTAGCCCCGATAAAGCCCCAAGCCATGCACCACGGCGCACAAGCGTGCCATGAACTGGTAGGATAGCAACATTGTTTTGTACTACATAAGTTTCAGGGGG
>NZ_JBHIPX010000082.1:612-887 GCF_042196245.1 Bartonella sp. AP19HLJMH
AAGCCGTTGTATCCCCTTGCGCAAAAGCCTTAGGGGGAAACTTTTCTCCCTCAAAAAGACGCGGTGCAAGAGCATTCAAAATGATATCAAGCTTTGTCGATGCAAGCATATGAGGAACACCAAAAAGCCGTGATGCCAAAAACGGCATGTCGAGATTATTCACCATTTGTATGTGCCTCACTGCCTTGGTTACTTTCATAAGTGTCAGAAGGTTCTGAATCTGCGGGATCAATTACTTGATTGCTACCAGCCGGTGCCGCCATATCCGTGTCAAA
>NZ_JBHIPX010000083.1:0-824 GCF_042196245.1 Bartonella sp. AP19HLJMH
AAGAGCGGCGCATATTCACTTTCCTGTAATTCATACTGACAACGCTTTTCGACAAAATCACCATTTGAATCAAACGGTATTTCTGTTGTTCGACAAACCTTATGCGTATCATCTTCTACCCCCTCTTCCCCTTCACTGAGTTCTTTGACAAAAAACCAATAAAAACGCGTTGTCAAAAGCATCTCTAGCCTTCTTACTGTTTCAACTTTGTCAAAAGAAAGCATGTTCAGATAATCTTCTTTGCTATTTAAATGTTCTGGATATTCTATCATCTCTCCCTCCTAAACAAAATGACGCGTATGGCTACATCCACGCGCCGCAACTTGTTCATTTCCACCATTGACGATCATGGCGGCTCGAGTAAAACGCCCATTATCCGTTGTATTACTCCAGCTACCACCCCCTAACAATGCTCTCATTTCAAACGTATTTTGCGTACGGCTTATGGGTATAGGAAACGTGCCCGATAAAAATTGCCAAACATAACCGCAACCATCCTCACAACCGATATGCGAGATCATTCGACGATTCGCCGTATCCTTATATCCACCTGAAACCTTAGAGGTTGGTTCTTTCTTGCCAACAATATGTGTCTTTTCATTGCTTCCATACATAGCAGAAGCAAACGCTTCATCACTCAGTAAAGATTTTTTAACACGCGCCATATCTGTTACATGTTCGGTATAATTACGGTTTGTTGTTATATTGGTACGATACATTGATTTCGTATTTTCACCCGTCCCTGATTGAAGATAAATATCAACCCAAAGATCTGTAGAGGGGTCATAAACCATACCTTCTGGTGAACTATGCGGACGGTGATT
>NZ_JBHIPX010000084.1:0-804 GCF_042196245.1 Bartonella sp. AP19HLJMH
AAATCTCTTAAGGCTCTAATTCGAGTTAAGAAATGACCATCGATATATTCACAATCATCAATAAATTCGTATTTTTTTGCAGGATTTTGTTTATTAACAGACGTGGTTTCATTCGCAATATTAGAGATAATGGGGGTGTTTTTTGAGATATTTGTCATAATTAAATCCTACATGATTTAGTGTTTTCAATTGACAGCCTATAAAGGCGCCGGGTGTTGAAAACACGGCATGTAGTCCGTTGTTATGCCTTCCTCATAAGAGTATTGTATAGCATAACCACACCCGACAAAATCATCATATATGCTAATTAGAGCATAAAAGATAGCCAGTTTTATAATAGGATTAGGTTTATCGCAACCTTTTCGCTACATGTTTAGTGTTTTCATCACTTGGTTATTTATATAACAAAATACGTATTTATTGTCAAATAATATTTTATCTTTTTTGATATTTTTTTGTATTTTTTAAATACGTTGTGTATTGATAATATCTTATGCTTATTAATTGCTTATTTTATATTTATTTGCTTTTAAAACTATATTACGGGCTTTGTGAAACGATTGCGTATTTTCTGAATCTATACATTTATAATATTTTAGAAACGCTCTCATAATGCGTATTTTAAACTTTATAACCTATCAATTTTTTTACTAAATGAATTTTAAATTTTTTGTGAATTTTGTTTATAAGGGTCTTTAATTTAAACGACCTTAATAGCACCGCGCTCTTATAACAAATGCTTTCATTTGCATTTTTGCTTTCTCTATAGTTGTTATGTTCTTTATAGCCATGGCATCATTTTTC
>NZ_JBHIPX010000085.1:0-768 GCF_042196245.1 Bartonella sp. AP19HLJMH
TTTTCTATATTTTGTTGAAAAAAGATCACAGTAGAATCCATATTGCTAAAAAGTTATATTTTTATGTTGCTATTTTCTTGAACAGCCTATAGCTGTATGAAAATGTATATTAGTAAGACTCATTTTGATAAAATAATTCAAAGGAGGGATAAGTAGTGCGTAAAGATAAAAGGTACATCACAGGACCACGCATATATCATTATATGATATATTAAAAAGAAAAAATCCAACTAAAAAGCCAGTTATCCAAAGAAGAATATATTCCGGACATATTACAATTTCTTTTTACTTTACTTATTATTAATAAAACCATGCTTTCTAATAAAAATAAAGTCTATAGTTAGGAAAATACATACTAAAACCTAGTACAAAGGATTTTATAGTAATCACTACCAAGTAAAAAGTAATATTAAATATACAAGGCCTCTTTTTTAGTTAGAAAAAAACAGCACACTAAAACCCTTAGACTCTAAATGTGTTATCTTTATGTCCACAAAACATAATCAAAAATACAAGCATTTAGATCTCAATACAGAGAGCACAAACAGAACAAGACTAAAGACTCAAAACGTTCACACCCTAAGCAATGATCATCTACTCTAAATTCCAAAAAGATCAATAATGCTAAAATGTGTCTTTTTTATGTTTTGGAGGTGTTTCTAAGTTTTTTCATTGGAGAGTTTGTTATGAAAAAATTATATGCCCCACAAGCAGCGAGTGAATTAAAACGTTCTCGTTTTTCTTTTGTTAAAGTTCTTTCGTTGGCTA
>NZ_JBHIPX010000086.1:0-766 GCF_042196245.1 Bartonella sp. AP19HLJMH
CTCACAAATGAAACGCGTGTAATTAATAATCATACCCTTTATCGCATTAAAGCATTAAAAGACTTTGCTGATGTTAAGGCTGGTGCCTTGGGTGGCTTTATTGAAAAGGAAGATAACCTCTCTCATGATGGCAATTGCTGGGTGTATGATGAGGCTCTTGTGTTTAAAAATGGTCACGTTTATGAAAATGCAAGAGTTTTTGGCAATGCTGTCACTTGTGGTCATATCTATGGTCATGCGCGGGTTTATGACAATGCTATCATTGCTGGCTATGTTTATGATAATGCCCATGTTTATGGCAATGCTGTTATTTCTGATAATTCCCATGTTTATGGTAATGCACATGTGTATGGCAAGGATATTATTTATGATAATGCCTATGTTTATGACAATGCTAGGGTTTATGAAAATGCTCGTATAGCAAATAACGTGCATGTTTATGAAAATGCCAATATTCATGGCATTGCTGTTATTCGTGAAAATGTCGGCGGGTCTACTAAAATAAAAACCTATACTGAACGTCTCTCTCCTTATGGTGAATTAGAGATTGTCTGGGTCTAACCAATAAAGCAGTGTAAATGAAAGTACAGGCGTGGCGGGGGCGCCCCTCTTTCAAATTTTCCCATTTCAAATTTTATCAAACGTTTATCACATTAGATTGTGAGGGTCTTCTTATGTGCAAAAAATATGAATTAACCAGTGAAATCAAAAAAATCAAACATGCTCTTACTCGAAATATTATAAACCTTTATCGCATTAAAGCTTT
>NZ_JBHIPX010000087.1:0-761 GCF_042196245.1 Bartonella sp. AP19HLJMH
ACATCGTTATAACTCGAGGCAGTAACACTGCCATCAGATGAAAACTTTTTAACCGCGAATGTAGGCGCACTCCAAGTCCCATTCTCATACTTAGCTTTACCACCTAAAGACTTCGCAACACCGCTCCCTAGTGCATACAGCTGGTTACCCGCTACAGCATCACTTGAGTCTTTAGTTATAGATCCATTGGCAAGCGATGTTATCTTGCTGCTCTCTTTACTGTCCCCATGCGTCGCTACAAACGCACCTTTAGCCTTATCCCACAACAAGGCGTCAGCTTGAGCAGTGGTAATACCCTTTTCAATCTCTTCGGTAATTTCATCCTTAACATTATCGATTTTATCTTTAACATTCTCGAATGAATCACCAACACCAGCAAAGGCAGACGCGACATCGCTATAACTCGAGGCAGTAACACTGCCATCAGATAAAAACTTTTTAACCGCGAATGTAGGCGCACTCCAAGTTCCATTCTCATACTTAGCCTTACCACCTAAAGACTTCGCAACACCGCTCCCTAAGGCATATAGCTGATTACCCGCTACAGCATCCGTTGACGTTCTACTAATGTCGCCATTTTTAAGAGACGTTATCTTGCTGTTCTCTTTACTGTCTCCATGCGTCGTTACAAACGCACCTTTAGACTTATCCCACAACAAGGCGTCAGCTTGAGCAGTGGTAATCTCATTGGTAATCTCTTTATGTAAATCCGTGAAAGAAGTTCCTACACCGGCAAACGCTGAAGCCACATCTGTATAGCT
>NZ_JBHIPX010000088.1:0-735 GCF_042196245.1 Bartonella sp. AP19HLJMH
CCACCCTTTTTGCTGTAAGAATTGAATGAATTGTTTTGGTTGCATCTCGAGTATTTTAGCGGCTTCTGTAAGACTGAAGAGTCCATTATGACGCTGTAAGCTTTCAAGAGCCATGGCTTTTGGTGTTAAATCTTCAATGATGGTGTCTTTTTGATCTATTTGACCTTGTAGGTAATTCAAAAAGCCAATCATAGCCTTTGGACTTGAATAGTCGATTTGTGGTGTTACTACTTGCTTTTCCAATTCTTGCCAACGGTCTATAATCCTAGCACGTAATGTCATGCTGTAACCGGAAACTAAGATAAGGCATTCACGCTTAGGGAGGTTGTAACAGTTTTGGGGCTTACCCTGTTTATCTAAATAGGTGGATCCAAATTTGGATTGACCCCCTTCAGGATATAATTCTCCTAACATTTGTCGAATATCACGCATAATATGCGCATGTTGCTTACCGCATAACTCTGCAATTTCACGACTAGACATGGTTGGAACAGTTGTGTTTTGAAAATTGTTTTCAGATATTGTAATAAAGTTTCGCATCATCACCCCCCTTAATTAAGAAAAACACAAGGTTTGATATAATATTCTGCCATAGTTTCTATGACGTTCTGCTTGAGCAATTTTCCTTGCTGCGTGAATTTTGAAGTAATGATTATCAGTTTTATCTGTTTCTATTTCAGATTTTGGACAAATCTTCTGTCTGTTCCATTCTTGTTTTGTAAAAACAAAATCCAC
>NZ_JBHIPX010000089.1:0-400 GCF_042196245.1 Bartonella sp. AP19HLJMH
TTGTCATAATCAAAATGATTGTGACCAGCGATAACAGCCAAATCTCCTTTGACCTGTATGGGACCCCCGACACTAATCTTGCGCGAAACAAGATCAAAAATATCTAATGCACTCCCATCAGCCCCACGAGCGCCTATGGTGATATCTCCACCCTCAACACGCAACCCACTCAAAGCCCCATCGGCTCCAATAATCGGTTGTCCGGTCGATAAAGTCACCCGTGGTGTATTGATAAAACCACAACCGTTACAGGTAATCCCATTGGGATTGGCGATAATAACATCCGCCATATGCCCGTGTACTTCGCTCACGCCTTCAAGACGCGAGCGATTGGCACTTACCACTTCATTAAGGATAACCTTTGCTGCACCGCTATAACGCAAATTGCCGTTGCCTGGCA
>NZ_JBHIPX010000089.1:410-729 GCF_042196245.1 Bartonella sp. AP19HLJMH
GAAACCTCCTCTGTCGAATTGTTCAAAATCACGCCATGGGTATCAACATTGAAACTGTCATATTTGTTATGAGAAAGACCTTGTCCATTGGGGCGCACAATATCAATCAGCGGCACATCATTGCCGGCTTTCCCCACCGTGGGGCGGAAAACAGAGCCAACCCCATCAGCTGCTTTAATCCCTTGGCTCTCTTGTGCAACAGGACTTCGCGCTCCAAGCGCTTGTGCTTGCAACAACAAAGGCTGAAAAGCTAAGCAAAAACTTAAAACCAGTGAAAGCCCCTTATGGATCCCTCGCTGTAAACTACAAAGAGCGCGCT
>NZ_JBHIPX010000090.1:0-710 GCF_042196245.1 Bartonella sp. AP19HLJMH
GGCGCCCCCGCCGCGCCCGCGCGTGTCATTTACGCAGCATCACTTTCATATTCGCTGTTATCATCATCGTCATAATACCCTTCAAAATCAGCATAATACTCATGACGATAATAATCATCTTCGCTACCAAACTCAGGATATGCATCATCACAGATATCTTCATTAGCTGTTAAAGAGGCATTGCTATGAATATATGAAGAACCAGAGATAAGAGCATCACAAATAACGGCATCATCAAAAACACGTGATTCATCACAAATGTAAGCAGAGCCACTTATTTTTGCATTGCCTCCGACATGAGCATCATCACAAATGACAGCATTATCGGAAATATGAGCATGATCAGTGACACGGGCGTTATCATAAATTTGTGCATTGCCTTCAATTACAACGGCGTTGTTAGCATGCGCATTACCAGACAGCTTTGCATTGTCCTTTAATGTCATACCTTCAAAAATAGCATTCCCATAAATTTGCGCATTACCATAGACATCAACAAAAAAGCTTTTTACTTTAGCATTTCCAAAGACGCGTGCATTTTGAAAGACCCGAGCTTTATTATACACCCAGCAATTACCTTCATGAGAGAGATTATCTTCACTTTCAATATAGCCACCGAGGTCACCTTTTTTGACATCATCAAAATCTCTTAAGGCTCTAATTCGAGTTAAGAAATGACCATCGATATATTCACAATCATCAATAAATTC
>NZ_JBHIPX010000091.1:0-692 GCF_042196245.1 Bartonella sp. AP19HLJMH
TCAGCTTTATTCCTTGCATCAGACGCTAGCGATGTATTTAGGAGGAGGAGCTAGCTATGAAGGTGGCGAATGGAGGGCTCCGGAATTCAAGGTTTCACAATTCAATTCTGATGGTAGTTCGTCAGAAAAGAAGATCTATCATGATGTAGCAGGAGCTTTTGATGGTGTCAGTGATGGTATGACGAGTATCAACGAGCGTATTCATGATGTTGAGAAGAATGTGGCGAGCAATGGTTTGAATTGGAATGAAGAAGAAGGCGCGTATGATGCGAAGCATGATGGTAAGTCGAGTAAGATTACGAATGTATTGGATGGTAAGATAGAAGAAGGCTCGCAAGAAGTTGTTAATGGTGGTCAGCTTTGGAGCACGAATGAGAGGGTAAAAGAGGTTGAAGACAAAGTAGATACGATAGATCAACATGTGAAAGATATTGAAGTAGCCGTAACAGATGGCGTTGTTTCCTATGACAAAGATAGTGATGGGAAAAAGACCAATAGCATTACGTTAGTAGGAGGCAATGACAGCGAACCTGTTATGATAGACAATGTAGCGGCAGGCAAGATTGAAGCAGGTTCTCAGCAAGCTGTTAATGGTGGTCAGTTGCATGATTATACTGAAGAGCAGATGAAGATAGTTCTTGAAGATGCCAATAAGTATACGGATGAGAAAGTTAGTGGTCTTGTCAATGATG
>NZ_JBHIPX010000092.1:0-680 GCF_042196245.1 Bartonella sp. AP19HLJMH
ACGAGTGTGACTTTAGGTAAAGGTAAGGATGCAGGACCAGTTGCACTTCATAATGTAAAAGATGGTGCCATTGGTGAGAGTTCACATGATGCGATTAATGGTAGTCAGATCAACACAATTTCTCAGAATGTAGCTAAATTCCTTGGTGGCGATGCAAAATTTGTTGAGGGTATGTTTACAGGACCAACCTACAAGTTATCCAAGGTTGATACAGCTGGTAATATAACAAATGGCTCTTTTGATAATGTTGGTAGTGCATTTACTGGTCTTGATGAGAATATCAAGAATGTGAATGCACGGATTAAAGAAGTTTCTGAAGGAGTAGCGCAAGATTCTTTATTATGGAATGATGAAGCCAATGCCTTTGTCGCGCGTCATGAGAAGAAGCAAGAAGAACAAGGCAGAGCTGTCAGGACACAAGAAAACAGTAGAATTACGTTTCTAGCAAATGGTGAGATTAGCGCTAAATCAACGGATGCTGTCGCTGGTAATCAACTTTATTCAATGAATCAGACATTTGCGACGTATTTTGGTGGAGGAGCTGGTTATGATAAAGATGGACAATGGAAAGCTCCAAATTTTGTAATCAAGAAAGTTGATGCAGAAGGTAAAGAAAGTGAAGAAAGCTATAAGAGTGTAGCGGAAGCACTTTCTGATATTAGTAGTTCTGTCACAAATGT
>NZ_JBHIPX010000093.1:0-675 GCF_042196245.1 Bartonella sp. AP19HLJMH
CCCTCTATAGGAAATTCACGAATATAGTTACAACGACATAAAAGCTCTAAAGCTTGCTTAACGGCTCCATTGTCTTTTAAAGATCTCCAACACCGTCTATAGATATCTCTTGCCGTAAAAACATTGGGTAAAAGATCACAGCGCTCTACAATTAATTTTGCACGCTCTGCTGTTAATGTATCATTCGCCGCATAAAGACGTTTTGCATGACTTATCAGATATTCTTCCCAATATAAGGCTCTCTCAAGGGCATCTCTATTGATTTCAAAACGCCCCCCTTCACTCAATTCAAAAATCAATGCAAGGGTTGGTATGGTTTTATTCATTTTCAAAAGATGCGCTTGTAAACTTGATGAGAAATGACCTCCTTTGATTGTTCTTTGAAAATTTTCCCACCATACACGAAACATTTCTTGAGCTTCAGCAGAAAAGCGTATGGTAATAGGGTGTTTTGGTGATCCTAATGGTTTATCATAAAGAGAACGAAAAATTCCTTGATAACTTTCCCATGCCTTTTGATTGGGAGGTCTATCAACCCATAACCGCTCTTTTCGTTCATCGGGCCACACCAGCATTTGAAACCGTTGCAATAAGCCGTCATTATTTGTTCCATGGTGCATTGCTTGAATAATGGGAATAATCCGTGAAGGTTGAATGCCCCCAATAATGGAAATG
>NZ_JBHIPX010000094.1:0-634 GCF_042196245.1 Bartonella sp. AP19HLJMH
ATCAATATCACGCGCCTGATTAAACTGAAGATGCTGATAAACAACCTGAATCTGCGGATCAAAAACAACACCTTTATACCCTGTTGCAAACGTTCTGCCACTCGTTAAAGAACCGCTAAACTGTTTACCCTTGGCAATAGCTTTTACCCCGTGCTCGTGTCAAAACATCACCCTTAAAAAGGCCATACGATAACACCCCATCCATATAAAAACCGGTATCATGCTGCAAACTTCCATAAGCCCCAACAGACCATTTATTAAATGCGCTTTTTTTGCTTTGTTCAACATCCTGAGGGTGTAGAGAAAGATTTCCATAGTTCCCCAAAACTCCAAAGAATGTACGACCATATAAACTCTCAATCTCGTTTAACAAAACACCTGCTTGAAATGCATTATAATCGAGCTCAGCACCATAACCATATTCAAAAGCAGATAAATTGGAAGCATAGTGATGGCTCCCCCCATAAGCACGCAGAAAAAAGGCTGTCTTTTTATCATCTTTCCCAAAGGAATGAAAAGCATTCCGCATTGTCTCTAACGTCTTATTTTGCGTGGTCATATCCACTAAACCAGCATGAAATAAGGCATTTGGCAAAAGAAGATAAGTTGGAACCTGTGGAACAACCGCTCTAAT
>NZ_JBHIPX010000095.1:0-632 GCF_042196245.1 Bartonella sp. AP19HLJMH
CTCTTTAAGGTAGGACTTGTGGCACTTGGTTCGTTCATTTTTGGTCCACTCATTGCCGCATTAGCCGCAGCGGGAGCAGCGTTTGTCACGCTTGGCTATACTATAATGACAACGCCCATAGGATGGCTAATTGGCGGCATCGCAGCTCTTGTAGGCGCTGGATATTTGCTCTACAAAAATTGGGACAAAATCAATGGCTGGCTGCTTACATCATTAGCCATAGTAAGCGCAGTTTTTATCAGGCTTGCTTTCGCTCTTTCAGGACCAGTGCTTTCAGCCTTCACTTCCGTTGGTTCTAAAATTACCGGTCTGGATGCAAATCTTGGAAAATCCCTGCTCTCAAAAATAATCGCAGCAGATAAAGCTTTTATTAGATTTTCTGCTACTCTGGGAAGATCACTGCTTTCAGCCATAGGTTCGGTTAGTGCAGCTTTTGCTAGTCTTGCTAAAACTCTTGCAAGAACGCTATTTTCAGCCATAGTCTCGGCTTCTTCCGCAATGGCTGGTCTTGCTGTAACTCTTGTAGGTACACTGATTTCTGCAATAACTGCCGTTAGTGCTGCTTTTATATCGCTTGGTATCGCAATCATGACCACTCCTATCGGCTGGATCGCTGGCGGCATAGCAGCCCT
>NZ_JBHIPX010000096.1:0-621 GCF_042196245.1 Bartonella sp. AP19HLJMH
CTTCAAAAAATTGTGAAAACATGCGGTTAGCATTTTTAGAACTTGATAAGGAACGTCAGGCACAAGCAGCAGAAAGAAGTCGTAAAATTGCAGAAGAAAATCGTAAAAGAGAAGAAGAAGATATAGCTGAAATGAGAGCCAGACTAAAAAAAATGGAAGCTAACACTAAAAAAAAATTAGCTGAACAAGAAGCAAAGCGACGCGCTGAAGAAGAACGAAGAGCAAAAGAGCGCGCGGCAGAAGAACAACAGAATAATAATTAAGACATAATGAAGAGCGGAGCATCTAAATGGCAATAATAACGAAAGGCGTATTTACTGACATAGATGATATGTTGATGGATCCCCTTACAAAAACAATGGATAGCGCCATTACACATCGCTATTGCGCTTTAGCTGCTCAACTTAAAGAACCTTACAGACTATACAATAGATTTATGGCAACATTATGTCTGTGCTCTAGATTTATCATCACTGGTTATAAAAACCGATAACACAAGCAGAATTTAAAGATTGTGCTCAAAACTTGTAAAACTGAAAGAAAGAAGGGGAAATATTGATGAATAAAGTTCTCATAACAACATTGCTACTTTGCACAGGGCTCATCACAGCTGGATGTGAA
>NZ_JBHIPX010000097.1:0-616 GCF_042196245.1 Bartonella sp. AP19HLJMH
ATTTGGTAAGACATTTTTGGTTTTTTGTCAAAATTAAAAAATAATTGATATTAATTATGTATAATACAAAATGTATTTATAATGGATTTTATTTAAAGAATTATAATTTTGAATATTATTATTCAGAGAAATATTGTGAGCTACTGATATAGTGGTACCATAACATCTTTTACGTGATGGTAGGGATTATTATATGACGCAAATTGGGGTTATGAGGGAACAAAAAAGGATGTAGAAGAAGCTAGTAAAAAAGCTAACTTACTTGGGCTTAAAGTGGGCTTTCATCTTTCAACACAGTGGTATTAATTTATTTCTAATAGACTTCTCTTTTTTTCAAAGTAGGAAGTACTCTTCATCCACTGGGGATGGAAGTGCTCTGTTGCGTTTGTTGTGTCTTGTCTTGGAGATTTTCGTAAAGAACTAAGTATAAAGAGGGAAGGGTGCTTTAAAAGGAAAAAGGATGACTTTAATGTACAAAAAGGGCAGCATATTGTGCTGCCCTTTTTATTAAATTGAATAGAATGAATAGGCTATTTTTACAGCCTTGATTTAAAACTGATAGCGTATGCCACCTGAAAAGCTTGCACCACTTATACCAGTTTTCTGAAGCTTTTGT
>NZ_JBHIPX010000098.1:0-600 GCF_042196245.1 Bartonella sp. AP19HLJMH
CATTTATACATTACCTAAGTGTTTTCACCGTATGCTAGGCATCTCTTTTTTTTCATGGTTAAAAAATTTCATATCAAGTTCGTGTCTTTTCCTTTTGATAAGTGAGTATTCAGCATCACGTAAATGCGCTACCATTTGCATCTTTATAGATTCATTTTGGATCATGACTAATATACCATCGATATGTGCTTGAAGATCAGCAATGTCTTTCAGGTTTTCTTTTATTTGAAGTTCATCGAATAACTGTTTGAGGTATTGAAAACGATTTTCTACATGTTGAAAAGTTTTTAAAGTTACCGCTTTGTCTAAAGTCGATACAAATTCTAAACGAGCAAAAATAGACTTGCCTACTTGATCAAAAGTCCCAGAAATTTTGTTTTCTTCCTCCAATGCCTTTTGATATAATTCCGTTGAAAGCTGATTCTTCTTATAGAGCGATTCTGGTTCTTTGAGAAAAAAACTAGAAAAGTCTATTTGCTTTGGGTTTGTTTTCTGACTCTTTGTTATAGCCTGATAGGCTTTTTCTATTTGTGAAAGTTGTTCTTTTTTTAACGCAAGCTGTTTTGTTAAGAGCTCAATAATTTCCCCTTTTTTTAATAG
>NZ_JBHIPX010000099.1:0-592 GCF_042196245.1 Bartonella sp. AP19HLJMH
CATCTGTCTTAGGAAAAGAAGAGGAAAAACAAACCGGTTTCTTCCTCTATACTTACGGAAACACAGGAACCTTATCTTCTGAACGTGGACCTCTCAAATATGGTTATGGTGCTGATATCCGCTATGCTGCTCTACAAGCCGGTGTTGCATTCGCGGCATTAGAAGGACAAAATACCACAACACATTTCGGTCTTGTAGGCACCTATGGGCGGCTGTCTTTCACTCCAAAAGATATGAATGATGTAAGTAAGAGCACATTGGATAAATGGTCACTAACAGCTTATGGCAGCGTGCAGCATGACAATGGTTTCTATATGGATACACTCTTGTCCTATGGGATAATAAAGGGAGATATCGGCAATGCTATCATTGGCAAAACCGCAAAATTGAAAAACGCCAAAATGTTGAGTATCTCCACCACTGTTGGCAAAGAGTTTGCAGCTGGAATGGAAGGTTTAACATTTGAGCCACAAGCACAAATTGCCTATCAACATTTGATGTTTAATACCATTGAAGATGCTGATAATTTTACCGTTGATATGAAAAATCCTTCTCAATGGTTGATCCGTGTTGGTGGACGTTTGACAAAAAC
>NZ_JBHIPX010000100.1:0-590 GCF_042196245.1 Bartonella sp. AP19HLJMH
CGCACAGAGGTACTACCACCAAGCGACATTTGCTCTGAACTAAACAACGTGTCGGGTGATACTTGTCCTGAAAACAGCGTGTTATAGCGAAAGTGATACTGTTTGAGCGAAAAAGGACGCACGTAGCCTAGAGAAAAAGACAATTTGGAAAATTGCCCTTTGGGTGCATTCTTTGTTGCATTCTCTTGCTCTTTATCATCATAAGCGCCAAGAATTGCCAACCCTTTATGAAACCCTATATGCGCGCTTAATTCTCCTCCAAGCCACTTGCGCGAATGATCAAGCTCAAAGGTTGTAATAGCTAGTTTACGGCTGGAATTATCAGAATATTTCCATGTCAACCGTCCCGTAAGCCAGGTCTTCCCCTCTTGATCACGATCAATAACCCGTGAAATCCACGGTGTCAGCGATAAAGACTTACCCGCAGTCATAATATCGGAAAATATTCCCTTAACACTTGAATGATATTGGCTCCACGTCCCATCAAAACCTGTTGTCCAAGTGCCATAGGGAAGAGAAAATGATCCCGTTAGAGTATCACTATTGGGGCGCTTGTGAGAAAAATGATACGGACTACCATCCATAGAACG
>NZ_JBHIPX010000101.1:0-588 GCF_042196245.1 Bartonella sp. AP19HLJMH
TGGCAAGAGGCAATGGAGCAAGCCAAGGGTAAAGCCGAGGTTATTATAGCAAAACAACGCCATGGTCCGACAGGAATCGTTCCCCTTGCCTTTCAATCCGATTTTACACGCTTTAGTGATTTATAACATAATGTAAAACATTAAATAATTGTTATTAGCTAACTGAAAACATTGTAAAAACACATAAAACATGTTATGATCTTTACATCATTTAATGGGACTTACAAACATGCTTAATAAAGTGATTTTAATTGGTCATTTAGGTGCCAATCCAGAAAGCAAAACAATGTCAACTGGCATCGAGGTGGTCAATTTTCGAATGGCAACGTCTGAGAGCTATACAGACAAGGCAACCAATAAGAGAATAGACAAAACCGAATGGCATTCCATTGTGGTGTTTAATCCACACTTGGCAAAAGTAGCTCTCCAGTATCTGAATAAAGGCAGCAAAGTTTATATCGAGGGACGACTACAAACTCGTAAATGGCAAGATAAAAACGGTGTTGATCGCTATGTAACAGAAGTCATATTGCCTCAGTACAAAGGCGAGTTAAAGCTTTTAGATGGCAAAAATGATGATAATCAAGA
>NZ_JBHIPX010000102.1:0-585 GCF_042196245.1 Bartonella sp. AP19HLJMH
ACCGTCATTGCATTTGCTAGGTTTTCACGAGCTTCTTTGGCAAGGGCTTTTGCATCTGTTGTAGCAGGGAGAACAAGATCTGAGGTTTCCATGCCAACAATATCATCTTGGTTTTTACGACGCTTGCCTACTTTTGTATCTGAACACACCGCAAAGGAACGCAAGGGCACTTGTGCATCGGCTGTCCATTCACGGATCGTTTGCGAGACTAAAGCAAGCGAGGGCACCAGAAACAACACACGCTTGCCTGTTCCTGCTATGGTTTCTGCTATCTTAAGGCTAGTGAAAGTCTTCCCCGTTCCACATGCCATAATTAGCTTGCCACGATCTGCTTCTTTTAACCCTTCACAGACTTTCTTGATGGCTTCTTCTTGATGGGGACGAGGCTCTTTTGTTGATTTCAGAACAACTTCTTGTTTTGTTGCAAATATTTGCCAGTCTATACGACTGTTTTCCATATGACGAAGGTCAATACGATAAACGGGTATCGCTTGTCCTTTAATCATGGCATTCACATTGTCACTTAATTCCACTTCTGTGCTGTCAACGAGAAGTCGATATTTAAAGATGTCTTTTCCAGAGGCA
>NZ_JBHIPX010000103.1:0-579 GCF_042196245.1 Bartonella sp. AP19HLJMH
ACATTTACACCTGTAAACAAGCCAAAGAAAACAACAATGGCACGAAAAATTCTCAAAAGAGAACTTTGGCGTAAAAAGATCAATAACAATACAGATTGCCCCCGCTTTACACTATTCATGAAGCACTCTTTAAAAGAACTTCATGGAACCTCTAACAAGTCCACTCAAAACAGCCACTGCCCTATGACGCTTTTAACAACAGCACATGCCTCTGTGACCAAAAAAGTGACACCCAAAAACTGCTTTATTTTACAAAAAACGCTTTATTTTAATTGCTGAAGATTTCTCCCCCACATTTATATGAAAAAACCTTTAACCAAAACTGTTTAGCCCGTCAATGGTTAATACATCAATATCCCCAGTTTAATGCTACAATATATTTATCAATAATTAGAGATAAATTCACTCTCCAGCTCCTCTAAGCCACTCAACACGCATATAAACGAGACATCATGCTATCAAGCACATCCTATCGTCAAAAACAACAGCATAAAACAATAAGAAATCTCTTTTGAAGTCTTTAAGACAACCACGCAAAACTCTTTTTATGGCATTCTCATCAAGGAACTTTTTTCCAAA
>NZ_JBHIPX010000104.1:0-553 GCF_042196245.1 Bartonella sp. AP19HLJMH
CACCATCTGCATGAAGCCCATTATTTTCAGATGTTACTATAACATTATCATTTAAAGTAATTGTGCTGCCTTGCTTGGCTTGTACCTCACCGCCAAAGGAACCGCCGTCCGTTACCGTTATTTGGGAATTATCATTAGCCAAGAGAGCCTTTTGTGCGTTCTTAACGGTGATATTTTTTAAAGTAACCGTGCTTTCCTTATCAGCACTTACACCTGTGGTTATCGGTTTATCATTGCTGCTGCTTGTTATCACGACATTTTCTAACTTGTTGTTGTCACTCTTGCTGTTTTCAAAAGAAGCCCCTGTCTCGGAAACAGTGATAGATCCTCCTGTCATTTGAATGACACCACTGTTTGCTTCAAGTCCGATGATAGCCTCTTTAATGGTTGCATTATCATGCAAATTAATCATGCTGTTAGGACCAATGGATTTTGCGCCAGTTCCTTTGTTATCTGTGGTGAGAGTGATATCTGTGACATCAATATATCCGGCATTTTCTGTCAACAGAGCACTTTTTTGCCCTTTTACAGTTCCTCCAGTCATTGTGATTTT
>NZ_JBHIPX010000105.1:0-551 GCF_042196245.1 Bartonella sp. AP19HLJMH
TGATTTTGATTGATTCAAGATACACAGATTTAAGATGAGAGAATCTTACGTTATTCAGGGTTCTCATTCAATATGAACAGAGCTAGATTATCATTATAAATCAATATCTTGTATCGGCTTATCAAGCGGGGGATGTTTTGCCCAATTCTGTTTGGTGTTTAAATCACCGCCCATGTAGTAGTCCAGAAGGGATGGTTTACAATCTGTGGCATAATATTTGGGTTGATATTTATCTTCAATCAGGGACAGGTGAAAATGCAAAGTCGGCATATGGTGTTCCGATTACGACCAATCGTAGCTATGCGGATCATGCATTTGATTTTTGGTCTGTTAGTATAAGAGATTTTTGACGAGTGATGAGTTTTCGCCAAGCATGTATGGAAGTAATCAAGCAACCAGTATTGTCGGCAATCAAGCGCCTTCTTTTAAGACGTCTGGAGGACACGTTGATACAAACAATAGACGGATGATTTTGCATATCGGTTGTGAGGATGGTTGCGGTTATGTTTGGCAATATTTGTCTGGTTGTTATCCAGTGACTAAATGGCATA
>NZ_JBHIPX010000106.1:0-547 GCF_042196245.1 Bartonella sp. AP19HLJMH
TAGGCGTATTGTGTCTAGAGAGGGAAATGTACAGTTCAAAATCCCCGCAAATGCGGGGTTTTTTATTATCTGGAGGGTGTATTTTATGACATCACAAAATACAGAACAGATTTCTCAAACAAAGAAAAAATATAAACCCCCTAAGGCAGGAATGGGGCGTGTTAAAGGTGTACCCAATAAGAATACACGCCTTTTGAAAGAGGCTATTCTTAAAGCTGCTGAATTGGCAGGCAATAAGTATGGCAAGGAAGGACTAATCTCTTACCTCGAAAAGCAGGCAATAAGATGCCCTGCGGCTTATTTAGCGTTGCTTGGGAAGATCTTGCCTTTGCAAGTGACGGGGGAAGATGGGGGCGCGATTAAGATCATAGGGCGTGTAGAAATTGCTCCTTTAACAATGAATGACGACAAGACAGATTAAGATTGTACCAAAACTCATTCCTATTTTTGCAGGAGACGCTTTGGTACGAGCGGCTTGGGGTGGACGAGGGTCTGGAAAGACAAGATCATTTGCCTTGATGGCTGCTTTAAAAGGCTATCAATTTGG
>NZ_JBHIPX010000107.1:0-544 GCF_042196245.1 Bartonella sp. AP19HLJMH
AGCATGGTGAAGCGGTTATGGGATTAATGCGTACACACCCTTTTATTGTGGTCAAGGTGGGAGACAAACCTGTTCATGAGGTTTTTTACCAGCGTCTTTTAACCGCAACCATTACGGACCATGCTGGGAATGAAGCCGATACATTTGAAGCAGAGTTTGATGATAGTGGCAATGATTTAGAGGTTCCCTCAAGCAACAGTGCGCTACAGGTGATCTTTGGTTATGAGAACAGCATCAGTGCATTTATGGGGTGTTTTGTTGTCGAATCGGTTGTAAGTTGTGGGGGCAGTGATGGAGAGATTTTGCGCCTTTGTGGCAAAAGTGCCTCGATGCGTAAAGAGCTCAAAGAACAGGTGAGTGAGCATTTTGATCACAAAACTGTTGGTGAGATTGTTGAGACACTTGCCAAACGCCATGGCTATCAAGCAAAGGTTAGTCCCCAGTTCACTCAACAAAATTTGCCTTATGTGATTCGCACAGATCAATCGGCTGTTGATTTTTTAACCCGCCTTGCCGATCGCATGCGGGCACGTTTTTTGATCAA
>NZ_JBHIPX010000108.1:0-544 GCF_042196245.1 Bartonella sp. AP19HLJMH
AATGCGCAAACCATCCCGCGCTAAAACATGCGCACCTTCATCATGTGTAGCGTTTTGTTGGTCTGAATTTGTCGTTTCAGCGCTTTTATTGACAAAAGACGTTGCAACAATCTTCATCTCACCGGCTAAAGCACTGAGAAGACCAGCCTCATTATTTATATGACCAGCACGTATCTCTTTCAGCCCACCAATGCTGAGAGCCTCTTCAGCAATAATTCTGCCCTGTGTGTTGGTCAGATTACCATCACTGAATAGATCCATAGATTTTTTGGCGTAAATCAGCCCGCTATTGGTAACATTTCCTGCCACATTGAGGACAACATTCTCACCACTAGAGCCAAGCACACCGGCATTGTCTAATTGCCCTGCGATCAAAACAAAAACGCCGCCACTTTGAAGAACCCCTTCGGATGTATTCTTCAGAAAGGCTTGTTGCGGATCGGCGCCTTCTTGTGCACTTACCATCAAATGCAAATCATCGGTTGCAATAAACGTCCCTTGATTGGTAAATGCACCAATATGAGCATCGACACTCTCACCGCGC
>NZ_JBHIPX010000109.1:0-539 GCF_042196245.1 Bartonella sp. AP19HLJMH
TCTTTCCAGCCAATGCGGACCGCATCACCACGATGCAAACCCGTATACAAAAGGACATCAATCCAAACGCGTTCATGGGTACCATGGGACCATCTTTGATAATATTTCTCAACATCTTCTTCTGTCCAAACAGCAAACCCATCTTTGTTGTGAAGGGCTGGTCTTTTAACACCTAAGGCTGGATTATTTTCTAAAAGACCTTGGTCAATCGCCCAATTAAAAAGCCCATTAAGGGCTTTCAGAAAGTTTCTAGCCATTGCTGGTGTTTCTTTGCGTCGTTCAACGCCGGCTATGATATGTTTCTTTTCAATTGCTTGGTATGGAATGTTTCCTATGCTATCACATACCTTCATAAGGATGAGTTCTTTTTGTTTTTTTGTAGCTTTAGTGTAGCTATGCCAATTAGAGCTGTTAAAGTATTGTTTAAGCAGCCATGCAAATGACCCTTCAACAAGTTTACCGGTTTTTGATTTAGGAAGTATAAGCCCTTGTAACTCGGCAAGTGCGCTTTTGTAGTTGTCAACAAACTCTTGCGTTCC
>NZ_JBHIPX010000110.1:0-536 GCF_042196245.1 Bartonella sp. AP19HLJMH
GCAAGTGCTTCCGCTACACTATTGTAAACCTTTTCCTCACCAGTGCTACCATCATCATTGACAGTTTTAAGTTTGAATGTGGGTGCAACCCATTTTCCATTTTCATAGCCAGCACCTCCACCAAAATAGGTCGCAACTGTTTGATTCATTGAATAAAGTTGGTTGCCCGTGATCGCTTCTGTTGAACCTTTAGAAATTTCTCCATCTAATAGAAACTTCAATTTGCTATTGTTTCCTTCCGTTCCATGCTTAGCTACAAATGCATTGGCTTCATTATTCCAATTCAAAGAATCCTGTGCGACTCCTTCAGAAACTTCCTTAATCCTCTGATTGACATTCTTGATATTATCATCAAGTCCCTCAAAAGCTGAACCAACATTGGTAAAAGGTTTGGCTGTTATCTTACCATCTTTATCAATCTCCGATAAACTATAGGTCGGCCCAGTAAACACACCATTATTAAAAGCTGCATTGCCTCCTAAATAAGTAACAACCTTATCATTCGTTTCAAAAAGCTGACTACCCGTTACAGCATC
>NZ_JBHIPX010000111.1:0-526 GCF_042196245.1 Bartonella sp. AP19HLJMH
ATGAACAGGTTTGTCTCCCACCTTGACCACAATAAAAGGGTGTGTACGCATTAATCCCATAACCGCTTCACCATGCTTTGGGGATTAGACAACACAAATTCAGGCAGAATGACCGTTAAGCCCCGCGGTAAAAACACACCATATTTGGCAATCTCTGGATTGGCTTCCAGTGTGGCTTCTAAATAACCGTTTAGTCCCCCAACTTGGATGCGGTCTCTGAACACAGCCATGGCATGGTGAAAGCAGAGGAGATCGAGGCTCATATCCTCTAGCTCTACAATAACGCGCTTTTCTGGTATCTTCATAGAGTTTGTCCCTCTTGGATTTGTCCCACCTAGTATTGTCCTTGTGGTTTTCCGCCATAAAAAAAGGGCAAGAGCGTAATAGAATAGCGGATGCGTTGGGATTGACCAGAGCGACTGATATAGTCATGGTCTTTATTGATCGTAGTGATTACTACGGGTCCATGGAGAAGGACACTATAGGTCGTATCATTAATCCAACGAAGCATCTGAACCGGCTTGGC
>NZ_JBHIPX010000112.1:0-523 GCF_042196245.1 Bartonella sp. AP19HLJMH
TTTTGTAAAAACAAAATCCACGCCTTCTTTTAGATCAAGCTTTTCAACACAATCATTAAACCAAGTGGAAAAATCTTGTTTCAAATGTAAGTACCTATGCATTACATGGGCATTGACCATTTGGACATAACCGATTTTGTTGTCTACCTCGTTTTCAGGCGTGAGATATCCTTCACTATGAATATGAGTATCATGTGTGGTCATAAGTTTACTCTAATCAATTATTGATGGGAAAAAGGGAGGCGCTTTTAAAAGCGCCCTTTAGAATTTTTAAAGCACATCACAAGGACGCAAACGGTGTTGTTGTTCATAAGTACCGTAAATCTCATCATTATATTTTTCGTCTGCGATCTCGTCTAAAAGTTCTTGGTAAGCATCACTTTCGAGTACAAAGTCATGAACTTTACTCTCCTCGTGGAGATGTTCGATATTTTCTTTTACATATGCTTCTGCAATTTCTTCAGAGATATCTTCACAATTATTCTCAGAAGGATTGATGCGAAAGATTTGGATTGCATCATCT
>NZ_JBHIPX010000113.1:0-520 GCF_042196245.1 Bartonella sp. AP19HLJMH
TATGAAGCAAAAGCAGCAGAAAGAAGTCGTAAAATTGACGAAGAAAATCGCAAATCAATGGAAAAATTGAAAGCTGAAATGAGAGCCAGAATTAAAAAAATGAGAGAAGAGAATCAAAAATTCCTTGCTGAACAAAGAGCAAAAGAGCGTGCTGAGGAAGAACGAAGAGCGAAAGAGCGCGCGGCAGAAGAACAACAAAATAACCATTAAGACACAATGAAGAGCGGAGCATCTCAATGGCAGTAGAAAGCAAAGGCATATTCACTTGGATAGATAATACTGTAATGCATTCCCTTACAAAAACAATGGATAGCGCCATTACACATCGCTATTGCGCTTTAGCTGCTCAACTTAAAGAGCTTTATGCACTCTATAATATATTTATGGCAACATTATGTCGCTGCTCTAGATTTATCATCACTGGTTATAAAAAACCAGAACATAGCAGAATTTAAAGATTGTGCTCAAAACTTGTAAAACTGAAAGGAAAAAGGGGAAATATTGATGAATAAAGTTCTCA
>NZ_JBHIPX010000114.1:0-511 GCF_042196245.1 Bartonella sp. AP19HLJMH
TCTATTTGTGAAAGTTGTTCTTTTTTTAACGCAAGCTGTTTTGTTAAGAGCTCAATAATTTCCCCTTTTTTTAATAGATCAATAAGCTCCCGATATTCTGCTGGTAGAGCAGGTTGTGGCGGTGAAACAGATTGTGGCGGTGAAGCAGGTGAACTCTGTTTAGTATCTGATTTCGAAGGAATCTGTGCCCTTAAAAGACTTTCCCATATGCGAGTAGATATATCATCATCATTGTTTGCATGTGCCAAATTTATCATTTCCAAAAGGGTAATCATTCCTGTTATAATAAATCGCTTTTTCATCTGTCTCCTCGCTTGATTTCGGCAGGGATTGTTTTATTAATAGGCACACGATTTCTATCATTGGGCTGTTTTAGCTTTGGTGCTAATGCACAAGCCGATAAAAGGTTTGCAATCAAAATCACAAGAATGATTGACTTCATTTTAATATGACTCTTTTTACTGTTATATACATTCTGATATTTGTTGTCATTATTATAATTTTGACACTA
>NZ_JBHIPX010000115.1:0-509 GCF_042196245.1 Bartonella sp. AP19HLJMH
CTTAACATGGCAAGCGCTGCAAAAAAGCGTTCCTCACAGCTCTCAGGGATAGCTACCCATATCAAAACCCTTGATGAGAAAATGGGAGGGTTACAAGCATCTGACTTAATTATCCTTGCGGGGCGCCCTGGGATGGGGAAGACCTCTCTGGCGACCAATATTGCTTTTAATATTGCCAATGCTTGCAAGCGTCATGATAACAGCCAAGCCAATGAAGGGGGTATTGTAGGTTTCTTTTCACTTGAGATGTCAACTGAACAGCTTGCAACTCGTATTATCTCAGAGCAAATAAAGGTTTCTTCTTCTGATATGCGCCGTGGTAATATCTCAGAAGAGCAATTTGCAAAAATTATTCACGCAATGCGTTCCTTACAAACAATCCCTCTTTATATTGATCAAACGGGTGGGGTGTCTATTGCACAATTGTCCGCTCGTGCAAGGCGTCTTAAACGACAACATGGTCTAGATGTCTTGATTATCGATTATATCCAACTCATGACAAGCGGTTC
>NZ_JBHIPX010000116.1:0-503 GCF_042196245.1 Bartonella sp. AP19HLJMH
CAGATCAGTGCTGATGGTCAACTTTTGCCGATAGGCTTTGAGAAGGTTGATAGAACGGTTTTTAAAACCTTTGATAAATTTGCTCTTGATGAGATGCAAGGGGTTATAGACCCCGTTGATAACCGGATTTACTGGTCCATAAAGAGAGGCAATAACGAGCAAACGACCTTTGTCTATGATTGGGGATTGCAGAAATGGTCGACGCTACAGGGAAAACCTTTCACGTTGTTTCCAGTGTTTACGACAGGTTATACTTTAGAACAGTTAGATGAGATCTCGATCAATCTTGAGTCCTTGCCGGCTTCTTTAGACAGCCCTCGTTGGCAAAGTGGCGCTCCCATGCTTGGTGCTTTTGATGATAACAATCGGCTTGTTATGTTTACGGGAGCACCGATGGAGGCAACGGTTGTTTCGCAAGAAATGGGGGCACCAGATGGAAGTTTTAACTTTATCACGAAGATGTTTGCTGAAGTTGATACGACGGAAGGTCTTTTAAGCATAGG